>CAYTBC010000097.1:0-16960 GCA_964435765.1 uncultured Desulfosarcina sp.
TTTTAACCCCGTAATCCAGGGCGATGACCCGATCCGAAATGGTGCGCACCACGTTCAGCTTGTGCTCGATGACCAGGATCGTGTATCCATACGCATCCCGCAGGGCTTTAATAAAGTCGGTGATCTCGATGGTCTCCTGGGGATTCATGCCGGCGGAGGGTTCATCGAGCAGCAGCAGTTTGGCGTCGGTCGCCAGGGCGCGCGCGATTTCAAGCCGCCGGCGGTTGGCATAGGACAGAAACATGGCCTGTTGGTCAAAGCGGTAGCCGGTCAAACGACCGCCGAAAAGCCCCAGGATAGCCCTGGTTTTCAGTTCGGTTTCCGCCTCCTCCCGTTTGTGCCGCGGCAGTTGAAAAAGAACGGACAGGGGGCCGGCACTCGTCCGGCAGAAGCGGCCGACTCTGGCATTGTCGAGCACGCTCATCTGATTGAAGAGCCTCAGGTTTTGAAAGGTCCGGGCGATGCCGGCTTTGACCACCTTATGGGGTTTTAAGCCCGTAACCAGTCTGCCCTCGAAAATAATTCGGCCGGAGCTGGGGGGATAGATGCCGGAGATAAGGTTAAACAGGGTCGTTTTTCCGGCCCCGTTGGGCCCGATAATGCTTAATATTTCTTTATTATGCAGCTCGAAGCTCAGGTCGTTGACGGCTTTTATGCCCCCGAAGTCTCTGGTTATTCCGTCCAGTTTCAACATAACCCGGTCGCTTTTTAGAAAGCCGGGCTGGTCGTCCGTCGTGTCCGAAGCCTTTTTCCCGGCCGCATAATAAAGATCGGTGGAGGCCCTGAGTTTGCCGGTTTCATCTTTGTCCGGTCGCTTTTTCTTTTTTACCAAAAAACCGATATCGCCCATGATGCCCTGGGGTCTTAAGGCCATCAAAACGATCAAAATCAAGCCGTAGGACATCATGCGATAGGCGCCGTATTCTCGCAGGAGCTCCGGCAGGATAGACAGAATCACAGCTCCCAGGATGACGCCGGAAACGTTGCCGAGGCCGCCCAGAATCACCATGCAATAGACGATCACCAGCTGGGGAAAATCAAAGTTGTTGGGGAACACGGAGTCCTGAAAAGACGCGAACAGGGCGCCGGTAGCACCGGCCACCAGGGCGCCGCCGGCAAACGCCATCAATTTCATCCAGGTGGTGTTGACCCCCATGGCTTCCGCCGCCAGTTCATCTTCACGCAGCGCTATCCAGCCGCGTCCGAGGCGGGAGCCCTTAATCCGGAAAGAGCCGATGGCGACGATGGTCGCGGCCAACCAGATCAGGTAGGCATAGGCTGCCGGGGTTATCAATCTGAAACCGAATATGTTGATCGGATCGAAACTGTAAATCCCGTTGACGCCGCCGGTAATATTGATCGGTGTGTCGAGATTTAACAGCAGCAGCTTAAAAATCTGGGCAAATGCCAGTGTGACGATCGCCAGGTAATCGCCTTTCAGCCGCAAGCTGGTGGCGCCCAAAGCGAACCCGACAATCATCGTGAACACGGCCGCCAGGGGCAAAACCAGCAAAAACGGCAGGTGAATGTCAAACTGGCTGGATGACAGCAGGGCAAAGGTATAGCCGCCGATCCCGAAAAACGCCACATAGGCCAGATCCAGCAAACCGGCAAACCCGGCCACCACATTCAAACCCAGTGCCAGCATGATCCACAGCCCGGTCATGGTGTAGATGCGCAGCCAGTAGTTATCCGGCATGACATGGGGGGCGATGATCAGAACAACCGCAATAACCCCGTAAAGCACCAGTCGCCGAGATCTGTTCCAGGAAATTGAATCAGGGTTGCCGATTGTTGCCGTATTTGGTTGAGGATTCATGGTTCTGAATTTAAGCTATTTATATCAGGACACGGATTTGCACGGATCTCCACAGCTAAATAAAAATGGCTCATCTCCAATTTTTCCGCCTTCCGCCTTCAAATCATTCCACAATCCGCAATTCGAAATCCGCAATCGTCAGACTTTCTCCGGAACTTTTTCCCCCACCAGTCCCCAGGGTCTAACGATCAGGATTACAATCAGAATTAAAAACGCAACCACATCCTTATAGGCCGACGGAAAAAAAGTGACGGCCAGCGATTCGGTCAGTCCGAGCAGAATACCCCCGAGCATGGCGCCGTAAATGCTGCCGATACCCCCTAAAACGGCGGCCGTAAACCCTTTGAGTCCGGCCTGAAAACCCACGTAATAATCAACCTGGGTAAACAGCAGCCCCACCAGGGTGCCGGCTGCGCCGCCCAGCGCGGATCCGATCAGGAAAACAAACACCACGATGCGATCCACATCGATTCCCATAAATGCAGCCGCCTCGATGTCCTGGGCCGTCGCTCGCATGGCCTTGCCGACCCGGGTCTTTTTAATCATGAAGGTTAAAAGCCCCATGAGCAGGAAGGTGATCGCGATGACCAGGATGCGCATAAATGATAAAACAGTGGTCCCGATGTGGAATACCCGGATGCTTTCCGGGATCAACGCTGCGATGTGAAATGACCGGACTTTGGCGCCCTGGTAGTTCAGTACGAGGTTTTGTAAAAAAATGGATACGCCCAGCGCGCTGAGCAGCAGATTCATGCGGGGCGCATTTCTCAGCGGCCGGTAGGCAAATCTCTCCGCCATTATGCCCACCAGCCCCGAGACGGCCATGGCGATCAGGATCATAAGTGCGATCACCATCACCGTGTTGACCAGCAATTGATTGCCGCGCGTCAACAGATGCAGCACCCACCAGCCGGTAAAACCGCCGATCATGTAGACTTCGCCGTGGGCGAAGTTGAGCATACCCAGAATGCCGTATACCATGGTGTAGCCGATTGCAATCAGGGCATAGACGCCTCCCAGGGTCAGGCCGTTTACCAGTTGCTGGGGCAGTTGCTGTAGATATACTTCCAATTGTTTGTCCTACTAACAAGACTAAAATAAAACCCGCACTTTTTTATTTTCCGGTCATTACCGCAACCTGTTTGAAATCGCCGCCGCTGACCTGAAAAAAATAGGTCGCACCGCCTTCGAGATCCCCTTTTTTGTCAAAGGACACCGGAAAGCCTAGAATCCCTTTATAGTTTTTGGTAGCGTGCAAATACTTCACGACTTCCTGGCGCGAGATATTCCCGTCGGCCGCAGCCTTGTCGACGGCGGTCAGCAAAATGTTCATCGCCTCGTAAGCAGGGGGGCCGAAGCCGCTGATGCTGCCGTACTTGGCCTCGAAAGTTTTGACATAGCCGGCGGCTGCGGGAATGGCATATACATCCGGCGCAAAGTGATATACATAGGAACCTTCAGCCAAACCCTCGGCTGCCTGGATGTAGTCCTTTTTGTCCCGGGCTCCTTCAGAGCCGAAAAAGACGGCATCAATTCCCAATTCTTTGGTCTGGCGAACTCCGATGGCATTATCGGGGGCAGTGGTGGCGATAAAGAAAATAACATCCGGTTTGAAAGCTTTGACTTTGGTCAAGACCGCCGAGTAGTCCTTGGCACCGCCCACTATCGTCTCTTGCTCGATATCAGTGATACCCAGTTTTTTCAGGCCTTTGATGGTTTCTTTAGCCAAATTTTCGCAGTAGGCCACTTTTTCATTCACGATGGCGACCCGTTTGGCATTCAGATGTTTTTTAATAAACAGGGCACAGTTCCAGCCATGGGCATCATTGCGGGCGTTGACCCTGAAAAAGTTCTGATAGCCTTGTTCAGTTAGATCGGGTTTGGAGGCCGAGGTGGTAATCTGGGGCATATCGGCACCGGCGTAGATTTTCAAAGTGGCTTGGGCAATGTGGCTCATGGGAGGCCCGATGACTCCGTACATTAGTTTGTCTGCCACGAATTTGTGGGCCACATTGACGCCTTGAGCCGGGTCCAGGGCGTCATCCCCCATAATATGCTCTATTTTAACCCCCTGGATGCCGCCTCTGGCATTCCATTCATCAACGGCGATTTGAGCGGAGTTGAAAATCTCCATGCAGGGAGCGGCCGCATCCCCGGTAAAGGCACCGGCATCACCGATATGGATGCCCTTTTTAACATCCGCGCTGTGTCCCACTGCGGCAACGATGAAGACTGCAAATAATGCCAAAACGGTTGTCAATGATTTTTTCATACTACCCTCCCTTTTGATAAAATATTGAATATCCAGCATCAAGTATCCAGCATCCAGCATCCAGCATCTTCCCCGTGAAAGCGATGGTCCTACATCTCTCCCATAGGAAGAGTTAAATAGATTTAGGATGCGCTAAAAGGTCGCCTAACTGCCATTTATCTCAAACAGCGGCGCAAAGATTGTTAAACGCTTGAAACGATCTTCTGAAATTCTTTCAGGGAAATGTTTCCTCCGCTGATGATGGCTACAGACGGGTCGATCGGATTTTCGCCCAGCATTGCCGCCAGGGGCGCGGCACCGCCCGGTTCCGTTATCACCCGGAATTCTTCGTAAAGAATCTTCATAGCCCGGATGATATTTTCTTCCGAGACGGTTACCACTTTTTTTAGGTTGCGATACAGGTATGCGAAGACCTCCGGGTCCGGTTCCATGAGCGTGAGGGCATCGGCAATAGTTTCCATCTTCTCCAGCCTCACCGGCCGGCCTTTCCGAAAACTCTGGTCAAATGCAGCCGCCTTTTCTGCTTCCACCCCGATGGGAGCGGCGCAGCTGCCGCTGTCCCGGATGTACTGACAGATGCCGGAGGCCAAACCACCGCCGCCGATCGGAATGAAAATTTGTTTCACCGCCGGGTTCTCCGCGATGATCTCCTGAGCGATGGTGGCGTTGCCTTCGAGGAAAGGCCGGGTTTTATGGGGATGAACAAACAGAATATCCCGCTGCTTGGCCAGCTTAAACGCGTGTTCCAGGGCGTCATCGCCCACTTTGCCTTTCAAAATGATCTCGGCCCCGATTCGTCGGGTTGCCTCCAGTTTGGTGGCCGAAACCGTCTCGGGCATGACAACTGCTACGGGATAATTGAAAAGTCTCCCGGCATAGGCCAGCCCGGTTGCCGTGTTTCCCATCGAAGCGGTAATCACCCCCTTGCGATTGCCCTCGGCCACCAGGGTTAAAAGCGTCGAAAGTGATCCCCGGATTTTAAACGAGCCGCCCACCTGGCAGCATTCGAGTTTGCAGAAAAGATTTTCATGTTCCGCAAGGGAGAGTAAAGGCGTTTTTCGCACGAGCCGCTTAAAGATTGAATTTTGCGAGATCTCCATGACTCACCTTTGATCTATTGCCAGGCGCCATCCTCACGATGGATCGCATCGAGCAGGGACTTTAAGCGGATTTGTTTTTGAAGCCTTGCGCGGTCGCTCTGGGCCACCTGCTCGTGACTTGGGTAGGTAAAAATTCCTTTGAGAGTCTTAGTCCCGATGAAACCCTGATTAAATTTTTCTTCGATTAATTGGGGACACGCGAGATCCGGTCGATTTAACTCCCCGGATACCGATCGGCCGGCATGATAGAGAATTTCAAGTCCTCCGACATCGATAAACTCCAGAATTCCCATAACCGGAAACCGGTAGCCCCATCCATATTGAATCGCTTTGTCGATGTCCTCCGGCGCGGCAACACCTTCCTCGAGCAATCGAACCGCCTCATTCATGACAGCCAGCTGCAATCTCGAAATGACAAAGCCGGGGCTGGATTTGCAAAGGATCGGCATATGGCCCACGGATCTTAAAAAAGTGAAAAGCTTATCCACCTGACCCTGGCGGACTGCCGGATGCGGTACAACTTCCAAAAAGGGGAGAAGGTAGGGCGGGTTCATGAAATGGGTGACAATGATGTTCAAGGGGGGATCGAGGTCCCGGGACAACTCTTCGACCGTAAACGTAGACGTCATTGAGCAGATCAGGGTTTCATTTTCGACGGATCCTCTCAGTTTGGCAAAGGCATCATGCTTTAACGGGATTTCCTCCGGGAGCCCTTCAAAGATGACATCGTAAACTTCGGCCGGCGGCTTTGCCAGATAAACCGGGAATTGGAATGATTCTAGATCCCGGTTCAATAACCTGATGACCTTTTCGCACTCCTCTCTGAGCCCGATTTCATATTGCCTGCGCTGATTTGCGGGTCGGGCTTTCAAATCGATCATGTCAATTTTCAGTCCGGAAAGGGCGAGATCAATGGCCAGCCCTATTGACATCCGGCCCATACCCAGAATGCCGATCTTTTGGAACAATATTTCGGGGGCCATGGCTCCTCCCTCCCACGAAAACCGATGATGTGCCTTTTTCCTTGAACGATCGCCGGAACACCCTGTGTTTATAGACGTTGCTCGAAGCAGTGTCAAGCGGCAGTTCTTTCGAAATTTATTTCAAATTCGACATCAAATGGTGTATAAAGAAGGTCTGGCATGTATTGGAAAGGGGATAATCAACCCATGTATAAACTTAGGGTCACTGCGGAAAGAATTGACGGATATTGCAACCAGCCCATCCTGGTGGGAGACAGTTTTGTGCTGGACGGCGGCAAGATTATGATCCCGGAGGGCAAGCACATCTGTATGTGGGCTCTGCAAAGCATGATGCCCATTTTTCCCCTGCTTCAGCGGATAAAACCTGAAAAAGGGGACTGGACCGGCAAGGCCGGCCAATTGTTTGTCTGCCCGGACCCCAAAGGCAGGGTTCACTATCGGATAGAGAGGATCGAAGAAGAATGATCACGCTTGAATTGTCCAAGTGTTCGGGTTGCAGCCGTTGTGAGGTGAACTGTTCGTTCTTCCATTCCGGCAAAATCGGGCGCAGCGGGGCCCGGATCAAGGTCGTTAAAATTGAGGATATCGGCATTGACTATCCGGTGGTCTGCCAGCAATGCCGGGAGCGCTATTGTACCCGATGCCCGGAAAATGCCATTGAAATCGGTGCGCTGGGGCAGGTGATCGTCTCTCCGACCCTCTGCACGGCCTGCGGCACCTGTGAGATCATGTGCCCGATCGGTGCGATCGAACTTTTCGAGGAAATCCCGCACGTCTGCGATCTTTGCGGCGGCGATCCGCGCTGCGTCAAAGCCTGCACGCTGGATGCCATTCACTATGAGCCGGACTTCAGCGAGACCGTCGGTTTAAAAGCGTTTAAAAAGGGCAGCCGCGGGCTTGGGCCCGAGGAAAAAAGACTGCGCTACGCCTTGAGCAGTTCCGCGCAGCTGCGGCAGGACTGGATTTCAGAAAGGAGCAAATAGATGCTGCACGGTTATGGCGGACATATCCTGCGAGTGGACCTGACTATGGGACGGGTTCAGCGGGAAAAATCAGATCCTGATTTCATGCTCAACGTCATCGGCGGCCGCGGCCTGAATTCAACCCGCCTCTATGAGGAACTCAAGCGGGAAATCGACCCGCTTTCCCCGGACAACCTGCTGCTGATCGGCGTCGGTCCGCTGACCGGCACGCTGTTGGCGGCCTCGGCCTTTATGACCATATCCGGCAAATCACCCATGACCGGAATCCTGGGTGACTCGGCGGCCGGCGGGCACTTCGGGGCTGAAATCAAACAGGCCGGCTACGACCAGATTGTGATGACCGGACGCAGTGAAAATCCCTGCTATCTTTTCGTGGCCGATGACCACGTTGAAATCCGGGATGCCTCCCACTTATGGGGGCAGGATATTTGGCAGGCAACATCCGCCATCCGTCGCGAACTCAACGACAACGCCGTTCAGGTGGCCGCCATCGGGCCGGCCGGGGAAAATCTGGTCAAGTATGCCACCGTGGCCTGCAACAATTCACGCATGTGCGGCCGGACCGGTATGGGGTGCCTGTTCGGATCCAAAAATTTAAAGGCCGTGGCCGTACGGGGCAGGGGACGGCTAACCGTGGCCGACCCGCCGGGTTTTCTCGAACTTTGCCGCGAACTGGATCATCGCATCATGGTCCACCCGGAATATGAAAAGCGCAATGCCCTGGGTTCTACCCTGCTGATGAAAGCCTTAAACGGCATCGGGATTCTGCCCACCAACCATTTTCAGCAAGGCTTGTGTGGGTATGTGGACCGGGTCAGCGGTGAAACCCTGGCCGCGAAATACAAGGTCAAAAACAAATCGTGCTTTAACTGCAACCTGCACTGCTCGCGCTATTACCTCACCGGGGACGTTGAGGCTGAAGGCCCGGAATTTGAAACATTGTGCAGCTTCACTTCCCGCATTGGAAATGACGATCTGGCATTCGGCCTTAAAATGAATGCGTTTTTGAATCGCATGGGCCTGGATTCGCTCAGTACCGGTGAAACCATCGGCTGGGCCATGGAGTGCGTTCAACGGGGGGTCCTCAGTAATGACGACTTTGACGGGCTCGACTTTAGCTGGGGCAACCGGGAGACGGTTGAAAGATTGGTGAACATGATCATCCGCCGGGAGGGCATCGGCGACGCCTTTGCCGAAGGCACCCGCAGCCTGGCCCGGCGCTTCGGCCGGGGCAGCGAGGAATATGCCTTCCATGTCAAGGGACTGGATATGATCTGCGGCGATCCGCGGGGTATCAAAGCCTTTGGATTGACATATGCCATTGCCTCGCGGGGCGGCGACCACCTGCGGGCCGAACCGTTTTTTGAATTGACCGAACGCTACGATGAAGCCGAAAAGCGCTGGGGCATCCGGGAGATTGCCGATCGGTTGGCCGACAAGGGCAAAGCCGTCCTGGTGGAGCACACCGAGCGCCAGGCCCTGTTGACCGACTGCCTGACCATGTGCAAGAACATCGGCTTGAGCATGGATATCATGGATTTTGATTTTGCCTCCCGCCTCTTGACCGCCGGCACGGGTTTAAAGTTTACGCCCGCCAAAGTGGACAAGGCTCTCAAAGGCGTGATCGACCGGGACCGCAAGATGAATATCGATTTCGGTGTGGATGCCGACCAGGACACGCTGCCCAGACGCTTTACCCACGAGCCCCTGAAAGAAGGAGCCTCAAAGGGCCAGGTCGTACCGGTCGAACGCATGGTCAAGGAGTATTACAAAATCAAGGGCTGGGACGAGAAGGGGGTGCCCCGAAGCTGAGCGCACGCGCCCAGCGTTAGTTGTATGTTGTCAGTTGGATGTTGGATTGGGTTGTTAGCCGCTTGCTGGTGGCTGCAGAGCACGCGTTGCGGGTTGCGTGTTACGGGTTACGAGTTGCGTGTTGAGGATTAAGGGATTCTGGATGTTGATTGCTGGATGACGGACTTGCAAGGCGCATGGCTCACGGCATAAGGAACAGGGAAGAAGGTTAAAGGATAAAGGTCGAAGGCGTGAGGCGCAGGAAAAATGGGGCGGCTTTCCAGCTTCCCAGCCTCCAAGCTTCCAGGCTTCTGCTTTCTGTACAATAGGTTATCCAGGAAAAATTGCTATGCCTCGATTCATTTTCGGCGGCACGACCAACTATGGTCAAGTTGCCGGTATTTTAATGCTCGATGCCACCATTCCGCGACTTCCCGGTGATCCGGGACATGCCGCGACATTTAATTTTCCGGTCAGATACGGGGTTATCCGGGATTTTCCATTTGAAGATCTCATTGATTCCAGACGGGACAACCTGGATCGCATCATCCGGGCGGCCGTTGACCTGCAAGCGGAAGGGGTCAATTTTGTGGCCGCGGATTGCGGGCTGTTTTCTGTATTTCAGAAGGACATTGCAGATGCCCTCAGCATCCCGTTTATCGGTTCCGCTTTAAATCTACTGCCTCTGATTGCCGGTTTTTTGCCCGAATATCAGAAAATCGGTCTGATTACCGGCGACACCCGCCTGCTTCAAACCCCGCATCTCGAAGCGGCCGGTGCCGATCCCGATCGCCTTGTGGTTCGAGGCATGGAAAACTGCGAGGAATTTGAAAAAGTCGTGATCCATTGCCGGCCGAAGCTCGACCCGGAAGCCATGCGCTCAGGGGTTCTGGCGGCAGCCGAGGAGCTTTTCCGGTCCGATGAGGCCATTGGTGCCGTTGTATTGGAGTGCACCAATTTAATCAGCTTCAGATCCGATATCCAGCATCAGTTCAATGTGCCCGTCTATGACCTGGTGAGCCTGATGGAATTTTTCGCGGATGGTTATCAAATAAGAAAATTTACTCAGTGCTACATTTCAGCAGATCGAACCCAAAGATAATTCTAAATTTGAAAAGTGGCAGGTAGAAACAAATCAGGGGAGCAGTCCTCAAAGAACTGCTCCCCTTATGTTTTTATGCAGACAGGGGCCAAGGCATCCAACCTCGGTCCTCGGAACCTATTCTATCTTGCCCCTCAAAAAGCGTAAAATAAAATGCGAAGCATTAAGTAATTAATCCGCCGGGGATGCAATCTAACAACTTTCTTCAGTTTTTACAGAACAATTCACAACACTGAAACCGCTATTTTTCAGGGCGGATTAATTAGGTCTCTTTCTCAAACTCAATCAAAGAATGGCCGTAGCGCTGAGATGAGAAATCTGCACCGCAGGCGGCAAAATAACGACTCCAAAATTTTTCGATTAACTGAAATTGTTTGGAATCATTTGCGCTGGCGCCGGCCACATAGACCTTGACGTCATTGAGCTGGGGGATGAGGTTCTGTTTTTGGCGTTCACTGATGATCTTGGAGATGTATTCATCTGTGATCTTGACCCGCTCAAAATTATATTCTTTTGAATCCTGCACCATATCAGAGAGAAGAATCAAAATTTTTTGGCGCTTTTCGTTATAAAAGATCTTATCGGCGATATTCAGAGAATTTATGATCTCCGTTCGCGGCGTGCCGCGCTTGAGAGACAGGAGTTTCTCCACTTCAATTTGAAGATCTTTTTTAGTGTTGGCCAGGTTCTGTTCGAAAGCAATGCGATTCACCCATATACTTTGTTCGGGAATCTCAGCATCCACCACCGGCTTGAAATCGATGTAGGACCGGCCGGTGATGGTTCCAATAATAACGCGATCGCCTTGCTGAAGATTTTGGTAGATTTTTTCAAACGCATTTTGGTAAACCGTTCGGCGGGCCTGGTTGGTGCTGCCCGACATATCGACAAAGACAGCGATTACCCGCGGGTTTTTTTTATCCTTGCCCAGCTTCCAGAAGGCATCACTTTTTCCTTCCACGGCGCTCAATAACAGCAGGTTGCTGAGAACGATGACACTCAAGATTATTAGACTCCACCGCTTCATTGGGGTGTACCTCCTCAAATCCCATTAAAGGGTTTAATTGCTTACTATTCGCCTGATGCCTGAATACGCAACTTGGTGGTTGCATCCAGCATCTTTTGCACTTTTTTGCTGCGATCTTCTTTGTCGAAGGCCAGGATCAGCTCATGCTCCCGTTCAAAAGACTTGGGCTTTTCATGATCCGGACGTTCGCGGTGATTGATTTTGCGATAGTAATAGATGTTTTCCTGGGTTTGCTGATGAATCCGGTTGATCTTTTGTTCCTGTTCGGTGACAATTTTATTATGCTTGGCCTCGATGGTCCGCATGGCTTTATTGATCTGGTTGGTTTTGCGGTGCAGATGCTCCAGCAAGGGATCGGTGTCATGGGCAAAATAAGAGCACAGCGTGGCCGCCGCTAAAATAACCAGGTTCAAGCCGACAAATGAGGCGCCGATGAATTTGCTGCTGCCGAAACTGGCGACTGCACCGGCTGAACTGAGATCGCCCAGGTATTGGACACGCACATAGCCGATGGCCACCAGACCGCCGATGGTCAACAGCAGGAGCGCACCCACGCCAATGCCGTTCTTCCACCAGGGCACGGATCCTCTCTTGATGAGAATTCCCATGGCATGGGCAATCCACGGGATGGCCACGGCCACCCCGAGCGCCATGATCCAGGTGAATATCTGGCTCTCACCGAACACGGAGAATGCCAGCGAATTCATGGGGATTTCCCCCAGAACAAACAAAAACATCAAAATATAATACTTGCCCCTGGACAGCTCCACACTGGGTTCGCTGCGCCCGATTTTGGCGGCGTGCGCATCATAGTCTTTAGAAATCCGATCATATTCCTTGAGCAGGGGTTTGTGCTTGCCATTGAGGATTTCCAATTGAGGCTCGTATATAGACATCACCTGCCGTGCCTCGTTATTGGCCATGGCCATGCACTCCTGCTCGAATTGGGAGAAATTCGGGTCTTCTCTGCCGGGAATATTATTCTTTGCATCGGTAACGGCGTTTTGCTGAACTTCTTTCTTGCTATACATTATTTATCTCCTCCCTGTTCAAAAACTGGGCTGCAAGGCGAACGCCTAATTAATCCGCCTTGAAAAATAAAGATATCAGCTGTAGAAAAAAATGTTTGAACTTTAAAAAGCTTGTGGCTTCATATTAAAATGCATTTCAAATGAACTTATCGGCATTTGTGTTTTTTCCTTTAGAAAATAATTTTTTAGTTTCAAATTGATATTTGATCCCCATAATCCAAAAGAATTATTTGATATGTCGCAAAAAAAAATATATCTATACACAGCGCCGTAATACTTAACGCATTTACCCTTTGAATCTTTTATTCAAGAACCACGATATATGGAAAACTTGCAAAACGCTGTGTATGTATTGTTAATTTTAAATTGATTTGTCCGGGATATAGAGCAGGGATAGATTATCGATTCAAGTAATTTCGTGATAATTCGTGTTGATTTGTGACTCCCTTCCAACGTCTGAATTAATACGGTGCGTCAAACAAACCCCAAAAGGGAGGTGCCCATGGGCAATGTGTCTGAGAACATTTCACGGAAAATCCTGGAAACCTATCGCCAAAAAACTCGCAAATCCGGGGTGCACCAGGAAAAGGCCGCCCGGTACCTGCCCGGCGGTGACACCCGGACGGCCACCTATTTTTCACCTTACCCGGCCTATATGGTAAAAGGCAGGGGGTGTTATCTCTATGATGCCGATGGGAATGCGTACCTCGACCTGCTCGGCAACTACACGTCACTGATTCACGGACACGCTTTTCCGGCGATTGTTGAATCTATTAAGGATCAGGCCGCCAACGGCACGGTTTTCGGCGCGGCCGGTGAAATCCAGTACCTGCACGCCGAGCACCTTTGCGGTCGGATTCCGGCCATGGACATGATTCGCTACTGCAACTCGGGAACCGAAGCCACCCTTTTTGCCGTCCGGGCTGCCCGCGCGTTTACCGGCCGGGAAATTATTATCAAGATGGACGGCGGTTACCACGGGGGGCACGATCTGGCGGAGGTCAACATCTTGCCCGACACCGGAGCCGACGGCCCTCCCCGGGCCTCCGTGCGCGCCGGCGTCCCGGCCAGTGTGCTGCAGGACGTCAGGGTGGTCCGCTTCAACGATCTGGCGGCGGCGGCCGCGGTTCTAACAAAGGACGCCGGCCGGATTGCCGCCATCATGGTGGAGCCCGTGCTGGGTGCCGGCGGCGTAATTCCACCGCAAAAAGATTATCTTGCCGGTCTGCGTGAGTTGGCCGACCGCAGCGGGGTGCTTTTGATTTTCGACGAGGTCATTACGCTGCGTCTGAGCACCGGCGGCATGCAGAATCTGACCGGTGTGGCGCCGGATTTGACCACCCTTGGCAAGATCATCGGCGGCGGTCTGCCGGTGGGCGCTTTCGGCGGCCGGGCCGAGATCATGGGCCGCTTCGATCCGGCGCATTCGCGGGCAGTCTTTCATTCCGGCACCTTCAACGCCGCCAATGTGGTCATGGCGGCCGGCCTGTGCGCTTTAAAGGCCCTTGACCGGCCAGCCATCGATCGAATCAACACCCTGGGCGAACGCCTGAAAAAGGGTTTCAACGAAGCCTTCAAACAGGCCGGCCTGCGTGGGCAGGTCACCGGCATCGGCTCTTTGAACCAGATTCACTGGTTTGACGGCCCGCTCAACAATGCCGGCGACAGCGTTCGGGCTTTGACGGCCGTCGGGGAGCTGCCGGGCTTGCTGCACCTGGAACTGATGAATCGCGGCATCTATTCCGCCAAACGGGGAATGACGGCCGTTTCAACCCCCATGACCGAAAAAGATATCGACGCGGCCGTGACGGCCTTTGCGGGTGCCCTGGATCTGCTCAAACCCTATGTTGCGGAAAGGTTCCCCCGGCTGGTCGTCCCATTATAGCGGCTTAATTAAGGCGGAGCTATTTCCCCCGCGGCCGGAAACTTAAGACACCGAGTTGGCCTGATGGAGGTTGACTCATTGGGGAAGAGAATTAAATTATGTGAGCTGACCAGATAAGGAGACGCTATCGTGGAAAGACTCGAATCGCTGGATAAAAAGAGAATTCTCATCGTGGATGACGAGCCGGATGTCCTCGATACTTTGGAAGATTTGCTGCCCATGTGCGTGGTAACCAAAGCCTCCACCTTTGAACAGGCCAAGGAACTGCTGAACGACCGGTATTTCGATATGGCGATACTGGACATCATGGGGGTCCACGGATACCGGCTGCTGGACATATGCACGGAGAAAGGCGTCATCGGCGTCATGCTGACCGCTTATGCCATGACGCCCGAAGATATCAAAAAGTCTTATGAGAACGGTGCGGCTTCTTTTGTGCCCAAAGAAAAAATGGCGGAGATTACTACCTATTTAGCCGACATTTATGAAGCCAAAGAAAAAGGCAAAAGCCTTTGGTGGCGCTGGTATGACCGGATGGCAAGCTATTGTGAAAAAAAATTCGGGCCCGACTGGCAAAAAGAGCACGGGCTTAAGGTGAAATGATATCATGAAAATTGATGAATTTAAGGCGCTGCTTAAACCCGTGACCGACCTTGTCTCAAAAATGGCGATAGACGACAAGCTCGCCGGGGAACTCAATCGCCGCTTCCCACCTGGAGGCGATGTATTCGATACGATTGAAAAAGCGTGCCACGAAGCGATCGCAGACGGATGGATGTGTGCAAACGGAGATGCGGGGCGGCGGTGGGGGCGTGTTGTCGAACCGTGTGCAGAGACCGGAGGACTCAGCATCGACGTCGTGGACCTGGCCGATTTAGTGGGGTCGCAGCATGGCCACCCCGGCGGTGAGGTCTGCATGGTCATGCCGATTTCCCCGGACGCCCAATTTGATGGTACCTCCCGCGGCTGGTGCGTATATGAAGCGGGATCGGCCCACTACCCAACGGTTACGAATGGGGAAGCTCTGATCCTGTACATGCTGCCGGACGGCAAAATTGACTATAATGCCGGATCCTAAAAAACTGGGCGGTTATTCGATCAAACTAACCGCCCATCCTTTTTAATTTCTAAATCGAATCCTTGAGCTTCTTTCCGGGCTTAAATTTTACGGCATTGCTTGCTTTGATTTTTATAGATTCGCCTGTTTGCGGATTGCGGCCTTTGCGGGCTTTGCGGCGAGTTTTTTGAAAAGTTCCAAAGCCGGTCAACGTGACCTTACCGTCCTTTTTCTTCAACGCATCGGTAATACCGGCTATAAAAGAATCCAATGCCTGGCCGGCAGCCGATTTGGAAATATTGGTGTCTTTTGCCATTTGCTCAATTAATTCAGCCTTGTTCATCTGATGCCCTCCTGTGTTGATAGTTTTTAGCGATGTGACTCAAAACGTTAGTCTCAGAGGGGCATTATAGGAATGCTATACAAAAGTCAACATTTGATATTGAAGTGACTTTGAAAACAAGCGCGATAGACCGTGACAGCCGAGAAAAGCGGCTATATAAAAAATATGCCCCTGATGATAAAAAACCAGGGGCATATTTTTTTTGTGAATTTATTTCTTCGTAAACCCTAAGCAAATTTTTTGAGAGGATAGATCTTGCACAACAAGGGTCCGAAGGTCACCGCGCCGGTGGCTGGATCACAGAATTCTTCGCTGTCCGGGGTGAGCACGTTGACATTGGACTGAAAAGCGCCGAACAGGACGGGATCTTCGCCAATCTCCTCTGGAAACCACCAGCCGTGCTGGGATTCCACCATGCGCGGCGCAATCCGGGAAGTCAGCTTGGCCTTCTGCCTGATTTTGCCCCGCGGCGTTTCGATCACCACCCACTCGCCGTCCCCAATGCCCAGCTGCCGGGCGGTATCCGGGTTGATCTCGGCAATGGGGTGGGGATGCAGTTTGCGCAGGGAGCGTATCTGCCGGTGTTCGGAGTGGTGCATGGGGCGGAACCGGGCGCCGGTGATCAGGATGAAGGGATATTTTTTAGCCAGCTCCGGTTGGCTGACCGGGGTTTCCGGGGGCTCCTGATAGGCGGGCAGGGGATCATAGCCCAGCTTTGCGAGGATGGTGGAATACAGCTCCACCTTGCCGGTCGGGGTCGCAAATCCCCGCGGCTGGCCGGTATCCGGGTTGATGGTCGCATACCGTTTTTCGACTGCCGGCGGCGACCACCAGCGCTGCTCTCTGGCGAACTGCTGCGATGTTTCCAGGTTGAGCTCTTTGAGCAGAGGCGCCAGACAGAAATCCCATTCTTCATCCAGCGACTTGCGCCAGTATGGTTCCTGGCCAAGCCTTACTCCCAAGCCGCGATAAAATTCAAAATCCGATCGCCGCTCGAACAGGGGCGCAACAATGCGTTCTCCCAGGCCGGCGGCAGAGCCGCTGCCCTGAAATGTCTGGGTGTAGAGCTGCGGGTGTTCCATCCAGGCGGTAATCGGAAAGACATAATCTGCCAGCATGGCCGACGGCGTCATCCACTGCTCGGCCACCACGTAAAGGTCAAGATCAGCGCTCTTTAAGGCGCGGTAGATTCTTTTGGTGTTGGGGTAGGCGATCAGCGGGTTGCAGGCGCCGCAAATCAAGCCCTTCACCGGATACGGCCTGCCTTCCAGAATGGCCGTCCAGACGGCCGGTTCGTGGCAGCCGGGCAGAAAACCGGCCGTCAACCCCTTGCCGTACCAGTAAGGTTTGGCCGATTTTTCCACCATTTCATAGCCGGGATAACCCCAAAGCTTGTGCTGGTCGGCACCGAGCTGTTTTTGCCTTTGTTCAGCCGGCAACTGGTCCATGTACTCGAGCAGGGCGCCGTAGTTGGCCTTTTCACAGGGGCCGGCGAGCATGTCGCCGCCGATGACGTCGAGATTGCCCGTGATCGCCCTGAGAATGCACTTGGCCTGGGTAATGGCGG
>CAYTBC010000098.1:0-16867 GCA_964435765.1 uncultured Desulfosarcina sp.
CCTACCTGGGAATTTAGTTTGAATTCGGATTTCGGCATGCGGAATTAGCAATGGAAATTCGAAAATGGGAATGAAAGAAAATTTGGAAGGCGCAGCGCTTTATTTCTACCAGATTGAATTGACGTGAGGATAGGATTTCGCCATTTGAGAGCGGGCGGCCGGTTGTGAGATTGCCCATATAATGCAACAGGTGTCTTCAGCAACTTCATTTTCCAAACATTGCCCAGTCTTCTTCAGGAATCAGAGGCTCCGTCAGATCACCTTTGATTTTCGCGGTGCCCTTACCACGTTTTTTTATGACTTGGACGGCAGGCATTGGGCAGGTTTGGGAATTATTTTGAAGACAATCTCCTGAATCAGCCTTGCCAGTTTTTTTGAATCATGGCGGACGATTTGATTTGAAGCATCCAGCAAATCGGCTGCATATACTCGGCGGGAGCCCCTCCAATTTTCGAAATCCTCAACACCGACAAATTCAGCTTTTTCTGATTCATATTTTTCCAAGAGCCTTGGGGAGGGCCTGCTTGTATTGCAGACGACGCCGTCGACGGTCCGTTCCAAACAATCCTCAATTTTTCCGACAAAATCAGGCGCCCGGTAATGATGGGTCTCCCCAAATTTAGTCATGATGTTTAAGATGTAAATTAATTTTCCATTCGTTTGTTGAAGTGCTTCCCTGATACCTGGAATAATGAGGCTGGCCATGATGCTTGTATATAAATCCCCGGGACCGATGAAGATATAGTCTGCATCTGCAATGGCTTCGATCACCGGCGGATAGGCATAAATTGAATTGTTAAAGTGGGGCACCAGGAATAGATCCTTGATCTGCTCTCTTTGGGCATTCTGCGGTATATCGATGGCGGATTCGCCATAAATCCGCTTGCCATCGGTCAACTCGGCTACCAGGGTTACCTTGTTGGTGGTTCCCGGCAGGACCCGGCCGTTGATTTCAAAAATTTCCGATAATGCATCAATGGCCACCGGAAAGCTGCCGGCGTATTGTGAAAGCATGGTCAACAGAATGTTGCCGGCATTGTGTCCCTGCAACCGCCGGTCGCGCTTAAGTTTTTTGAGCATGGTTTTTTGGGCGACCTCCCGAAAGGGAGAAAGCGCGATCACACATTTGAGGGCATCGCCGGGCGGCAGTATCCCGAGTTCGTCTCTTAACCGGCCGGTGCTCCCACCGTTATCCGCCATGGATACCACCGAGGTTATGGCGATATCGTTTAAATCTCTTAAACCGGATAAAAGTGCGAATTGGCCGCTACCGCCGCCAATGGTTAAAATATGGTAGCTGTCACCGTGCATGTTTTTAACATCCTGGTTGCAAGTTTAATTTTTCAGGGCGGGATTCATTATTTGCAGCTATAATAATACCAAAAATAGAAATTACAAAATTTAATTCCATATTTTCTTGACTTCATTTGACACCATAACGTGCAATTGTGTATAAAAGCTTCTATGTGACCGTACCCATCTCCATCTGATCAGAAGTGAAATCTTATTAAGCCGGCAATCAAATAGTTATCGAAAAGCAAAAGGGATTCCGTTATGGGGAGGAACATCGGGTTCATATCCACCCGCTTTGCGGGGACAGACGGCGTCAGCCTGGAAGCCGGCAAGTGTGCCGACGTATTAAAGAGAAACGGGCATACCTGCTTTTGGTTTGCCGGTTTGTTGGACCGCGACCCGGAGAGCAGCTTTCTGGTTCCCGCGGCGGCCTTTCAGCACGAAAAGAATCAATGGATTGATCGGCAGATTTTCGGCAATAAAAGGCGCGGTTCGCAGGTTACGGATGCCATTTACGAGCTGAAGAATTATTTAAAAAAACAGCTTTACGAATTCATTCGTCAATTTAAAATTGAGCTTATCATTGCCCAGAATGTCCTGTCACTTCCCATGCACATAGCGCTTGGGATCGCCCTGACTGAAATTCTGGCCGAAACCCAGCTGCCGACCATTGCCCACCATCACGAATTTTATTGGGAGCGGCCGCGGTATCTGGTGAATGCGGTGGGTGATTACCTGCAGATGGCGTTTCCCCCTAAATTGCCCAATATCGCACACGTGGTGACCAATTCGGCGGCCCAGGAGGAGTTGGCGCTGCGGACCGGCATCTCTTCGACGATCATTCCCAATGTGCAGGATTTTGAAAACCCGCCGGTAATCGACTCCAACCAAACACTCAGGCTGCGGGAGACGCTTGGGTTGAAGCCCGATGATGTCATGATTTTGCAGCCGACTTTCATTATCCCGCGCAAAGGGATCGAACATGCGATTCAATTGGTCGAAGAATTAAAAGATCCGCGCTGCAAACTGGTTATCTCCCACGAAGCCGAAAGGGAAGGGTTCGAATACGCCGGTTGGCTGCGGGAAGATGCCCGCGCCAGGGGGGTGGATCTGCGGATCATAAATGCCAGCATTTCCGACCCCACGCGGCGAGACAACGACGACAGCCGCATTTCGCTATGGGATGTTTACCCTCACGCTGATTTTATTACCTATCCGAGTTTGTATGAAGGTTTCGGCAATGCGTTTCTTGAGGCAGTTTATTTCAAAAAGCCGCTGCTTATCAACCGTTATGCCACTTTTGTCAGGGATATCGAGCCCAAGGGATTCGATCTGGTTGTTATGGACGGATATCTGACGCGCAAGACCGTCGCCCAGGTCAAGGAAGTTTTAACATCACCGCAGCGACGCCATAAAATGGTGAACACCAACTATGAAGTCGCCGCCCGTCACTATTCCTACGCCGTTCTGCAAAAGTGTGCCGGCACCATTCTGACCAATTTTTTCGGGCTGTGAAAAATTATCATTCGGGGCCCTGGCGGAAATGAAAGCGAAGGGCATCATCATCAAATCAGAGCCGGATATTTAGCCGGAGCCGGTCTGCAAATAATTTCGGATTCCAACTGCAAAAAGGCAGGGTGGCATTTTCCCTGCCTTTTGTCTGTGTTTAAATTATCTTAAGGTGAATTGAGAACCGCAAGACTCCAGAGGAGGATCAGAAATGAAAATGACGAAAGTTGTCCTGGCTGTTTTAACCGTTGTCGCAGTGACTTTCGCAGGCAGGATTGCCACGGTGCCGGCGGCTGATACCATCAAGATCGGCGAAATTCAAACCTACAGCCAGTTGACGAATTTCACGTTCCCATACCGCAACGGCTGGCAATTGGCCCTGGAAGAAATCAACAATTCCGGTGGTGTGATGGGCAAACAGCTTGAAGTCATCTCGCGCGATGATGCCGGCAAACCCGGAACCGCCGTGACGGTTGCCGAAGAATTAATTCGGAAGGACAAGGTCGCTCTGCTGATGGGAACCTATTTGTCCAATGTGGGGCTGGCAATCACGGATTTTGCCAACCGCAACAAGGTGCTGTTCGTGGCCGCCGAACCGCTTTCGGATGCCCTGGTATGGAGCCAGGGCAATCGATATACCTTCCGGCTGCGTCCCTCAACCTACATGCAGGCGGCCATGCTGGCCGAAGAAGCTTCCAAACACGACGCCAAACGCTGGGCCACGATCGCACCGAACTACGCCTACGGCAAGGACGCCGTGGCGTCGTTTAAGAAGTTGCTGAAGGGCAAACGCCCGGATGCTGAATTTGTGGCCGAGCAGTGGCCGGCTCTTTTCGGCATAAATGCCGGGGCCGAAATCCAGGCTCTGGCCGATGCCAAACCCGAGGCCATCTACAATGTTACGTTCAGCAGCGATCTGGCCAAATTCGTGCGCGAGGGTAAATTGCGCGGAATTTTCAACCAGGTGTATGTCGTCAGCCTGTTGACCGGCGAGCCCGAATATCTGGACCCCCTCAAGGGTGAAGCTCCACAAGGATGGTATGTGACCGGCTACCCCTGGTACGACATTAAGACGCCGGAGCATGTAAAATTTGTGCGGGCCTATCAGGCTAAGTTTAAGGACTACCCCCGCATGGGATCCGTCGTAGGGTATAACACCATGATGTCCGTTTACCACATGCTGAAGAAGGCCGGGGCCACCGAAACGGAAAAAATGGTGGATGCCATGGAAGGGCTGACCTTTGATTCGATTGTCGGCCGGATCACCTACCGCAAAATCGATCACCAGTCCACGATGGGTGCCTATGTGGGACGTACAGCCCTGAAAGGCGGTCAGGGCGTTATGGTCGACTGGAAGTATGCAGACGGCAAAGATTATCTGCCGAGTGATGCGGAAGTCAGGAAATTGCGGCCACAAGAATAAAGAAAGTCAGGTGTGGTTCAACCGGCTGGACCTGGATTTAAAATCCGAATGATTACTTGCACATTTTTTGCGGGATAAATTACATTGGGTTTTTACATCGTACAATTCCTTACCGGCTTGTCGGACGCCTCCGGCCTGTTTCTGGTGGCCTGCGGTTTGTCTCTTATTTTCGGTGTTTCCCGCATCATCAACCTGGCGCACGGTTCCTTTTATATGGTGGGAGCCTTTGTGGCCTACTACCTGATTGCTCATTTCCCGACAGGCGTCCTGCCGTTTTGGGCCGGCATCCTACTGGCGGGCTTGCTGGTGGGCCTGATCGGGGTCATCCTGGAGGTCCTCTTGTTAAGGCGCCTGTACAAGGCTCCGGAGCTTTTTATTCTGTTTGCCACTTTCGGGGTGGTTCTGATCATTCAGGATCTTGCCCGCTGGCTGTTTGGGGCCGAAAACCTGCTTGGCCCAAGAGCGCCGGGATTAAGCGGCAGCATCGAGTTCATGGGCACGCTGCTGCCCCAGTACGATCTGGCGTTGATCCTGATTGCACCGCTGATTCTCGCGGTCATATGGCTGCTGATGCATCGGACCCGCTGGGGCATCCTGGTGCGAGCCGCCACCGAAGACCGGGAGATGTCCGATGCCCTGGGTGTGAACCAGACCCAATTGTTTACGAGTGTGTTTTTTTTGGGCTCTTTTCTCGCCGGGTTGGGCGGGGCGATTCAATTGCCCAAAGGCGGGGCCGACCTCATGATGGATCTAAATGTGATCGCCGCCGCCTTTGTCGTTGTGGTGGTGGGCGGCATGGGCAGTATCTTCGGCGCCTATCTGGCCGCCGTTATCATCGGTGAACTCAGTTCCTTCGGCGTTCTGGTCTTTCCGGAAAGCACGCTTGTCTTGATGTTTCTGGTGATGGCAGTGGTGCTTGTGATTCGGCCGCACGGGCTGATGGGCAAAGCCGAAGCCCGCGAACACGGTTCATCCGGGGTGGCGGTGACACCCTTGCAGCCGGCCTCCCGCAAACTCAAGCTCCTTGGGCTGGCTTTGCTGGCACTGGTGATGCTGATCCCTGTTTTTGCGGATGAGTTTCAACTGGTGCTGATGACCGAAATTGCCATCTTTGCACTGGCCAGCATGAGCGTTTACTTGTTGTTCGGACCCGGGGGGATGGTGTCTTTCGGCCATGCCGCTTTTTTCGGAGGCGGAGCTTACGCCGCCGCCCTGCTGGTGCATTACGCCCGTACGCCGATGGAACTGGCGCTTCTTATGGCACCGCTCTTAACCGGATTGCTGGCGCTGATGATCGGGTGGTTCTGCGTGCGTCTTTCCGGCGTCTACTTTGCCATGCTGACCCTGGCTTTTGCACAAATCTGCTGGTCAATCGTGTTCCAGTGGGGAAATTTTACCGGCGGCGATGACGGCATCCTGGGCGTCTGGCCTTCGCAGTGGGCCGATGATAAAATCGTTTTCTACTATTTGACCATGGTGGTGTGCATCGGCGGCATCCTCGTTTTGCGATATCTTGTATTCACGCCGTTCGGCCACACCCTGCGGGCCTGCCGCGATTCAGCCCTGCGGGTGGATTCCATCGGCATTAATCTGCGCGTTCACCAGTGGCTGGCCTTTATTGTCGCCGGCGTATTCGCAGGCCTGGCCGGCGGGATTTACGTGTTTTCCAAGGGAAGCGTCTTTCCGGATGAAATGGCCATTCCGCGTTCATTTGATTTTTTATACATGGTCCTGCTGGGCGGGGTTGAAACCCTGTTCGGACCGGTAGCCGGATCGGCCGTATTCACCTGGCTGCACGACAAGATATCACGGATCGATTTCTGGCAGCTCATCTTGGGTTTAATTTTTATTTTTCTGGTGGTCGCCTTTCCCCAGGGAATTGTCGGCACCATTTACAACCGTTTCGGCAAGTATTTCGCCGATCCGAGCCGATAGGGAGTGACGAGTGTCGAACGTCGAATGACTAAAAAAGACACTCGTCAGGACTGAGTAACGAGGACTGAGGACTGAGTTAAGCAGAATTTGGACGATGGAAAGAACGACACGCTCAGTCCTCAGCACTCATCACGATTTCTTTTAGACAGAGCGAAGCGATCCAACAAATCTTCAATCGTCAATATTCAATTCCGGCTTGTCCGGGTTAGGCTTCCCAAGCAAGAAGAGGTAAAAATATTTCTATGGCAAAGGTACTTGAGGTTCATGAGCTTGCCAAATCGTTTGGCGGGGTTCAGGCAGTCAACAATCTAAGCTTTGACCTGAGCGAAGGGCAGCTGCTGGCGATGATTGGTCCCAACGGCGCCGGCAAATCGACCTGTTTCAACCTGATCAACGGACAGCTGCGGCCGGACAAAGGCAGTGTCGTGATCAAGGGCAAAAAGATCAACGGCTGCCGGCCGCGGCAGATCTGGAAGTTGGGGGTGGGACGTACCTTCCAGATTACATCCACCTTTGCCTCGATGACTGTTCTGGAAAACCTAAAAATGGCCCTTCTTTCTTACCACCGGCGGACTAAATCCGTTTTTAGCAGGGTTGCCAAACTTTACAGCGGCGAATCCATGGAACTGCTCAAGCTGGTGGGCATTGAAGCGCAGCATGACCGGGTCTGCGGTGTGCTGGCCTACGGGGATTTAAAGCGCGTAGAGTTGGCCGTCGCCCTGGCCAACAGACCCCGCTTGCTGCTGTTGGATGAGCCGACTGCCGGAATGGGACCCGCCGAACGCCGGTCTTTAATGGAATTGACCGCCAACATAGTCCAAACCCGCAACATCGGGGTTTTGTTCACCGAGCACGACATGGAGGTTGTTTTCAGGCATGCCGATCGCATCATCGTGCTCAACCGGGGTGAACTGGTTGCAGAAGGCACACCGGCGCAAGTACGGGAGAATGGTAGAGTCCAGGAGATCTATCTTGGAAAGAGGGCCGCGGGAAGATAAGAAGTAGAGAGGTTGAGAAGTTAAGAGGTTGAGAACTTGAGAAACTAGGAGGTTGAAGGCAGGGAATTGTCTAGATGAAATCTGCCGGATCTGTAAATAAAATTCGACGGCAAATGATAAACTTTTTTTTGGGTATTGGCGTTTTTCTCAAGTTCCCAACGTCCCAACTTCTTTCTTCAAAGAGTGAGGCTTCATAAACTATGGCCACCATACCAAATGGTAGAATCCTTCAGGTTAGCGGATTGAACACGTTTTACGGCAAAGCCCAAATCTTATTCAACCTGGGATTTGACATCAAACGGGGTGAGGTCGTCGTTCTTCTGGGCCGCAACGGTGCCGGCAAGACGACGACCTTCAAAAGTATTATGGGAATCGTGCGGCCCAAAAGCGGAAAAATAAACTACAAGAGTCAGGCAATCGAGAAATTGCCCCCGTTTAAGATCTGTGCCCTGGGAGTTGGTTATGTGCCGGAAGATCGGCGCATTTTCAGCGGCCTCACTATTTTGGAGAATCTGGAGGTGGGTCGGCAGCCGGCCAGGGAAGGATATAATTCCTGGAATCCGGACAGGTTGTTTGAACTGTTTCCCAATCTGGCCGAACGACGCACCCAGGCCGGGGGAACGCTCAGCGGCGGCGAGCAGCAGATGCTGACCATTGCCCGCACCCTGATGGGCAATCCCGAAATGATCATTCTGGATGAGCCTTCCGAAGGGCTGGCGCCCGTTATCGTCGATCAACTGGCGTTAACCATTCAGAAACTCAAAGATGAGGGGGTATCGATCCTGCTGGCCGAGCAGAACTTAAACTTTGCCAGGTTGATCTGCGATCGGGCCTATCTCATCCATCATGGCAGCGTTTGCCACGAAAGTACGATAGATGCACTTTCAGACGAGGTCTACGAAAAGTATTTTGCATTTTAGCGGCTGAATAAGGATTGCAGACGGTATTTTCTAATCCAAAACTCTAACTTCCGTTAATTTCCAAGTCCGATTTCCTGCCGCGATGGGATCCGGAACTGATCGTGCCCGGCCAAAAACTCATGCGTCCTACTCATCACAAAACGCCTCCTTTCCTGATTCTACGAAACCAACTCCAGTCGCGGATTCGGATTGTACTGGCGGCCGATTTTGGCGCAGGGCTTGCCTTCCAGCAGGACAATGTCGGCGGTAAATTCATTGACGCCGCGCATCAGGTAGCTGCCGACGCCATAGGCATCCACGGGCACCTGCTGCTTTTCAAACTCGGCAATTCTGTCCGGGCTGAATCCGCCGGACACTATAATCTTGACGTGGTTAAAGCCGTGTTTATTGAGAGCTGTGCGAGTCATTTCCACCAGCCGGGGGGTGACCCCTGTCGGTTTGAAATTTCGCATGACCGGCACGATCGATTTGTCGACCAGAGTTTCAGAGGTGTCCAGCCGGACCCCCCAAAGTCTGCTTCCCAGAGCTTCGCAGCTCTTTAAAGACGTGCCGACACTGTCGTTGTCAAAATCCACCAGGGCCACAAGATCCACCTCTGGATACGTTTCGCCGAAAAGGGTGATGGCTCGAACCGTATCGCCGCCCACTGCCGCAATCAAGGCGTGGGGGACTGTGCCGGAAGCCTTGGCCCCCCACCACTGGGCTTGGGCGTCGGTTGAAACACCGGAGGCCCCGCCGATATGAGCCGCATAGCCGTCGCCGCCCTGCACGGCCCAGTGATCGAAGCGCGCCGGAAAGTATAAAACGATCTTGCCGTTAGCGGCATCCACCACGCTGCGCACATTGCTGGCAATCTTGGTGCGGCGGGCCAGAATGCCCAGATAGACGGTCTCCAGATGGGCAAAAAGGCCGGCGTCTCCGGTAATGTGCATCACGGTTTCCCAGGGAGAAATGCGGGCACCGTCATGCAGGGCTTCGACTTTCAGCTGTTTGAAACCGTTTTCCCACAGCTCATCCAGCTGACTGGAAACTTCCATTTTCTCTTCGACGGCTTTCAGATAGTCTTTATGATTGCCGATAAACTGCCGGCGGGCATTGCTTTTGAGCTCAATCAACCTGTCGAACAATTTGTAGGCTTTGGCGTAATCCTTATATCTTCCGGCCGCTAGTTTGAGCACCGCCACGGCTTCGTCCACCCCGCACAGGACGGCGTCTTTCTTCTGAAACACCTGCATGGTGACTTCGGGGTGGAGCTTGTGCTTTTCAAGCGTGATTTTTTCCCGCCAGAAATAAATGTCGCTGCGGTAGCCGCGGCGCAATTCCTGCACAGGCAAATCGAACACGTGGGGTTCCAGATGGTTGGGCATATCGTATTTCCTTTTTTAGGGGTTCAAGGGTTCAGGGTTGGTTGTCCGACCTGACCTTCTTAGCAGGTCAGCAATTATTTTATAAAGAATCAAATGCCGGCATGAGCATTCAGCTTCTGAACCTCTGAACGGTTTCGCTTGGGAATTTGGAGTATGGCCAAAACCGGCTGGCATGTCAAGTATAGTAGTGAATTACTCCGTCAAGGTGATAGAATGTCCTGAAACGGCTAATCATAAGTACCACCGAGCTTTCATTCCAGTGCCCGTTCACCCAGGTTGCCGTAGCGATGATAATTATGGCAGATGCTTTGCTGGCGGTAATATTGCAGAAGTTCGATGCGCCCGTCCATCAGCACAGGGGTGCGGGCGATATAGAAGCCGGTTTCCGCAGCGGCCTCATATACTTCCGCGGGAACTCTGCTCGGCCCTGCATATCGGATTCGGCTCACACTCGGTATGCTTTTTATCAGATCCTGGTTAAGCTCATAAAAAATCGGGTCTTTTTTGACCAGACGCTGTCCCTCTTTGGTGTGAAGAAAGCGGGTCACGGCATTATCCAGCCCTTTGGGTATACTGATCCACAGTCTGCAGCCGGATATTTTTGCCGCTGCAATCCTGGCCAGGGTTTCAAACAAGCTGTCATCTTCGTGCAGTCTTACGATCAGCCTGCCCACCGGGAGATAGCGCAGGATATTGTCCTGGCCCCGCAGGTGAAAGTAGTCGATCTCACGGGCGAATACCTGCTCGACATGGTAAAGGTAGCTTTTCACGGCTCGAATACTTTTTTGGATATCCGTCTCAATGCCTTGAAATTCGCCCCAGTCCAGTTTGCGCTGCCATTGCTGAGCCAACCTCAGCAGCGGGGGTGATCCTTGAACCGGCCCCACCCTGGGCATCGCGGTTTCCTGATATTCCATGAACTGGGCCACGTATTGCGGACCGCCGGCCTTTATACCTGCCCCTATGACGGATTTTCCCATGCCGCCGAAGGGTTGGCGCAGAGTAACGGCCCCGGTGGTTCCGCGGTTGATATACAGGTTGCCGGCCTTGACGCGTTCTTTCCAAAATTGCTGTTCGCGCCGGTCGAGACTCTCGATGCCCGAGGTCAAGCCGTAGCCGGTCTGGTTGACCAGCTCGACGGCCTGGGTGAGGTTTCTGGCGGGCATAACCGCGAGCAGGGGGCCGAAAAATTCGGTCAGGTGGGTATAGCCGCCGGCTTTCACATCCCACTTGATTCCGGATGTCCACATGGAAGGATTTTCCGCGACCCGCCCGGGTTTCAAAGCCCAGGATTCTCCGGCTTCCAGCTCCGTCAAGGCCTTGGATAGATCATTGCGCGGTGGATGGATCAAGGGCCCCATCCGGTGGGCAAAGTCCCAGGCGGAACCGGCAGCAAAGCTGCGAGCGGCATCCACCAGCTGGCGCTTAAAATCCCGATCTTTGTACACTTCGGACTCGAGAATGAGCAGGGAGGCCGCCGAACATTTTTGACCGCTATTGCCGAAGGCCGAATATATCACATCGCTGATGGCCTGATCCCGGTCGGCCATGCGGGTGACGATGATAGCATTTTTGCCCCCGGTTTCAGCTGCCAGGTGTATGTCCGGCCGCTGTTTTAATATATCCAAACCGGTTTGGGTGCCGCCGGTCAGGGTAACAAAATCAACGTCCGGATGCCGGGTCAGCCGGGCGGCCGTGGTGGCGCCGGCACAGGGCAGAAACTGCAGGGCCGTTCGCGGCACGCCGGCGCGCCAGTAGCATTGGCACAGCTCCCAAGCCACGAGGACGGCATCCGAGGAAGGCTTGAAAACCACGGTATTGCCGGCTGCCAGCGCGGCTGCAATTCCGCCGCAGGGGATGGCAATCGGAAAATTCCAGGGCGAGATCACCACGCCGACGCCTTTACCGCGGCAGCGGATGTGGCTGATTTCAAAAAATGCGCCGGCGGAAAAGGGGTAATATTCGGCGAAATCAACTGCCTCGGACACCTCCACATCCGACTCGGTAAATACTTTGCCCGTGTTGGCGGCCGCCGCGCCGATCAGGTCCCCCCGGGCCCGCCGCAGTTCCATGGCGACTTTGGCAAGAATCCGGTGACGCTGTTTGGAGGTCTTGCGCCGCCAGGCCGCCGGGTCTTCTTTGGCCGTTGCCACGGCTTTTTCGATGTCTTTGACATTGGCCAGGGCAAAACGGGCCACCACCACCTTGGGCTCACATTGCGATGGGTCGATGATGTCGCGCGTACGGCGTCCGTTAAAAATTTCTTCTGCGGCCACCACCAGCGGAATCCGCAGGGGAGTGTCTGCGGGACCCTTTTTCCACTTTTCTCGAATTTGGGCCGCCCACTCGCGGTTGGGCGCCAGCGACCAATCCGTATTCGGCTCATTTTTAAATTCAGCTTCGAAATAGGTTCCCATTTTTTCCGGAAATGCTTCGACCAGCCGGTTCTGGGTGCGGTGCGGCAGGGCCGGGGGCTGACCCTTTTGCCGGATGGATGCTTCGAAGAGGTTTGTTAAAAATTCCCATGATCCGGTTTTGGTTTGCAGTTGGTTTAAATGACGCAGGAAGTTATCAGGGCCCGTGTTTTCATCCAGCCGCCGTATTAGGTAGGCGATGGCATGAATGAACTGCCTGCGGGTGGCCACCGGCGCATACACGACTATTTCCTGGCCGGTCTCGGCAACGGTTCGGCGCACGTGGTTGGCCATGCCTTCGATCATCTCAAAGGTAAAAAAGTCGGCAACCTTATTCTGCTGCGCCAACAGGTAGGCATAGGCGATATCGAATAGATTGTGCGAAGCGATTCCCAGGCGCACGGCCTTGATGTTTTCAGGCTGCATGCCGAAATCAACCATGCGTTTCCAGTTGGCGTCCGTTTCCACCTTGCGGTCGAAGGGTGCCAGGGGCCAGTCGAACAGCGCCGCTTCCAGCTGCTCCATTTCCATGTTGGCGCCTTTGACGATTCGAATCTTAACAGGGCTGCCGCCGCCGGCTACCCGTTTGCGCGCCCAGGCGGTGATTTTTTGGAGGATAAGGTAGGAATCTGGCAGATAGGCCTGCAGGGCCATGCCGGCGGTAACATTCTTAAATTCCGCCTGATCCAGGGTTTGCATGAAGGCCGCAGCTGTGATTGCCAGGTCGCGGTAAGCTTCCATGTCCAGGTGCACGAATTTTTGAATTCGGTTCCCATCCTGGCGCACAAACTCGGTTTTAGCGGCTGTTCGATATAGTTCGGCAAGGCGTTCTGTCAGAACCTTAACGGTTTGATCAAAGGCCAACGGCTGAATTTGGGAAAAGATCGTTGAAATTTTGACCGATATGTGTTCGACCAGGGGATTTTTAAGATCATTCAGATACGATTTCAAACGGTTGGCGGCATCTTCTTCCCCCAACACCTCTTCACCGATGTGATTGATGTTGATTTTGATCCCCTGGCGCCTGCGATTCTGCAGAAATTCATCCAGAGCCTGCCTTTCGGCCGGTATAATCATGTGGCTGCTGTCCCGCCGCATATTTCCGATGATTCTGGGAACCGTGAGCCAGGGGACCAACTGGCCGGCATGGATAAACAGCAGCATCAGAGTTTTTTCAAGCGGGGAGAAAAAAGAAGGGATCCCGTAGGTCGTCAACAGATGATGGATCTGGTCGGCCACCCGGCGGCGGCTGGCGGATCGAAAGCTCTGATCGATGAGTTTGGTCAGAATGACTTTGTCCTGCGGGCTGTTAAACAGACGCGCAAATTTTTTATGCCGCGCCCTCTCCCGCGGGGTCTGCAGTTCATTGGCACGATTTTGCCATTGGGTGGCCAGCCGGACGGCTGCTTCAACCAGCTTAGTGTTATCTTCCATGGTTTCCAGATGTCTCGATGGGGTTAAAAAGGATAATCTCCAGCTATCGATGCGGATTAATTAACACTTTAATGCAGGCCTGTGGGATTGTCACGTTGAAAAAGCAGCGTTTCGGTGTATGCAATGCATATGGATTCGTCTGGTTGCAATTGATCGCCAATTTTTTTTTGACTTTGGGTCTGCATTGAGATATGTGATTATGAACATTATCTCAAAACTTTCATTTTAACCGTTATCCAAAAACCAAGGGCCATTCCGTCTGCGATCACTGCGGCTATGAAGCAGATATCTGGATTGACCTTTAAACAAGGAAAGGAGGTCGCGATGCCCGAAGAAATGAAAGTCGGCTGTGCACGGCCCACCGGCGGCCCGGTCGGCGAGAGCGTTGAAGAAGAAGTCAAACCTGAACAAACAACGAAGGGCAAGGAGGTTTCCGCCATGATACATGTTGGTAAGAAAGCGCCGGATTTTGCGGCACCGGGCTATCACAAGGGCAAGTTCATTTCGCTCAAACTGTCAGAATTTTTAGGCAAATGGGTGCTGCTTTGTTTTTATCCGGGTGATTTTACCTTTGTCTGAGCAACGGAACTTTCGGCAGTTGCCGAAAAATACCCGGAATTTCAGAAGCTGGGGGTTGAAATCGTATCCATGAGCATCGACAGCGTTTTTGTTCACAAGATGTGGGATGATAACGAGCTTTCCAAAATGGTGGACGGCGGCGTTCCGTTTCCCATGCTTTCGGACACCGGCGGCAAGGTCGGGAAGGTTTACGGCATTTTCGATGAAGACGCTGGGGTCGAGAATCGGGGCCGGTTTATCATTGATCCCGACGGTGTTGTCCAGGGCTACGAGGTGCTGACCCCGCCGGTCGGCCGCAACGTCGGGGAAACGATCCGGCAGGTGCAGGCTTTTCAGCTGGTTAGAGAAACCAAAGGCAAGGAAGCAACTCCGTCCGGCTGGAAGCCCGGTAAATTGACGCTCAAGCCGGGTCCGGATCTTGTCGGGAAAGTCTGGGAAGTTTGGAAAACAGAAATGGCATTCGATTAAACAATCTTTTAAAACCCCTTACCGCCAAAAAACAAAGGCCGCCCGTGATGAATCCGGGCGGCTTTTAAGTTTGATAATTTATGGTTTTGTCAGCAAGAATGATAGGGATGTTCGCTCCACCGCGGCGCTGTGTTTTTCAATTCCGAATTCCGCATTCCCCTTTCCGACTCCAGTTTATTCTCCCAGATACGCCTTTTTGACCCGCTCGTTTTTCAGCAGGGCCGAGGCTTTGTCGGTCAGAACAATCCGTCCGGTTTCCATGACATAGCCCGTGCCGGAAATCGTCAGCGCCATATGGGCGTTTTGTTCGACCAGAAAGATGGTCACGCCGCTTTTATTGATTTCAAGGATGGTTTGAAAAATTTTTTCCACCATTTTAGGAGCCAGGCCCAAGGAGGGCTCATCCAGCAGCAGCAATTCGGGGCGCGACATCAAGGCGCGGCCGATGGCCAGCATCTGCTGTTCGCCGCCGCTCAATGTCCCGCCCAGTTGGCGCATGCGGTCCTTTAATATCGGGAACAGGCTGAATACCCATGCCATATCTTTTTCGATTTCGGATTTATCCTTGCGCAGAAAGGCGCCCATCTCAAGATTCTCGTGGGTGGACATGCGGGGAAAAATCTGACGCCCCTCCGGTGTCTGCGACACACCGAGAGCCGCCACTTTTTCCGGACGCAGTTTCTCGATCGGCTGGCCCTTGAATTTAATTTCACCCTGCGATGCACGCTGCACGCCGAAGATGGTCATCAGGGTGGTGGACTTGCCGGCCCCGTTGGCGCCGATCAGACAGGCAATATCACCTTTGGGAATGGAGCAGGAAATGCCTTTTAAAGCATGAATGTTGCCATAATATGTATGAACGTCGGAAAGCTCGAGTATGGGTTGCGGATTCGTCATCGTGTCAATCCTTGGGGGTTAGCTGATTGCCTTCATGCAATTCGCGCCGGCGGCGTGAGGCCGGGATCAGTCCTTCGGGTTTGATGATCATCATGGTGGTCATGATGCCGCCGAAGGCCAGCATGCGATAATTTTGCAGGCCCCGGAAAACTTCGGGGGCGGCAATCAATACGAAGGCGGCGACAATGATGCCGGGGATGCTGCCGACGCCTCCGAGCACGACAATACAAAGCACAATGCATGATTCCATGAACAGAAAGAAGTTGGGGTTGATATAGCTCAGCTTGGCCGCGAAAAAGGCCCCGGCAACCGAGGCGAAGGCCGCCCCCAAGGCATAGGCCAGCAATTTGACCCAGGTGGTGGGTACACCGGACAACTCCGCGGCGACTTCATCCTCGCGGATGGCGATCCAGGCGCGGCCGATACGCGAGTTGTCGAGGCGCCGCACGGCGAAAATCGTTAGAATGGCAATGGCAAGGATGCAATAATAAAGTGCCGGCAAGGATTTAAGATAATAGGCGGCCCAGCCGAATCCGTCCTCGGCAAAGCTGGGATAATATAAAGCCGGCCGTTTCATGCCGAAAAGACCGTTGGGTCCGGCGGTCAGAGAATCCCAGTTGTTGAGCACCAGACGTACAATTTCGCCAAATCCCATGGTGACAATGGCCAGGTAGTCACCGCGCATCTTCAATGTCGGATAGCCGATGATGCAGCCGACAACCATGCCCAGGACAACTCCCAGCGGCAAGGCGGCCCAGAATGAGACGCCGTAGGTGAGGTTGAGCAGGGAATAGGTATAGGCCCCCACGGCATAAAAGGCAATGTAACCCAGATCCAGCAGTCCGCACAGGCCGACCACAATGTTCAGCCCAAGTCCCAGGCAAACATAGATCAGGCAGGTAATTCCGACATCGATCATGTAGTTGTCGGCAAACATCGGGAAGATCGCCGCCGCCGCCAGCAACCCGCCCAGGGTGTAGATTCTGGGGAAGCGATTGATTCGTTCACCGATGCGCTCGGTGAGCGGTGGTTTTTGCGCGCCGACATCTTTTTTTTTCCGGCTGCGGACAATTTTGACGACAAAATTTAAAACCAGGACGGCCATAAAGACCCCCAGGGTTTTAAAGGCCCGGCCGGGTTCGAATGTCGTAGTTCTGAAACCGAGCATCGGAATGAGCAAAATGGCCAGGAAGAAACCGTAGACAACGAGCTTTTTGAGTTCTTGCCGTATCATTAGACGCGCACCTCCGCAGAGCTTTCACCCAGAAGACCGGCGGGTCTGAAATAGAGAACCAGAATCAGGACCGTAAAGGTGGTCACATCCTTCCAGGCGCTGGGCAGGAAGGCGGCCCACATCACTTCAATGGTTCCGATAATCAAGCCGCCCACCATTGCTCCCGGAATCGAACCGATGCCGCCTAATATGGCGGCCGCAAAGGCCTTGATCATGAAAATAAATCCCATGTCGAACCGTACAGCACCATAGTAGAGGCCCACCATGACACCGGCGGCGGCCCCCAGGGCCGGGCCGATCATAAAGGTGATGCGGATGGTTTGATCGATGTCGATGCCCAGGATACGGGCCATGGTTTTGTTTTGCGCCGTGGCCCGCATGGCCTTGCCTAAGCGG
>CAYTBC010000099.1:0-16822 GCA_964435765.1 uncultured Desulfosarcina sp.
TACTATTATTGTGGACCCAGATACCAGGCAGGTGATCCTGTGCGGCAACGAAATAAGTATGAAAATTCTCAACTTCGAAATTATAGGTAATCGCAAATTTTTTTAAGAGTCTGACTGCCTGAATTGGCTTAATGACCTCATCGGACGTTAAAATTTTGTCACCGACTTCAAGATTACCCGCGAGCGACCATCCTTTCCCCTCAACCCACCACACATGCCCAGGGGTGCTCTTTATACGCTGATCATCGACTTTGACCTCAACCAGGGCGTCCGAGACATTCTGGAAGGTTTGAATGACCCTTTGATACAGCTTTTGGCCTGAAAAGTTATCATCCTGGGAGAGAACCAGATCACCGACCCCAATTTTTTCTATATTTTTATGGCCATTGTTGGTGAGAATTTTAGTGCCGGCCGGAAAACACATACCACAGACTGCGTGGCGAATCGTTGTTCGCGCTCTGCTGACTTCTGGTGGAAGATCCGTTACATCGCCAACTCGTCTTTGCGGTCGCTGCTCCGATGGTCTTCGTTGGGGTTGCCTCGGTTCAGGCTCTCCAGTCGGGCGTGATCCTCTGGTGCCCTGGGTCGGATAAGGCTCCGGTTCATTTACGCCACGTGCCGCCCCGGTCTCCGACCCGGGTTGCGGACGCTGTGCTCTTCTTATCTGATCGGTATTGTCGAGAATTTCGTCGGTATGGTTGCTTATCTGGTTTACTGCATTTCTTTCTGACTGACTTAAATTAGACGGTACGGCCCGGCGCCAGTTTTGATAGGCCCGGCGCAGACTGTTAACCGTTTGGCCCATGCCGATTGCAAATCTTGCAACCCCGTAAATAGCCACGGCACTATTGACAATATCGACATATCTTAAAAAGATTCTGCCGTCCTGTCCGAATTGTTCGATTATCCAGCCTCGGTGCTCCCTTATTACCGAAGTTATGGTTTCCAATGCAAACGCAACTCTATCAGCCCAAACAAAGATTCTTGCCAATATTGATGCACCGCCGCGTGCGCCTGCTCCCGCGAGTGCACCTGTACCAAGCGTGAGTCCCAGAGCTGCGGCTTCGCCCATTTTTTGGTAGACTGTTGTTGTTGTTTCGTTTGCCAACTGCACCAAATAAAGGGCCGGGCGATAATGTGTTTCGCCACCAAGATCGTACATTTTAACGCCAATTATTTCATTCTCAGGCAGCTCTATGCCAGAAATGAAAACATCAGTCGGCAGCGTTCTGGTTTCAGCCCTAAACATATCTGTTCCGAGTACTCGCGTAGGCATTCGCACCCAGATTCTTCCCCTTGAGCGCCTCTCAGCCATAATGGGGGCATCATTTAAAACCGTAAGACCCGGCAACCTATATGGAAATATTTTGGCAGTCTGAATCCCTGCTTCAAAATCGGATTCGCTAATTTGCATTGCCTTGACCTGCATAATCCGATTTGCCTGCTGGGTTTCTTCATCACTGACACTGCCGGAGGTGATCTCGTCATAAAGGCGATCCAGCATTCGTCTGCCCTGTGCCGTGGCGGCAAATTGGATGAGGATCTCATCGGAAGCCGCTTTGATCAGCTCAAAAGAGACATCATCACGATCCGTCGAACCCAATTCGTCGAGTACACGCCCCACAAAAGCGTAGTCCCCTCGCTGGGCACGTTGTAAAAGGGTCGCGCCAAGTGCGGGCTCATCGAGATTCAACCAGGATGTATGCGCAGCGATCAGGTCGCTTTCCTCTGTTCGCTGGACATAATCCGTGGCATGAATTGAAGGCGTTATTCGGGGCACTTGATTTTGAGAATATTGCCCATGAGACTGATCGGTCCTTATTGTATTTTGTTGAATGATATGAACGAGTTCGTGGGCTATCAGTCTTTGCCCCTTAATTGTTTCCGGCTGGTACTCTTGGGGACCGAACACAATGTTGTGACCCGTGGTAAATGCCCTGGCATTCAATGATTCCGCCAGCTTCGCGGAATTCCAATTGGCATGAATTCGCACTTGGCTGAAATCATAACCGAATTTAGGCTCAAAATAGTTGCGCGCCGACGCAGATAATGGACTCCCGCTACCCCTGAGATTGTGCAGGCTTGACTCAAATTCATTCGTTGAATTCAACACCGGGTTAGGTTGGGCTTTGTTATAGATATATTTTTCATTTTCTGCGTGTTCCTTTTTTGCCGCCAGGTCATAATTTGGGGTCTTTGTCAATTCGGGTAAGTGTGTATTGTTTCCCAAATGCAATTTTTGGTGAAATTGCCTATTTTGAACTTCGTCCCCGCACGGAGGTTCGGGTGGATTAGCTCAGCCGGGTTGCGGCTGTATCTCCGTCTCACCTTTGCCGGTTATCAGGTTGGCAATGGTGTCAGCTTCCTGTTCGCAGTGATCTTTGGGTTGACTAATTTTGAGTTTCGGCTGAACGGCAAAGTTTTGATTAAGGAGCTGCAGCGTCGCAAGATTCCCGTAAGATTGCTGCAGCCGAACTATATTATTATGATTATTGTTATTGGTACTTGAGGAAGGGCAGGCACCCATACTAGAGGAGACAATTCTCATGGGAGCGGAATAATTAAAAGTTTCTTCTGACGCTTCATTTCCGGGTTCAGTAATTAAATCGGAATCCGGCTCAACTTGGATCTCAGATTTCTGATCATCCTTCGAGATGGTATTTTTTGTTGCTCTCATAAACGGATATCGACCTCCTATATCGGTCCCGTCAACTGAGACCGCCAAGGTTTCCTTGAGCGAGATTGCGCTGATTCCTATCGCCGTCGTTGAGCCCCCGGCGCTCTGCTGAACGGTGTGGGCCCGTTCGTGGGCGATGAGGGTATCTCCAACCGGCGTCCCCAGTCTGTATTCTCCTGAACCAAAGGCGGTGTCATGTCCAATTGTGAAAGCGCGCCCCTTTCGTTGGACGCCAGTCGGGCAAGGTCATTTTTGGGGTTGGGCTCTGTTTTTCTCCTGCGCGCACGTGAAACAGAAGGTGATAGACGCCCTGATTACCCGGCATGATTTCAAGGGCGTCGACCGGATGTCTGAGCTGCTGGACTAACGTCCCTAAACGTCTGGCGGTTTTGTCCGTCATCAGTTCGTTTTTTTGGGAAAGGGCGTAGTGACGGATCTGTTCGGCCGGGCCGGATAGGCGGCCCTTTGAAATCTGCACGCCCGTGGATGTGCAGCCGACCGCTAAAGGCGATGTTTTCGCATGCTGCCCAGCCCCTTTTAGATCGGGCAGCCGGTCGATGATTTCAGCCAGTTCTTTGACGTGCCCGGGATGACGAAACCCAAGCCTGCCATGACCCCTTGTATGTCTGATCACAATCAGGGTGACCATAAAGACGACAGCGGCAATTGCCAGGGCCGCGTGCCAGGCATGCAGCGTCAGAAGACCGCTCACTTCGGCCGCCATGGTCAACACTATCAGGATGACCGTCGTCCACTGGGCCTCCGAAAAGCCGATCCAGTAAGGCCGATTGGAATCGCCGCGCAGGAATTCAAAACAGAACCGTCCGGCGCCGTAAAGCATGGTGTACCAGGCCAGGGCTTCGCCCGGCGGATATTCTTTTAAAACCAGGAAGCTGCCGCCGGCCACCACCGCCATAACCCAGACAGCTTCCAGGGCTTGGACGGGGAACAGCCGCACCCCGACCAGGCAGTTTTCGAACCCTTCGGCGGCATGTCCTCTGTGGTAACGGATCCCCCATCGGTGGGGGCCGCCGTGACAGCAGCCGACCATGAGGCATCCGATGCGGCCGCAGGCCAGAAACATCCCCAGGCCCAGAATGGTCAAGTCAAGATAAACAAGAATCGGCTGTTTCAAAAACCACAGAACCATTACGGAGGTGATGATGATCGCAATTTTATGGTGATAGTAGATCAGCATCTCTTCGCCGGCAATGATCCTGGTTGCCAGGGCCAGGGCATAGAAGGTCAACAAGGCATTGAACGTCAATGCCGTCGGAACCCAAAAGGAAAGATTCTGGTGGACGCTGAGGCCCAGGCTCAGGAGCACAGCCAGGGCAATGCCGCTGCAGCCGCAGATTGTGTATGCGGAGCAGCGGCGATTAAAGACCGCCAGTTGAGGCCGGGCCAGACGGTCCAGGATCCAATCGACAGGGTGGTGATGGTCGGCATGCATTTTTTTAAGCAATGAAACCCTTGATCGTTGGGCCAAGGTTCTTTATTCAGCTTTTCACAAAAAGCCCTTTGATTGCGGTCAGACTTCTGGTGATTCCATCTGAGCTGCTTCGGGTTCTAAAAATGATTTGATTCAATTCGGCTTCGGTTTTCTTCAACTCGGACATCTCCAACAGCGCCTGCTGTTTGCGCTCATCGGTGGCTTTGACCATGTCGGTTACCAGGTCATTTTTATCTTCAGGGACCGCCGCATCGATCACTTTGGCAGTACCCACGGCGGAAGACAGGTAGATTTTCTTTTTTTCGTCGATCAAAGCCCCATCTCCGGTTTCATACGAGATTGAAAGCGTTTTGCTGGTTTTTTCGATCTCGGCGGCCCCCATTTTGATAATATACTCGCCGTTGGCATCGGTGACGGCTTCGGCCACTATTTTGGGATCGGCCCCTGAGCTGCGCACAACGACTTTTGCTCCGGCAACCGGTTGGGTGCCGTTCTCAGATGCCAGCCGACCGACAAACATGGCCTCATCTGCTTGGACGGCATGGTCAATGTTGGCTGCCCGGTTTTCCAGCAGGGCCCTGTTTTTTTCAATGTTAGCGGCCACCTTCCGGCGGTTGCGATCGAGGGCATCCAGCAGTTCAGTTTTGCGGGCTGCAACCTGCCTTTCAAGGCTGTCAACGGCTTCGGCAGCCAACAGAACCGGTTTGTTGTCACCGGCAAACACCGCCCTGGAATCCATGATCATGGCCCGCGGGTCCGGTTTGCCGCCTTTTTTCTCAAGCGCCGTCTTGACCTGTTTATAGCCGAGATGCGAGCCGAACCTGGCTTCAATTTGTTCCTCGACCGCTTTGACTAAATTTCTCAGATCTATGGAATCAGCCATTTCAATCTCCTTTTACCATCGGTTGTTTTCCGGTGTCAGTATAATATTTCCGCTGAGATTGGGTGCGATCGGAAGCATATTGCCCAGTCCCAATCCTTTGTCGGAGGTCAGCGCAACGGGGCCGGCACTCTGCGAACCCGCGATGAGGTTGCCGTTGAAGGCCATTTGTGCGGATGCAAGAAACAGACTGTTCCACATGTCCACACCGATGCTAGGAGGCAGGGAGACCTGGTTTTGCGAAAACAGCAGATCTTTGATGAAGTAGCGGAAAACTTCGCCAGTCTGCGTCTGGATTCCCAAATGGATCTTCGACCAGAATGCTGAAGCCGCAGCATCGCGGATATCGAACACGTTACCGACCGCCAGCAGACGATCGAGGGTCTGATTTTCGGCATACCAGGGAGAAGTAAATTCATATTCACCCGGACCGGTGCTATATTTCATATTCAAAACCAGTGAAAATTTGGGAGCCACCAGCAGCGTGATGCCGTCGTTGTCGCTGAAGTCGTTATTTGAAATGGTCAGCGCGCCTGCGCCTCCCAGAAACATCGATCCACCGCGCGGATAATAGACATCATCCGTGCCCGACCGACCGTTGCTGAGAATTTTGTTGCCTTCAAATTTCACATTGTAACAGTTTATGAGCACCGTGCCGTAAGCATTCCACGACGCGTCTTTTTTACCGCAAAAGCGGATATTATTGAGCGCGCAACTGACCTCCAGCCCGTTTCTGACCATCACCCCTCCCAGGATTGTGGCATAGGTTGCGGTGTAGCGCAGATAGTCTATCGGACGGTAGACATCTTTGGGAGGATTTGCCGTGTAATATTCATCGGCCTTGCTGTTGAAACATTGATTGATCTCATTGCCGACGATTTTCACCTTGTAAGTCCCGAACAGAAAACTGAGCAGATCGAACGAAAATCCTATGGACATCGCCGCGGCGACATTCGTTTTGGAAAGTTTGCCGATGTCCAAGCTTCCACTGCCGAAAAGCGATGCCAGGTAAGTGGCATCGCAATAAATGCCGGCCAGACCGTGATTCTGAATTTCATTGTTTTCGATTTTGAGGTCCGCCATTATCGGTAAAGACGATAATGAAAGCCCGTAACCGGAACCCCACTGCAGGCTGTTGCGGTCAAAGCGGGTGACCTGGGCACCGATATTGAAGAGCGGAAAACCCTCCTCAATCAGAAGAAAATAGCCGATCATGTCCCGGATGTTGCTTGAGCAGGTCATGAGGACGCCGCCGGGTGCCGCGCCCAGCTTTTCGGCAATGTTCGTCGCGGCCTTGCCCTCGACGGTGTTGTCGATCACCTGGACACCCGGTGCCTCGAGGATGATGCCATAACCCGTAAGGTGTCCTTTCATGGCATCAATCAGGCCCGCTGAAGCGGCCGCAATGTCGGCGGGGATGCCGTCCGGCACGGCCGCTTGACTCAAAGCCGCGACTTTGGCGGCGATTTCTTGCGTAAACTTGGACGAATCGGCGATGGCCTGGACTTTGGCAAACATGTCAGCCAGTCCGATCCAGTGCCCCGGGTTCTCTGAAAGCATATCGCGGGACAGCCGGAGGGCGTCCGGGTTTAAATTCATCAGGGCGTGTCCCAGAGCGGCGACCGCCGTGTGGTCGCCGGATTGCGGGTCACCTGCATCGCCGAAGAAATCACTGAGAACGCCGACCACTTCGGCATGGGAGGCGAAGAAACGGCCCATGGCGAATAATTCCGCAATGGCGGCTTGTGCCGGCCACACGTCGATGTGATTGGCCACGATCCGCGTATTGGCCAGATTGGTGTGAATACCGTTGCCCGTGCCCTGGATCTGGTTGTGCGCGATGCGGTCGTCACTTGCGGCCAGATCTTTTACGCCGGCTTTAACTCCCGCGCTTTCCAGTTGATCCACCAACACCTGAATGACATCAATCAGCTCCCGGATGAGCGGTATAAAAGGATTTTCCGGTTCAGCGGCGTCCGCGTTGCCGCCGTCGGTGCCGCTGGAATCCAGGTTCGGACAGATCGAGCCCACCCCGTAGAGCGTAAAGACCGCCGCCAGGACCCAAATGGCGGAGACGGGTGTCTCCTCGCCGCCATTCTCATCCTGCCCGCCTTCAAAGTAGTCCAGCATCTTTTTCAGGAATCGAATCAAGAGCGACAAAACATGGAGAATTGCCTGGTACAAAAATTGGAGCAGAACTCCGCTGAATTCAGGATTGTTCAGCATCGGCAGCGCCTGCCACAGAATTCCGGTCTCAGCTGCACCGGCGATACGATTCGCACGTATTCCGACGCCGCCCAGGTTGATGCCTTCGAGCATTCCGATGCCCACCAGACCGGCATCCACCCGGTTTTCTGAAATCCGGGTGCGGCTGACAATCTGCAGCTCAAGCAACTCATTGAAGAGTCTGACAAGGATCCTGATAAAGGGGTTGTCAGGGAATTTTTCGGAAGCACCTAAAAACCCCACCGACTTTCGCAGGTTTTGGGTGATAGCGCCGAAGGTGCCGGTGGATTCCAGCCAATATGCCACCCAATCCACTTGCTGCCCCCCCGCAAACATCTTCATAACGGTCTCGAACAGCTGAAGAGCGGGCGTCAACCCCATCAGATCCGTAAAACGCCTGACCAGTAAAACGGCCGCGTCTCCGCGGGCCAATATCCAGGCATCGGCATACATTTTTAAGACGGCGACAAATTCGGTCCGATCATATGTGTTCGACAGCCAGCCGAAAGGTCCGGTGACGCGATTGTTTTTGAACCATAAGCGGTCCGAAAAGTGAACCTCCACTGCAACGGAATGCTCAAATGACTGGAACCGGCCCGCCGGAATTGCGCGATCCAATCCGACCGCATCGGCCGCCGTCCGTGACGAGTCTGCTTCATTGCTTGCGGATTCGATTCTGACATTGGCCGGTTCGGCCGGCGCAGCATTGTCAGCCGGCGGCGACACGTCGGCGGCAGGCTCCTCTCTAAATCCGTCGACGAGGTCTTCCCGGGGGGTGGGTTGTTGAATATCTTTGCGCTCGATAATTTCAAAATCATTGTCGACAACCCGGCTCCTGAAGTTATACGTCATAATCAGGGCGCTCTCGTGGGCCAGCACCTGATTGCCCGCGATCCGGTTGTTTTGAGAGTGAAACAGATGCAGCCCGACAATGCCCTTGAGGGCGTTGTTGCGGATGGCGCTTTTGCGGAGGACAAAAGCCATGACCGCGGCGCCCCGCAGGCGGTTCCCCTTGACGAACCAGGGGTCACAGGCCAAAAACAGGCCGCTGATAACATTTACGGTTTCATCAATCTGCCGGCTTAAATGCGCGCTGCAGGGATCGTTCGGATCGATTTCTTCCGCCAGCAGCCGGTCCAGGGTATCCTGGTCTGCTTCCGACAGCCCCAGATTGACGTCACTGATGCGGTTGTTCTCAATCCGAGCCCGTCGGACTTCAATCAACATCATACCGACATCCGAAAAACGGATGCGGTTGCCGATGCAGCTGAGTTCGTCGATCATGGGCACCTGCTGATCGTTATAGGTACCTTCCTGCAATAGCCCGACCCTGCCGACCATCCTGTTATGCTGGATGTGGATCCGGCAGCCGTTGGAGATTCGAATGCAGGGGTTGAACATCCGCGGCTTGTCTTTTAAGATAGCGAGACGATCGGGTTGGGCGGATCCGGATGCTTTTAGGTAATATTCCTCCCGGTCGTTGTAATTCGTCCGCTTCTGATCCGGTATGTTGAGCAAATCGCAGCTTGAAACCTCGATGACTTTGCTTGCGTCTATGATCGCCACCAGGCTGTCGGCCCCGACGCCCAGCATCAGAAAGCGGGTAAGGGTGATGTTGCGGGAGGCTTTAACCCGGAAAAGATCACGCAGCAGGTCAACCATAACACCGGTCAGCTCCAGTTCGAGTTCTTCCAACCGGACGTTAAGGTCTGCGACGGCATTGCTGTCGTCGCCGGCCGCGATGATCTGGTCCCGGATTTCGTCGATGGCCTTTTGGACATCGATTTGCGCCGCCGCATCACCGCGGGCTTCGTAATATTGCACCAGGAGCTGGCGGCGCGCAGCGCGCAGTTCGGCGGCCAAATCATCATCGCCGGCAGCCACGGCTTCTTCGATTTGGGTTTCCAGGGCACTGACTTCGGCGCGCAGCCGTGCAACCGCTTCCTGGTCGATATCCGGCTCCTGCGGCAGGTAGATTACCCGGGTGGCCGCTGCTTCCCCTTTGATGGTGATATTTTTACGCGCCGCAATCCGAATGGTTTCGCGGACCATGTGAATGCCCGGGGCTAAATAGACGAAACCGCCGGCGGGTCCCAGACTGTCGATCGCATCCTGGATGGAGTTCCCCGGCAGGACAACCCGGTCACAGCATTGATGCCGGCACAGATGTTCCAGGGCCTGTTGGACATTTTCAATGCCCAGCTCCGACCATTGCCTGCAGCCGGCGGAGTCAAACAAAACGTGGCTTGCGGTGATATCGGTCAGCGGGGGGAAAAGGCTGCGGCAGGAATCAAAGCGGATTCCGGCGGCATCTGACGAGATCAGACCCAAAGGGGCGTAATGATGCTGCGGTCCCATGGGCAGGGCGTGGTCAAGGATTTCGACGGTGCGGGTGTTGACCCGGGCCGTAAACTGCCAGTAATCCCCATGATAAAATTTTTCCTGGGAATAAGCGATGTGGATGCCGTGCTCAAGTTCGGTGTCCGGCAGGCCGGTTCCGTCAAAGGTGATATAATCAGATATTGCTTCAACGCCGTGCCATTTGCGCAGTTTGGGGCGGCGCTGCGAGCGGCTGTTAAAAGGCGCCGTGGAGAAATCGCCGGCTTCGTTTTCCAGCAGGATTTTGACCCCGCCGGTCTGATGCGTCATCTCGATGATTTTGGCCAGTTTTCCGTGTTGGCCCCCATCGGCGGGGTCGGCCAGATCACTCACATTGTCGCCAAGCTCGACCCAGTCGCCATGGCAAAGAAAACGGTCATCGGGTACGATGACCGATTTGGTATCCGCATCAAATTCGGTGACCGCCACCAGATCGGCGCCGTTGTTGCGGGACCACTTGAAGGTCGCGGCGTTCGCATCGCCGCCTTGGTGGATTTCGATCCGGTAGAGGGCGTTTTCAAGGCCGGTGTAGTCCAACTCCGGTTTGAAATCGCACTCCCCCTGTTCGGCATCCGGCGACAGGCCGGTGCTGAGGGTTCCGGTGCCGTCGGGTCTGAGCGCGCCGGCAATATCGGCCCGGCAGTCTGCGGCCGCCAGCAGCTTGACCTGGGACACCAGCTGTTCGCGGCTGGTGGTGTCCGGACCGCCCAGGGCGACTTCCAGAATATCCGGGTCTTCCACGGCGGTAATCGTTCGCTGCCAGACATCTAGGTAGGCCAGGTGATGATCGCCGCCCGCCAGGTCGACCGCCGACGGCTCGGGATAATCCTGCTGGGTTTGGTAGGTTTCAAACCCTTCCCTGACAGCGACGTGCCCCTCCACGTAGTAGCGCCCCGCCTGGTTCAGGGTGCCGTCACCGCCCTGGATGTAAAAATCGTCTGCGGCTGTGTCGGCGGCCAGGCCCGGCGCCAGGGCCAGCCGGTCAAGATGGACGGTTCCGGTCGTCGCCACTCGAATTGACAGGGTCTGATAGTCGGTAAAATCAACGGTCGCCGGATCCAGTTCAATGACCTGCCAGTCTCCACAGGCATAGGTGGCCGCCGGATCGGTCGCAATGGGATCCAGACCGCCCGGCTTGGATATTTCCAGTTGGATGGCGGCATCTTCAACGGCCGCAACCCGGCAATAAAGCAGGAGTTTGGGCGTGCCGGCGAGGGTTGCGCCGCGATCCACCAGGATCTGGCGCAAGGCCGCCAGGTGAATCAGCAGGGGCGGCAGCGGTCTTTGGATTTCTGCGTTGCCGCTGATCATGAAGCTGCCGAAACCTTCGATCTTTTCCAGATGATCCACCTTCCAGGATCCGGGGCCGCTGAAACTCCACCCCTTGAGAGAATCAAGATGATCCAGGATCAGATTGTGTTCCACCCGGAAGCCGTCATTGGGACTGCCGTGCCGGCCGATGATATCCGTCAACAACCGCGAACGGGATTTTAATAGAATTTCAAAGGCCTCATTCCAGTCCGAGTCAAGCTGGACCCTGCCCATCTGCAGGTTGACGCTTTGATAATGCTTTTTTTCGTTTTGCTCACTAAAAGGTCTTTTGGAAATCTCTGCGTGCATGATTTTTCCCTTTATTCAAAAGGATTGAGCATTGTCAGCGCCAGTCGGCGCTGTTGTGATTTGTCAGGGTGCATACCACTCAATTCAGCAGCCGATATCGATCAATACCGGCTGCAACCCCACCGGCAAATACTCATTGAACTTAATGGCCAAATTTTTCTGCTTGAGGGTGTAGTGGGCCTGGTGGTAAACGCCGATTTCGCCGCCGTTCTCGGCCCAGTAAGTGACCGCTTCATTGCAGCCGCGCTTTAATTTGAGATAGCCTGACTGCCAGGGCAGGTCATTGCAAAATGTGACCGGCGCGAACGTGCATTTATAAACCCGGGGCAAACTGTTGCCCTTGGGGTTGATCCTGGAATAGCGGATGCAGCCCTTCTGGGGGTTGACGGCCAGCACCTTGTCCATGAAAATGGCTTCCGACGCCCACAGGGATTTGACTCTGACTTTTTTAAGGATCGTGCTTCTTTCGATTTGAACCTCAGATCGGTTGGCGACCAGCGCATTCTTTTTGGTTGAGTCAAGGGCTGAATTTTTAATGTCGATTGTGCCGTAACAATAAACACTGACGCGCATGCGGAAGATGCAATTTTCCAGATACAGGGCCGGGTAGCGGTCGGCCTCACCCCGGACGTCTTCCAGCAGCATCAGGTTGCGCAGCAGGGTGCAATCCTTGAATTTGATTTCTTTAAAGCGGCCGCTGCGAAATCGCGGGGTGTGTCCCAGCAGGACGCCTTCAACGGCTACCAGGGGCGTAACCTTTTCGGCCGGACCGTCCCAGATCAATCGTCCGTGCCAGAACGGCCGCTCGAATTGGGCGGCCCTGAGGATAACGCCGCAGGCAACGGCTTCGGTGACGTGGCAGTTTTCGGTATAGATTTCACTGTCTTCAATTTGGATCACCCAGGGGACGCCATCGGCTGCCCGGGATGCGCCCTTGCTGACGACCTCGTCAAAGGCCGCTTGAATCGTTCGGAAGATCTTTACCTCGGACACCACCCCATCTGCCGGCGGTCGCAGATGCCGGGTGTCATCCGGCGCCGACCGCTTGGAAACCCGGATGATTCGGCTCTCATCCACCGAATCCCAATCGTGATAATAGGCGCCCGCGCCCAGGTAGCTTGAAAACCCATGGTAAAAGCTGGCCGAAAGGGGCATGCGCGGTTTTTCGTGGTCGGCAAACGCCACCCGGCCCAGATCCGAGTCGATGGCCAGCAGACCCGCGGCGGGCTTGATGTATTTTGATAGATCGCAGCGCACGGGTATTCTATGCTGGATCGGTGTCTTGCCCATGATCGGTCGGCACTGGCCGGCGGCGTATCTTGCCAGTAATTCGGCGTTGAACGCGCCCCCTGGCCCGGCCTCCGGGGTGCCTTCCACCACCAATCCTCCCGCGATCGGTTTGGCATTGACGCGGTAGGTTGCGCCGTCTTCGGCCACAAAAAAATAAGCGCCGTCGCCCGTCATGGTGTCAACCTGCGGCAGGTAGACCAGCAGGGCGCTGCCCTTTTCATCGGTTACGATGATTTCCATTTCAGTAATGGGATTGGAATCCGGTCGGTGGAGACTGATGATCAGGTGCCCGGGCTGAGCGCAAGGCGCTTTTAAGACCGGGGTGAGTTTGGCCGCATCCGACGCACTGGTGACCTTTGCGGTCGTCAGCAGACGCAAAACACCGCCGCCTGCGCCGCCGGAGTTGTCCCGGTTCCAGGCCTTGACGGTCCAGCCGGCGGCGGGCACCCGGGCGTTTAAAAACTGTCCCCGGTCAACGACCTGCAGCGGGTCGTTTTTGGCAAGACTGTAAATGACCGGTGCCGGCCGGTTGGCGGCCGTCAGCTGCCGTGATGGATACACCACCCCCTCGGTAGCCCGGCCCAGGCGGGTAAAATCGTATAGATCCTTATCCGGGGGCTTGGCGCCGGTGGGATCATAGTGGTAGAAATAGGCGCTGCCGTAGCGGTCAATACTGAAGTAGGCCGGCGAGCCGGTATGAAAGGCCGGCAGATACACGTAGCTGCGATCCTTGTAGATTCCCCGGCGCAGATCACCTTGCCCGGCAAAGACCGCATAATTTTTGGTTTGGCTTTGCAGTTTCAACACCATGCCCGGAAAGGCCCGGTTGTAACCGGCAGCGGGGGAGACGCGCATCACGAGGCGGCCGGCGGGCCGTGCACTCCCGTCAGCCACCCGCTGAAAATTCAGTGGTGAAAATGACAAATCCAGGTGTCCCAGAGGATCCAGCCGGGCCTTGCCCGCGCTTTCATAAAGCACCATGGCGCTGACGGTATATTTCAGCGGTTCACCGCCCTGGATGCGCCAATCCATGGGCAGTAACCCATCATTGTCCATCAGATTGAGCAGGGTGGCATCCGGTGCGGCCACCGCGGGGGATCCCGTCCACTTGGGCATTTTAGAGGTCGCCGCCGGTACTCCCTGAAAATAGACATCCAGTGTTTGGCCGGTTCCAAACCGTTCATCGCGCTGCATTTTGGCGATGGTTTGGGAAAGGGGAAAGCGGTTGCGGCCGTCAAAAAGAGTCAACGGATAGCGTCTGGCATCCAGGGCAAAATGGTAGGGACGGTGCTGCACCCGACGCAGGGGAACTTGGCGGTAATGGGAGAGCGCCGCCGTGGACAGAAAAAATCCGATATTCTTGATCTGAAACCATCCCCGGCGGGAGCCGGCTCGGCGGATGTCGGCGCTGTGCAGCAGCGAATTGCGGGCACTGCCCAGTGCAAACAGCGCCCGGTCGTCTCTTAAATCAGGCGATTGAAGGTGGTCGGGCTTAATATAATTCAGATGCTGACTCCACCCCATCTGTTCGAAAAATTCCGCGGCCTGAACCCCCCATCCCGTAATTTCGCGGGCGACGTCTTCCAGGGTTCCCAGGGTCCCTTTGGACTTGCGCCAGCCAATGGTCTTCATGACTTCCTGGCGATTGCGATTGCCGTCGTTTTCTATCAGCCGCGCGCCGATCAGCCGGCCGATATATGGGACCACCCATTCACGGCAGGTCTCGATGAAGCTGTCATCATAGAGTCCGGCGATATTCCGCTCCATGTCGTCCAGGGTATCCCCCACGACTTCGAGAAAAGCCCTGAGAAAGCCGTGGTTCTGATCATAGGTGTGATACAGCCGCGGCAGCAGCTCAAACAGGTGATCTTTGTAGTGCGATTGGGCCACGCGTTATGTCTCCTTTAAAACTCCCGGTTGGGCTAAATTTTGCCTTTTATGCTATATTCCCAGCGTTGCGCAGACCTTGTTGACCGGCGGCTGCAAAATATTGATCTCAAGATTGGGCCGATCCAGCGCGGCCAGCTCCCAGTTATTGATCCAGACATCTTCGGCGCACAGGGCGGGCATCAGATATCCCGCGTCGCTGCAAACGGCCGCCGATCTCGCGACGGAAAGGCTTTTGATCCCTTTGACCCCGCTGATCCGTTCCACCAGTCCATAAATATCTTTTTTATGGATGCTCATTCCCAATGCCAAACGATCGAAATTAAAAAACTGCGGCGTACCGTCCGCCTGTCGGCCGGTGCCAAGGGCTGTGATAATCGCGTCTTCCAATCGGTCGGCCTCAACGTCTTCAAGCGCAACCACCTCCATGACAATCGTGACCGGAACGATGCAGACCGGCTCCACCCGCAGGGGTTGATTGATATCCCGGCGGGCATCGAGATGGTCGCGCAGGTCCTTTAATATCGGTGTGAGATCCTGTCCATCCTCACCGATTAGCGCCAGATAGACCACCTGGCGATTGTTGAGCCAGCGCCAGCCGGCCTTGGCCTTGCCCACACCCGGATAGGCCAGGGCCAGATCGGCATAGTCACTCAATGAAACGGCGCGGTCAAATGTAAGGTGTTCGACCGGGATTTTGGCGCCCAGTTCTTCCCGGGTGTCCGCATCGGATCCCCCGGCGGTCGGCCCGGTATTGAAAACTTCCTTTAAAAAGGCCGGTTTGGAAGTGGGTTTTTTGATAATTTTTTCCGAAACATTGCCATCTTTGCCCTGGCCGGTCCGGTAGCCGGCTATCACATTGTCGCGGCCGGTCGGCAGTCTGGCGCCGTTGACGCCGTCGCCGAACAGGATGCGGCTTTGGCCGTCATAATCCGTTTGCACCGTATAGTGACGGTCGTGGGGTCCGCTGTACAGGAAATCCTCCTTTTGCTGCCAGGGCAGGTCGCTGACGATGACGTCCACCGCGGCCTTGATGCCTTCGCGTCCCTGCCGCTCATAGGTCAAGGGGGATTGCGGCAGGTCAAACGATTGAAATGATTCTTCACCCCAGCCGCTGCCCAGGACGGTGTCGGGAACCGTCTTGCCCTGAGTGATATCCACGACGTTGCCCCAGATGGCGACGCCGTGTTTGGTGAAGTCTTTGCTGACAGGGGATTTAAGGTCAATATAACTGGTGTCGGTTGCCCCGTCGTATTGGACTGCTTTCAAGCGGACCTGCTCCGTTTCGTTTTTTTCACCGGCAAGGCCGTGCAGGATAAGGGGGCGGTATTTTTCCATGGCCGAAAAATCGCCTTTGAGCACCAGCGTCGAATTGCCGGCCAGAGACATCGTATTTTCGGCGGTTGTTTGCACCTTAAGCTGCTTGGAGAGACCGACGTAGACCACATGCTCCGGCGATTTTTCCAGGATGCCTTGATCATATTCTGCCGGCGAAGAGGCAGCGCCGCTGCAGCCAAGCCAGTGAACGCTGAGCTTTGTCACTTCTTTGGTCTCGGTGATATTCTTCTCCAGGGCATAAAAGGTCTTATTCACTTCGGCGGAACCTTCCAGAACCTTAATCGTATAGCTGAAGCGCCGGGTCTCGCCCGCTGCGGCATCCGTTTCCGATATCCAGCGTTGAACACCGGTTTTGACGGTCGCCATCTCAAAGGCGACCCCGCTGATGACCCCGAAACAGTCGGCTGCGGCGTTTTTTTTCACGATAATGGGGTCATTGACGGCAATTTTTTCGAACTTGCCGTCCAGCCAGACATAATTTCCACCGGTCGTCTTGAGTTTGAGAAGGTCTCTGCCTTCGGAGTTGATGCAACTCCAGGATCCGTCACCCACTTTTTCGGTGCCGCCAAGGGTGCTGTAGGCCGAGCTGCCGGTCCAGGTCACCCGGGTGGTTTCGTTTTCCGGGTCGATGGCAGCCGATTGCACCTGGACAAAGATATCTCCGGAAGACGTGTGAAAATACAGGTAGCTGCCGGTCTTGAGAATCAGCTTTTCCTGCAGGGTAAGGCTGTTGCCGATGGCGACCGGATCATAGCGCTCGCTGTCTGCCAGGGTGAACTCATTAAAATCAGCCTTGACTTCAAGCTCGGTGTCGGTTTCAAAAAAGACCTTTTTTTCGGCGCCTTCTTCCTTGCCCCAAAGCTGAAACCCTTTGGGCAAAGTTCCGGCTTTATCCGGTTTGGCCAGGACGATCAGCGTTCCGGTGGCGGCCGCGCCGGGATCAATTTTGTAGTCCACCACCAGCGCAAAGTTGAACAGCGACTCACGCAGCTGAGCGGTTTCCAGATAAATTTCCTGGGCATAGGCGTTCTGGTAAGTCATCAGGACTTCGCCCAGGTAGGCGGTCAGATCG
>CAYTBC010000100.1:0-16753 GCA_964435765.1 uncultured Desulfosarcina sp.
CGGCCAGCGGCGGCGCTCGTATGAAACTTCATTTATTCCGAATAACCCAGCGTAAGCCGCAATCCTTCCGGCAACAGGATTCGAGGCGTCCAGCCGGTGGCGTTGTTCAGCGCGGTATTGTCTGCGGCCCAGTTTAAATGGCTTAATTCGCGAATTTTTCCGGGGGTCAGCATGGGCGCATATCCAATGCTGCGGGCGGCTAAGAGATTACACCCTGCGAGCAGTCTTGCCGCTGCCAGCGGTATTTTTATGCGAACTACAGACCCGGTGTGCAATTGTTTGACCGCATCGATTATCTCATGCCATGAATAGCCCCCCGGGTGTCCGTCGTGCAACTCATAAGTGCCGTATCGGCAGCAATTGCAATCCAGCCATTGCGCGATCGCTTCCGCCAGATCTTCGACATAAAGCATTGAAAAGCGTCCATTGCCGGACCCGATGATCGGTGCGATCCCTTTGGCCATCCAGTGAAAGAGCGGCAGCAATTCCCGGTCTCCCGGTCCGTACACGGCGCATGGTCGATAAACGGTCCAGGACAGCTGGTCGTAAACTTGGGCCAGCAACTTCTCTCCCTTGCGTTTGCTGGCAGCATAATGCGACAGATGCGGTTCCCGGGCTGCCAGTGATGATATCAATAAAAAACGCGGTGCGGGTTTTTGGGCGGCCGCTGCCTGGACCAGGCGCGCCACACCATCGGCATTGACACGATTGAAATGTTCACGCGAAGCTCCGCGAACCGTGCCGGCGCAGTGTATCACTGCATCGGCACCGTCAACCAGGCAACGCAGGCTTGCCAAGTTTTCAAGATCGCCCTTGATCCAGTTGGCCGCAACGTCTGCCGGTCGTTTATGCCCGGATGACGGGCGGATCAGCGCTTTGATCCTGTGGCCGGCGGCTGTCAGTCGGCGTGCAAGAGCAGTCCCAACAAAACCCGTCGCGCCCGTCAAGGCGACCGTCTCAGACATTCTGCGCTTCCAGTCGCACCCTATTTTTTATCGGAGCTATAACCAGAATAAGTTGATCCATTTTCCTTTTTATAAAGACCTATGCGTCACTCTAATCCCGGCTATACCGGAATCAGGGTGATATGGCTGTTCGATGTCAGCAAACACTCTTCCCGCACCGATCAGTCGCATCGATTTGATCAGAATATAATGCATGATTATATGGCTCTTGGTAATATAATTCAGGCTAGACGGCTCGCTGACGGAGCGCTGCGGCGTAAAGATCATCGCCCGGTTCCTTGGCCTGTTGAGCGGCGACCCGTTTCAGATACTCTTTGCGTGCACCGGAGCGCGATAGCTTTCCAGATGTCGTTCTAGGTAAGGTATTTCGAGGTACCAATTCAATCAGGCAGTCAATGCCGAACTCTTCTTGGATCAGGCTGTGCAATCGCGCGCGTAAATCGGCGCGCTTTTTTTTGTCGGATTCACGGCATTGGACCATCATAACGGCCCGTTCTTCGCCATCGGCATCGGGCACCGAAAAGGATGATGCATCTCCCGTGCGCACCTCTGTCTGCTGTTCGGCAAGAAACTCCAGATCCTGCGGCCAGATATTACGGCCGTTGAGGATAATCAGGTCCTTTTCACGCCCCGTAATTACAATGCCGTTTCCCACGCGATACGCCAGATCCCCCGTGTTTAACCAGCCATTGGGAGACAAAACCTGACGAGTGGACTTCAGATCTCCAAAGTACCCGGACATGATACTGGGTCCCCGAACGAAGAGGGTTCCACAATGCCTTTCCGGCAACACCTGCCCGCTCGCATCTCGGACTTCGACTTCATACCCCGGCAGCGGCGCGCCGCAATTGGTAAAATTCGTTGAGCGCGCGGTTTCGCTGTTCCGCGTGGGATGCAGGGGCACGGCCTTTTGTTCTTCAGCCAGGGCGGTGATATCCACATAGTCCAAATTCGCCCCCTGTCCCAACGGCGCAAAGCTTACTGCCAGGGAACACTCCGCCATGCCGTAACAAGGTACAAATGAACGCCGGTCAAACCCGCTGGGTTCAAGAAGATTCGCGAAATGCTCAAGAGGTTCTTTGCGAATCGGCTCGGCACCGACGCCGGCCACCCGCCAAGCCTTGAGGTCAAAATTTTTGGCTTCCTCTGCACGTATACGCCTGGCGGCGAGCTCGTAGCCGAAAGGCGGGCTGAAAGAGAGGGTGCCCTTGTTTTGGGTCATCAGCGTCAGCCAGAGGCGCGGACGCATGGCAAAGTCCCGGGTGCTTAAATAGTCTACGGACACCTGGGCGGCCATGGGAGCCAATACGAGGCCGACAAGTCCCATATCGTGAAAATAGGGAAGCCACGAGACCGCCCGATCCTCCGATCGGACCTGGATCCCATATTTAAGGATGGCCAACAAGTTGCTCATTACGGCTTTCTGGGTGATCATCACCCCTCGTGGGAACCGGGTGCTGCCGGATGTATACTGAAGATAGGCCACATCATTGGGCTGCGAAGGGTGCAGACGGATATCGGCTTCCGGCAGGTCGTAAAAATCCTGCGGACTTCCCAGAAAACGCATTGGCAAATTCTGGGCGGCTTCGGTCAGGTAGGGAAGAAAGCCCTCAGGTGCCATTGCAATCTCAGCTTGGCAGATTGAAAGCAGTCTTTCCAGCTGTGAAACATATGCCTGGCGGCCTCCCAGATGGACGGAAGCCGGCATGGGCACCGGAATCAGGCCTGCATACTGGCAGGCGAAAAAAAACCGCATAAATTCTGGCTGAGTGTCGGCTACGATGGCAACGCGCGAACCGCGGTTTGCACCCACACCCATAAGACGGCGGGCCAGGGCCTGCGCATCTTCTTTTAATTCCGCGTAAGGAAGTTGCTTATATAATTTTGCTCCGCCGTTATAAAAATTATATCCGGTTTTTCCTCGAGCTGCGTAATCAAGCGCTTCTGCTAGCGTAGAGAAATCTGCAATGCGTAAGGGCAGATTGCTTGCGGCAGGTGTAGCATCCATAGCAACTAAAGCCTCCTTTATCCGATCAAATCAGTTAAGGTCAGCGATCTTCCCTCCCCGGAATCTGCGCATTAACCCAACATTTGAAACTTACCTGTAATCTTGTGTGTCTTTGCCTTTTAGACAGGGTAATTCTGCCAACGTGGCTTTTACCTGATTAAAATTAAAATGTCAAATACCTAACATGTATATTTTTGTATTCTAATCGGCAGATGTTTCCCGGGATAGATTCAGGCCGACACCGACTGTTTTAATCCGTGATTAAACCATCGACAATCGTACACCAGCGATGAAACAGCATGGAATCAGAGTGTCTCTCGATTCTCATTTATCCTTAATTTGGTTTTATGCAAATGAAATTTTAGATTAATGTTTGATCTAATTATCGAAAAGCGTAGCACGTATTTCAAAAAGTGTAAAGAAATAGCAAAATTTATGCCGAAAATCAACAGGATTATAAAAAACATGGAAAAGAGCGTATCATCTATAGACCAGGCAACCGGTCGTTCTGTGATTTAATAGTTCAAAAAATAAATTAAATGATAATCCAATCAATTCAAATTGTCGAGATTTTAATAAAAAAAATATTTCACAAAATATTTTTTTTGAGTTTATTAAATTTCATTTCCTTTATTTTTAATAAATAAACATTTTAATAATTGAATTATTTGATAAGCTTTAATTATACCTCAATATTTTAGTTTGTCAACAATAAAAAATTTAAATATTTTTAAATTTAAAATATACAAAATAAATAATATTGAAAAATAAAATATTTTATAAAACGCAAATTCAGTATTAAAAATAGTTAAATATTTTTATTGTTAGGCGCAAAACCAAGGAGGACTTGATGAAAGAAGCAGCTGAAATGAATCTTTCCAGCCGTTACCGATAAAATTCCTCAATTCGTCACTTGTCATTCGGCCTTCATCATTCCTTCGTCGGTTAAAATCTTTTCCACCAGCTCCCGGTCGCTGATCGAATCAACATCTACGGCTGACTCCGGGTAGGGGAGGACAACCGCTCCCGCCTTAAACCCCAGACGGCGCGATATGCGCTTCAGGGCTTCATCCAGAGAAAGGTGCCCCGTAAGATACCGTAAGACGGCTATCCAGCCCAAAACTCGTATGACGCGCAGCGGGTTTTTACGCTGGGTTTCGACCCGGCGCCAGAAGTCGGCAGCCCGGCGAGCCCGGGGAGTCAGAAAAGCAAACAGGTTGCAGCCGCAGTAAGCACCGTCTGCCAGACGCGTCGCTGTTCTGCGGGTCTGGGGGTAGGCTTTGGTAACGACTTCATGCCGGGCAATGCCGACAACCACATCACAACCCGTGTCCCTGGCATGGCTGCAAAAGTGGTCGACAATCCGGGCATTCAGCAGGGCATGATCTGCAGTCGTCAGCAGGACGGGTTTTTCTTCCGGTAGGTGTTGCAGAACATGATAGGCACTTGTACTTGGCGTGGCCTGATTTGCATACCATTTAACTTTGCCGGATGCGATCAGGTTTCCAAGGTCAGCCGTTCGTTTTACAATGGATTCAGGCGGCCCGCATAAATTGATCGCGTCACAAGCCCCGGATGCATCCAGGGCAGCTACAACGCGAAAAACCATCGGGATGCCGCCAATTGGCGTCAAGGACTTGCACGGGACACCGGCTGCTTTGGCGACCGGATCATCCGGACCGCGGTCGGCAGCCAGAACGATGGCGGCAAATTTGGGTTGGGGATTTGTCATCGCGCTGTTTAAAGGTTTCAGCCCGCCCTGGTGCCACGTAAGGGGCTTTTTCTGATAGCTGCGGGAGATTCCAATAATGTCTTATCTTCCAGATTCCTGCAAAGTTAGGTCTGGGCCAAGGGTTTCAGCGCCGCCGCCATTCAAAATCACAAATTCCAAATCACAAACCTCAAATAAAATACAATGACCAAAATTCAAAATTCCAAACCGGATTTCGTCTGTTTCGGTCATTAATTATTGCGATTTGAGATTTATTTGTTATTTGGTGCTTGGAATTTGGGATTTATACGTTGCCGACTGTGCTCTTTTTTTAACATTCCAACTTCCGCCTCACAACACCTCTGTCTTCTGTCCTCTGTTGTCTGACACCTGACGCCTGAACCCATCCTTGGTCGTTAAGGACAAATGGGCTCGATACCCAATGTAAAATAATCTGCTGTATTCTACCCCAGTTCCTTGTTGTAGATTCGATAGGTTTTATAAACCCGGCCGCTGATGGTCTCGATAATATTGCGCATTCCCTTGTTGTCTTCAAGGATCCAGGACAGCTCCAGTTCTTTTATACCGTGCTTAATGGCAGGCGGCTGCAATGCCACAATCACCGAAAAGGCGAGTGCGGCGCCCAGCATGCTGTCATGGAAGCGGCAGCGCACGCCCATCAAAGGAATCCTTGCGGTTTGAGGGTATTTCACTTTAAGACGCCAGAGAAGTTTGAGCCATCCAAAGGGCAACAACCTTCCATTAAGGTCCCGGATAATCTCGTTGATGTTGGGCAATACGACCATAAAGGCTGCCGGCTCGCCGTCCACTGAGGCGATTGATATAAGATCTTCAGCTACCAGCATTTTTAGGTCTTTGCCCAGGTGCTGGAATTCCTGGTCGGTGAAGGGGCTGAATCTCCAGTTTTGCGACCAGGCGTCATTGAAAAGGTCCCGAATTATTTCTAATTCTCCTTTGAAATCAGATTTGCGCAGGGATCGTGTTTTAATGCGATTTTTGGTTCTGGCCAGAATCGCCTGCATTGCACGCGGGTGCTTAAAATTGGCGTCGATGATGTAAGCCAGCAGGTCCTTTTCCTTGCGATACCCATTTTCCTCGATGCGTTGAGCATAATAGGGAAGGGCGTGTCCCATCATAACTGCGGGTGGGGTCTCAAAACCCTCCACAAGCAGTCCGAGCTCCTGGTTAATGGAAAGGTTAAAGGGTCCGGCAACACGCCGCATTCCTTTCTCGCGCAGCCAATTTTCGGCCGTGGCCAAAAGGGCCTGAAAAGTTTCGGAATTGTCTTCTGCTTCCAGCATTCCGAAAAAGCCCGTGGCGTCCTGGTGGTGCTCAAGATGAAGTTGGTCAACTTGAGCGCTGATGCGTCCCACCGCTCTCCCATCCCGATATGCGATCCAGGATGAATAGGTGGCATGTTCGAAATACGGGTTGCTCGGTGCCAGATGCATGCGCCGATCCAGGATCAGTGGCGGCACCCATGCCGGGTCGTTCTTATAGAGCGGCCAAAGCAGACGAATAAATTCATTAAGGGTTTCGCGTTTTTCGACTTTAACGATATGTAGCGGGCTTGAATTTTTGGGGGGGGTGGATTTTTGCTCCTGATCAGAGTTCATTGCAATGATCTCGCGTTTGGTTGATAGAATCTTTAAAGGCATTTTAGGATTCAGCGGCAGCATGATACACGGGTTGTTTGGTCAGGTCAACACGGAAAACAGCCGACTCCTGCTCCGGACCAGCATTTGGCAACTGCCTTTTCTTAACTGAAACTTGCGGAAACGAAATATCAAATATATTAATATGTTAAATTTATAAATATTATATAAATTAAATCGTTTATAAAATAAAATGTTAAAATAATATTAATTTCCCGATAGACAACTCTTTACAAATCATATTTTTTGTATTAAGAATATTTCTATGATAGTTGCATTTGGGATCACGTCAGGTCTGCCAAGGGGAGCCGATGGAAAATAATACAGAAAAGCTGATTTATGATATGGCTTTTAGAGTGCGGTTGTATATCGCCTCTAAAATTTCAGAGCAAAAAGTGGGTGATTTAACCGACCGCGAAACCCTGATACTGGAACTTATCGGCATGATGGGCAATCTGAGCATTTCTGAAATCGGAAGCCTCTACCCCACCGTCAGCAACAGCACGATTTCCACCACCATTACAGAACTCTGGAAATCCAAGAAGTTGGTGGATAAGAAGATACTGCCGGAAAACCAGCGGATTACCTCGGTAAGTTTAACCGACAAGGGCAAACAGGTGCTGGAGGAGATAAAACGTACCCAGACGGAGGTGTATCGCACAATAAGCGAATCCCTCGGCCTGTCGCCCGACGAGGTGGAATCATTCCAGGTAATTCTCAAAAATGCGATTGGATTTTTCGACGAGACCCTTGGCCTGAAACTCCACAAACGGTCATAAAAGGCATATCTCAAAGTATTTACCCGGTGTCACTTCTGCCGGTGTTCCGGGCGCAACCCGTATCATCCCTATTCATGATCCTTTTCAGTTTTCTTGAATCTCTGGCGCAAATAAACGATGTCGGCAAGGGCAATTACCTGAGGCACTCTTCCGTTTCGGGGTTAAAATGGCCGGTGTCAGATGAATAGGCGTGAGCCTGCATGTGGATGCGCCAGCCGGTTGCATTGCGATTTACGCGGTAAAGGTGATAGCGGGCCCGGCGGTGCAGTTTGCGGTCTGAGGCGGAGGCCGCCGGAACTCCGATGACCGGGATTTTCCCCCCCGGAGCCTCCAGCCGGGCCTGGCAGCTGCGATGGGCATGGCCGTGCAATATCAGTTCGGCGCCGCAACGTTTCACAATCGAGCGAAACCGGTCGGCATCCGTCAGGCGTTTGCGCCAACCAACGATCCCGGCCACCGGGGGATGGTGGATTAACATAACGCGCAGCAGTTGTCTGCGTCCGGTCTTCAGCAGAATTTGTTCCAGCCGCCCTAACTGGGTCTTGCCAATGGTGCCAACGGCCAGCAGCGGGTTGACGGGTCGTGCGCTGCAAACACCGATTATGGCCATCGGCCCGCGAATTCGCAAGACAGGAAACATTTCATCCGTATGGGTTCCCGGCACTGTGCCGGGAGGTTTTTCGTCGGAAACCATGTAGTCCGCCCAGTGGGCGAAGGTGTTTTCCCAGACGGTTTTGACGTACATATCGTGATTGCCGGGAACTACGGTAATCTGCCGGGAGGGCCCTAAGGCCCGGAGCCATTTGGCGGTCCGGCGAAATTCTTCGCTCCGGCTGAGGTGCGTCAAATCCCCGGTGATGACGATATGATCGGGATGTCCACTTTTCAGATCCTGCTGCAAGGCGGCAAGGATTTCGCTTCGATAGCCGGTGTGCCGGTGCAGCCGCCATTTCAGGTATCCAAACAGACGCTTATTTAAAAGCTCCCGCACCCGGATACCGTCCGGGCAGCACCAGTGGAGATCGGAAAAGTGGGCTAAGGTGAATGTCTCGTCCATTAAGTGTCTTTTTTTTATGCAACCTTAGCCACTGTTGGCCGGTTCAAGGCTAAAAGGTTATCATCACCTCCCGAAGATTTCGCAAGCGGGATGGTAAAACATATAGTATTGATAAATTTTTCGCAACGCCGTATTGCTTTTAACGGTTGTTTCACCAAAGAAATGTTTGTATATAAAAAAATTATGGATAAGATCTGCTTTGACAATCCGTCGTTCAGAGCTGGGCCGAATACCGACCCTGCGCCGGAGTCCGTCGAAATTCAGAGGCTTTGCGGCGGTATGTTGAAAGTGGGTGTGCTCAGCAACCCGCTGAGCGGCGCCAACCGAAAGGGCCTGGGACCCGTGGAAAAAGTGTTGGCCGGATATTCGCAGGTCCTGCATCACAAAGTTCAGACATCAGCCGATATGAGACTGGCGCTGACCCGTTTCGCTGAACAGCAGGTGGATATTCTGGCGGTAAACGGGGGGGACGGCACCGTTCATGCGGTCTTGACCGACTTGTTCAATCACAGTCCGTTTGCTTCGCTGCCCCTGCTGGCTCTTTTGCCGGGAGGCACGGCCAACATGCTGGCAAAGGATCTGGGGCTGAAAGGGTCCCTGGAAAAAGCCATGCACAGACTGCTGGGCTGGGCATCCGCCGGCACTGCCGATCCGGTCGTCGAACAGCGGCCGGTGCTGCGGGTGCAGGCGCCGGGGTTTTCGGAGCCGCTTTTCGGGCTGTTTTTCGGTACAGGTATAATTTATCAGGCTATCCGGTTTTTTCACGACCGGGTCAAGACCTGGGGGCTGCGCGGCCGAACGGCCCAGGCCCTGATAGTCGGCCGCTACCTGCTGGCGCTTGCCGCTAAAAACAAGGATGTTGTCGGCCCGATGCCCATGGACATCGGTCTGGATGGAAAACGGGTGGATGGGCAGCAATGCCTGCTGGTGCTCATCAGCACCCTTGAGAAGCTCATTTTAGGGCTTCGCCCTTACTGGGGCTGTGAAGAGGGGCCGCTGCGGTTCACCGCCTTGAATGCTCATCCGCGGCATTTAATGCGGACGGTACTTGGCCTGGCATGCGGTCGCAACAGCCGACACCCCGGGACGGAACACGGCTACCTCAGCCATAACGCCCGTGAAATAGAGCTGGTTTTTCGGGGCGGCTTTACCTTGGACGGAGAGCTTTACATGCCGGATGCCGGCTGCGGTCCCGTGGCGCTGCAGGAAGGCGGCCGGGCATCATTTCTGAGGTTGTAGCCATGGACATTCCTCTTGAAGTTATCAATCAGATCCGAAGAAAAACTTTGCATTCGGCTTCTCCGGCCATGCAGGCTTTAATTGACAGCATTATGTCGCGCTTCGGTGAGGCTGTTCAGGCGGTTTTATATTACGGGTCCTGTCTGCGCAAAGGCGATGAACTCGATGGCATCGTAGACCTGTATGTGCTGGTGGACACTTATCGTTCCGCCTATCCCGGGCGTCTGCTTCCGGCAGTTTTCAATAAAATACTGCCCCCCAATGTTTTTTACCTGGAAATACCCTTTGAAGGCGGTACGGTACGAACCAAATATGCGGTTTTTTCCGTCACTCAATTTCAGCGGGGTGCATCCAACCGCTGGTTTCATTCCTATGTGTGGGGTCGATTTGCCCAACCGGCGGGACTTTTGTATGCCCGCACCCCTGAAGTCGAGGATCGAGTGATAAACGCCTTGGCGCAGGCCACGATGACTTTTATCACGCAAGTGCTTCCCCGGACGGCAGAAAGGTTTTCCGCCAGGCAACTGTGGGGTCGGGGTCTTTTGCTCAGCTACCGTGCCGAGCTGCGGGCGGAACGGCCCGATAAGGTGGCTCTTCTGTATGATGCTTCTTCAGAACACTACGAGCAAATAACCCGTGCGGCTCTGGTCGGGGTTACATTTCCCGTTGAAATGGAGCCCAACTCGAAACCGGTCAACTACCGGGTACGCATGCCTCTTGGCGTTCGCCGTCTGAGCCGTTTTACGTGGGCGGTCAGGTCGCTGCTGGGAAAATTGCTGTCGATCCTGCGTCTTTGCAAGGCTGGGTTCACGTTCCGCGGGGGTCTGGATTACATCCTCTGGAAGGTGGAACGGCATTCGGGGGTTACCGTGGAGGTGACTCCCAGGCTGCGGCGTATCCCGCTGCTGGCGGTTTTCGTTCTCTCCTGGCGGCTTTACCGGCGCGGCGCATTCCGATAGTTCTTTCTACCCCTATTTATTTTTCGGTACCGTCTGAACAAAAGCGCCAAAGTTTTTGACTTCCTCCAGGCGACAGCTCCACATGAGCTTGCCATCATGTACCGTAATATCCGGGCAGCTGTCGCACATGTCCTGTCGGCCGTCGGCTTCAAAATTTACCGGCTGGATGATCATAAAGCTCTGCAAATACGCCGTTCGGAAGAGATTCAACGGGTTGACAAGCGCAGTTTTCAGGAAATTGGAGAGAATTTTTCGCATTTTCTTATCCACTATGGCGCCGACAAATGCCGACAGCTTGCCCCGGGACACACTCTTGGGTTCGGCGTAGGCCAGGTAGGTGCCGGTGAACAAGTGGTTGAATGTTTGCACCAGTTCCATAAAGCGGGGAGAAACGTATCCCAGGGTTTTGCCGTTTAATACAATGCGGTTGGCCAGCAGCCACTTGAACGAATCCGGGTTGGCGGTTCCGTTCAGATAAGCTGCCGGTTCATACATTGGATCGGCTTCCCGGATCTTCTCGACAATATCAGGCGCCATCAGGGTGTGTTCGCCGCCCCATTCGGATTCCTTATAGGTGTCCAGGGCTTCAATTTTTTCACCATTGGCATAAAAATCGAAATCTCCGGTCAGACCCGGAGAGCGAAACAGAATAAAAACCATGGTGTGCACAATATCCGCGTGTCCCTGGCACCAGCGCACCATTTCAGGGATTTCATGGACTGTTTTATCCGAAATCGTGGCATTGAACGAACAGGCGATGCCGCCGATCTTTGCCAGCATTTTGGCATAATGCAGCCGCAGTTCGTTGAGATCGGTTTCCGTAGCGGCGGTGACTTTAGGCCGCTTCTGGCTGGTGTCGATGTGGAAGGTAAAGCCGAATACACCGGCGTTTTTGAGCTTCCAGAGCAGCTTTTCATCCAGGGCCAGCCCGTTGGTGTTGATAATCGGCTTCCAACCCATGTCTTTTATCATGGAAACCAGCTCAATAATCTGCGGGTAAACGAGCGGATCACCTCCGGCAATACTGATACAGTCGCTTTTTCGCAGCCTTTTAAAGACTTCCAGGTCGGCCCGAACCTCTTCCAGTGTTTTATGGCCTTGGCCGCGCGGGTCCCGGTAGCAGCCTTCACATCGCAAGTTGCAGTCGGTGGTGGGTTCCAGCCAGGAAATCCCATTGTCGGCGTAGTTCCACGGAAGTCGATAATAATCCAAATGATTCAATTCGGCAGGCATAAATCTATTCCTTAATCTTAATTTCAGTGATTTATCACAGATATTTTAGGCAAAATCCAAAACTGGTGGATTCGTCAAAAGTCCCAAAATTGCCACTTATCAAATTTCACGCTTCATAATTTTGATAAACTATGAGATCTAAATTTGAGAATTTTGACTTTTTACGAGATAGTCGAAATTTATTATATAGCCGCATTTTAATCATTTAGCAAGCAAGAAAACGGGCAGGCAAGCGGCGGCATAACATAATGTCGACGTTTCTGATTCCCAATACGTGCGTTGACAGCACACTCGGTATCTGGTAAGAGGCTTGGACTACGAAACTTCAATAAATTGAAATCTGCGTGTGGACGATCCTCGCGACACGACCATTGCGGGACTATAAAATGCTGCGCACCTTTATCGCCAATATCCCCCACCGCCATATCGTTAGGATTGGCCGACTGCTGGGAATTTTGATGTATTTTCTGGATGTGCCCCATCGGCAGCTGGCCAGACGCAACCTTCAATTTTGTTACCCGCACTGGTCCCGGGATCAAATCGGTAAACTGAACAGAGAAATTTTTAAAAACGCTGGGATCACCTTTTTCGAAATCTGGCAAATGGCGTTTTTCTCCCGCGAAAAACTGCTGGATATGGTCAAACAGGTTAAAGGGGCTGAACACGCCACCAACGCTTTAAAACAAAACCGGGGGGTTCTCCTGTTTACAGCGCACCTGGCCAACTGGGAACTTGGGTTTTTGTTTGCCGGGTGTTATTTTGGGCAGCCCCTGACCGGGGTGGCCAGACACCTTCGGCTGGCCTGGCTGGATCGCTGGTTCTATCACCTGCGCACCCGTTTCGGCAACAAGATTATTTTTAAAAAAGGCGCCTTGCCCGAGATGAGACAAATCCTTCGCAATGGCGGGATGCTTGGCTTGACCCTTGACCAGAGCCGGCACAAGCAGGCAATTGAGGTTACCTTCTTCGGCCATAAAGCCACCGCCACCCCGGCCGCCGCCTTGCTGGCGATGCGCTGCAAAAGTCCGGTGTTGCCCAGTTTTTGCTTGCGGGATGCAGCCGGCCGGCTGTTCATCGAGTTGGCGCCTCCGCTTAAAATGCAGCGGACGCAAGATCTGCGGGCCGACCTGCAAGCCAACACCCAGCAAATGATCAATGCGATGGAGGACCAGATCCGCAGGCATCCCGAGCAATGGATCTGGTTTCAAAGACCCTGGAAGGAAACCTTCCCGAATCTATACCCGAGATGGACTGCCCGGCGCCTTAAAAAAAAGAAACGCTCCCGCCAAACCATGGAAATTCTGTGACGGCGGTTCCATGATCTTTTCATTTCTACTATCCTGCATTATTATCTGTTATTAAAATTTAAACAAAGGAGGCCCCATGGACCTAAAAGAATATTTTGAAAATACCGAGGGGATTGCCGTGTTGGCGACTGCCGACGAAAAGGGCAAGGTTGACGCTGCAATTTATGCCCGACCCCATTTTATGGAAGACGGCACGCTGGCCGTCATCATGCGCGATCGGCTTACCCATCACAACCTCCAATCCAATCCCCACGCCTGCTATCTTTTTATCGAGAAGGGCGCCGGATACAAGGGCAAGCGGCTTGTTTTGACCAAGGTGCGGGAAGAACAGGATACGGATCTGTTAAAATCCCTGCGTCGCCGACAATATCTCGACGAAAAAGACGAAATGAAATTTCTTGTATTTTTTAAACTGGACCAGGAACTGCCGCTTGTGGGCTCGGGGACGTAAATTTATCCGCTTGACGAGATTGTTTTGATTCATGGAAAAGCCAGAAGACATTCAAAAGCATATCAGAGATCTTTTTGCATCCCAGAACCTTGCAGTTCTTGCCACCCATAGTCATGAGCAGCCTTATGCAAATCTGGTGGCTTTTGTTGGCACCGAAGATTTAAAATATCTTTACTTCGTCACCCCGAAAACCACCCGCAAATTTGCCAACCTGACGGCTGATCCGCGGGTGGCGGTTCTCATCAACAGCAGCACGAATCAAGCCGCCGATTTCCATCAGGCCGTCTCCGTGACGGTCGTCGGTGATGCTGAAGAAATTACCGGAGCCGATCGGGAGCAATGGCTGCCGCTTTATCTGGCAAAGCACCCCTACCTGGAAGAATTCGCCCAATCCCCTACCTGTGCATTCGTGCGAGTGGTGGCCAGATCCTATTATCTGGTAAAAAATTTCCAAAAAGTTTTGGAGTTGCATCTCAGCCCATGAACTGGATTCTGACCGCATCGGAAGTGGACGCTGCCGACCGCCACCGGATCGGGGGCAAAGGTTATGCGTTGGCGCAGCTGGCCGGATACGGGTTCACGATTCCTGAAACTCTGTGCCTGACAATAGATGCCTACGATCTATTCGTCCGCCGCACAGGTCTGCGCGAGCGCGTCTTGCTTGAGCTCAACCGCAAGGATTTCAAAGAGATGCGCTGGGAGGAAATCTGGGATTGCGCCACCCGAATTCGCAATATGTTCCTGAGAACCCCAATGCCGGCAGATGTCGAGGCACGGCTCCGCCGGGAGATTGAAAGCCGCTTTAAAGATAAACCGGCCGTGGTACGTTCGTCAGCCCCGGAAGAAGATGATGCTCAAGCTTCTTTTGCCGGGTTGCACGCGTCCTACCTTAACATTCAAGGCACAGACGCCATTTTGGCGCATATTCGCAAGGTTTGGGCCTCACTCTGGTCGGACGCCGCCCTGTTGTACCGCCAGGAGATCGGCCTGGATGCGGGAAAAAGTTCAATGGCGGTCGTTATCCAGGAAATCATCGTCGGCGACCGTTCCGGAGTGGCTTTTTCCAGAAGTCCGAACGATGCCTCCCAGGCGGTGATCGAATCCGTCTACGGTTTGAACCAGGGTCTGGTGGACGGACTGGTGGAGCCCGATCGCTGGATTCTGGATCGTGGGCGCCGGACCATTGTCACTCACGCCCCGGCGCACCGTCAAAGCCGGATGGTTCCCCATGCCGATGGCGTGGTGCTGGAAGCTTTACCGCCGGATCTGGCGGCCGCTGCGCCCCTGAAACCGGATGAAGTCATGACGGTATTCGGGCTGGCTGCCAAGGCGGAAGATCATTTTAAATTGCCGCAGGATGTTGAGTGGACTTTCAAAGACGAAAAGGTGTTTATCCTGCAATCGCGGCCGATTACAACCCTGGCCAAGGGGGCGATTGGAGACAATCGTGGCTGGTATTTGAGCTTGCACCGCAGTTTTGAAAACTTGAAAGTACTGCGTAAAAAAATATCGGAAGAATTGATTCCCGGTATGATTGCAGCCGCCGAAGCGATGGCCGAAATCGACCTGGCCGGCCTGTCGGATCAAGATCTGGCGCATGAAGTCAAGCGCCGCTGGGAAATCAATCACAAGTGGGTCAATATCTACTGGGAGGATTTTATCCCGTTTGCCCACGGTGTGCGTTTGTTCGGGCAGGTATACAATGACGTGATGCATCCCCAAGATGCTTATGAATTCGTTGATTTGCTGACGCAAACAGAAATGGCGAGTTTGGCGCGCAACCGACTGCTGGCCGAACTGGCCAACCGGATTCGAGATGATCAACAGCTGGCCGGGCAGCTGAAGGATGGGGATCCAACCTTAATAGATCCGGATTTTTTGGCCGCAGTGGAGAAGTTTATCCAACAATTCGGTGATCTCTCATGTACGATGACCGGTGGCACCCGGTGTGTTGAGGACGCCGGGCCGCTTTTCAAAATCCTGCTCGAAATGGCGGCGCATCCCATACAGCCGGACCCCAAGCGCAAATCGACTGCGGCCGCTAAGCTCAAAGATAAGTTTTTGAGTCATTTCGACGGACAGCATAGGGTCCAGGCGGTCGAATTGCTCGATTTGGCCCGGGCCAGCTATCAACTGCGGGATGATGACAATATCTATCTGGGACGCATAGAAGCCCAACTACTGGAAGCGATTCAGGCCGCAAGGCAGCGAGTGAAAGCCGCGGCGCAATCCGGGGAGACAAAACCGGTGGCGGAAGATCTGAAACAAGTATTGGATGATTTGGATCACCGTTCCGAAACCCTTAAATCTTATCAGAAGCAGCCCGGCCAGTCCTTTGAGATTAAGGCCAGACAGCTGGTCGGTCAACCGGCAGGCCCCGGACTGTCCCGGGGCAAGGCCCGGGTGATTCGACAGCACGCCGACTTGGCGCAGTTTAAATCCGGCGAAGTGTTGATTTGCGACGCGGTGGATCCCAACATGACCTTTGTTGTGCCGTTGGCCTCGGCGGTGGTTGAACGCCGAGGCGGCATGCTGATCCACGGCGCCATCATCGCCCGGGAATACGGACTGCCCTGTGTAACCGGCGTTCCCGATGCAACCGGTTTAATTCAAACCGGCGACGAGATTACGGTGGATGGATATCTGGGGATTGTCACCGTGGGGTCCGGAGAAATTTAAACGCCGGTTGGATGTTAAACTTTAGCGGTGGGCTTCGATTCGCAGGTGAGCACTTCCCGGCATATTTTATAATGCTGTCTTTACTTAATTGTGAGGCCGGTTAATTGGTTTCAGGTGTAAGCCCAGCCGTTGGACGGCAAAGTGGCCAGTTTGATCAGAAAAGAAACCAACTCTGAGTCGGCCAGTATAAAAAGAGACTTCAAGTCTTTAGCGTGATTTGTTATTCAACTCGACTGAGCGACTCAAAGTTTAATCGCAGACTGCTGTTCCGCAGTTCGCTTTGGGTCCCTGCGAACTCTTATCAGAGGTCTAAAAGTCGTGAACTTGTATCCTGAAACCTGAAACCTATGGGTCCAACCAGGAGGTGCGGCATGGAAGAACGTCTAAAACTCGGAATCAGCAGTTGTTTGCTGGGGGAAAAGGTTCGCTGGAATGCCGGGCACAAGCTTGACCGGTATCTGGCGGATACGCTCGGACAGTTTGTCGATTTTGTGGCGGTCTGTCCGGAAGTGGAGGCGGGCTTCGGTGTTCCCAGGGAATCTTTGCGGCTGGTGGGTGACCCGGAAGCTCCGCGGTTGGTCACGTTCAAGACCAAAGAGGATCGAACCGAACCCATGCTCCAATGGGCCCGCAGGCGTGTCAAAGAGCTGGAAAAAGAAGATCTTTGCGGTTTCATCTTCAAAAGCGAT
>CAYTBC010000101.1:0-16460 GCA_964435765.1 uncultured Desulfosarcina sp.
CAGTCAGGGCAAAACACCGGTTCTGGGCATTGATGTCTGGGAACATGCCTACTATTTGAAGTACCAGAATCGCAGACCTGAATATATCAGTGCGTTTTTCAATGTGATCAACTGGGACCGCGTCAACGAGTATTTTAAAGCAGCCAAAGGATAATGAATCACCGTTTGGCAGAAATGATCAAGTAAATAAAGTCGTGTAGTGCCGATTTGACCTGAAAGGGCAGGATCCGAAAGACCTGCCCTTTTCAGCATTTGTTTGTGCAAAGGCATTTTTTTCCAGGCCATGCAGCGGAATTATCACTGCAGGAATTTCAAAGGAGATCTAACATGCAAACCAAATTACTCATTGATGGTGAGTTTATCACCGGCGAGGGGCCGGACGAGGTTATCCTCGATCCGGCGACGGGCGAAGCCATTGTCACAGTTGCCGAAGCATCGACCGGGCAGGTCGATCGCGCAGTCGAGGCCGCCTCGGCCGCGTTTGAATCGTGGTCGGCAACCTCCCCCCGCGACCGTTCCGGATTAATGCTCAAACTGGCCGAACGCATCGAGGAGAATGCCGCGGAGTTTGCCCGCATCGAGTCGCGCAACTGCGGCAAGCCTTACCGGCTTGCACTCGAAGACGAAATCCCCGCCATTTCGGATTGCTTTCGCTTTTTCGCCGGGGCGGCCCGATGCTTGAGCGGCAGCGCCGCCAACGAATACTTGCCCGGCTTCACCAGCATGATCCGGCGCGACCCGGTCGGGGTTGTGGCGTCGATTACCCCCTGGAACTACCCGCTGATGATGGCCGCCTGGAAACTGGCGCCGGCCCTGGCGGCCGGCAACACCGCGGTGATCAAACCGTCCGAACAAACGCCGCTGACTGCCCTAAAGCTGGCAGAGCTGATCGCCGAAATCTTCCCCCAAGGCGTTGTTAACGTTGTAGCCGGCCGGGGCGAAAGCGTCGGTGCCCCCCTGATCAAACACGGCGGTGTGCGCATGGTGTCGCTGACCGGTTCCATTGCCACCGGGCAAAAGGTGCTGCAGGCGGCCGCCGCAACCATCAAGCGGACCCATCTCGAACTGGGCGGCAAAGCGCCGGTGATCATTTTCGACGACACCGACCTCGAAGCCGTGGTCAACGGAATCCGGACCTTCGGCTTCTACAACGCCGGACAGGACTGCACCGCGGCATGCCGCATCTACGCCCAGGATAAGATTTATGACAAGTTCGTCGCCGGCCTGGGGGCCGCAGTCGCATCGATCAAGTACGGCAAACAGGATGAGGAGGGGGTTCAAATGGGGCCGCTGATCAGCGCGGCGCAGCGTCTTCGCGTTGCCGGCTTCGTTGAAAGGGCCTTAGAGCAGAGCCACACTGAGCTGGTTACCGGCGGCAATGTCGTGCAAGGCGCCGGTTTCTTCTACGAGCCGACGGTGGTCGCCAATGTCGGGCAGCAGGACGAAATCGTGCGCCGCGAAGTATTCGGGCCGGTAGTTTCAGTTACCCGCTTCAGTGACGCCGAAGATGCCATCGCGTGGGCCAACGATTCCGATTACGGCCTGGCCTCCTCCGTGTGGACCCGGGACATCGGCCGAGCCATGAAAGTCGCCGGCCGCCTCCAATACGGCTGCACGTGGATCAACACTCACTTTATGCTGGCCAACGAGATGCCCCACGGCGGCATGAAGATATCGGGCTACGGCAAGGATATGTCCATGTATGGGTTGGAGGACTACACCACCGTGCGCCACGTGATGGTCAAGCTGGACTGAGCCGGCCGATGCGTCGATACCCCATGGATCCAAATACCGGCACCGGAGTGTACCACAAAAAAAGCAAACGTATGCCTTTAGGCTTTTAAAAATTTAATTAGCCACGAACGCACACGAATAACCACGAATGATGGCAATAGGCGTAAGCAGGGTCATTTTTAAATAATCATGGAGGTAAATAGGGAATGCCGACACAGACCAAGACGACACTGCTGGTTATCCGGCACGGAGAGACGGTTTGGAATATAGAACAACGCTACCAGGGGCATGGAGACAGCCCGTTGACGGAAACCGGACGCCGTCAGGTTTCGGCTCTCGGCCGCCGCATGAAAGGACTGTCATTCGACGCCCTGATCAGCAGCGATCTGGGGAGAACCCGGGAGACGGCGGCGATCATAGCTGATTATACGGGCCATGCGGTGGCGCTTGACAGCCGCCTCAGGGAAAGAAATTACGGCGTTCTCGAGGGATTGACCGTCCCTGAAATAAAGGCCGCCCATCCAGCGGTTTTGGATCGATTGAATACCGACGATCCGGATTATATCGTACCGCAGGGTGAAAGCCACCGGCAGCACTATCAGCGCAATATTGCCTTTATTGAAGAATTACTCGCCCGAAAACCCGGCGCAAAAGTGGCGCTCGTCGCGCATGGGGGGGTTCTTGAGAGTATTTTCCGCCACGTTGCACACATGCCGCTGGAACAGCCGCGCTGCTTTATCAGCCCCAATGCCAGTCTGACCATCATCACCCACGGCAACTTCTACGGCAGCAACCGCTGGGTCATCGAGACCTGGGCCGATGTCGGACATTTAAACGGGGTCGAACAAAATTTGGGTTTAGCCTAGCTGAGTGAGTTTAATGATCACCAGGGTGATGTCGTCTTCGGTTCGAGCACCCCGGGTGAAACGGGCGTGTTCCCGGAAGACAGTGTCCAGGATCGTCTCAGCGCTGCAGGCGGCATTGCGGCGAATGATCTCCTGCAAACGTTGTTTCCCAAACATTTCCCCGGCGTTATTGCGCTCCTCCCAGATACCGTCCGTGCCCACAATGATCACCTGCCCCATTTTCAGACCGTCTTTCCGGCTGGATTTGAAAGTGAATTTCTTGTCGACACCCAGTGCCAGTCCCGGCCCTTTGAGCTCCTCGAAGCGGTCCTGCTCGGGATCGTAAATCAAGGCCGGATCATGACCGGCGCGAACCCACTCGATGCGGTCCCTCCCCTCGTTAATGGTTAAATAGAACAGGGTCATGAACCTTCCGGTTTCATAGACATCTTCGGCCAGATGGTGGTTCATGGCTGAAACAATATCGGCGATGGTTCCCGGCTGGGCGGCGCGCATGCGCAGAAACGCCCGCGCGGTGGTCATCAGCAGGGCCGAATCCACCCCGTGGCCGGTAATGTCGCCCACGACTATTGTAAACGGACTTTCCGGGGTGCCGGCTCGCCACAAAAAGTCAAAATAGTCCCCGCCGATTTCATCGCAGGAAATATTTCTGCCGGCGACATCCAGGCCGTTTACCTGCGGTGCCTGTTGGGGAAGCAGGCTTCGCTGGACCTCACCGGCAAGTGCCAGGGCCTTTTTATGTTCGGTCATGTCCGTGACAAAGGCCATGTTGCCAAGAATAAGGCCCGTATCGTCACGCAGCGTGTTGGCGTGGATTAAAACCGGCACGCTCCGGCCTTCACGAGCGATGATATCAACTTCAAATGGGCGCGTCTCGCCACTCAACAGATCCTGCCGGTTGGCGGAAACAAAATGACGATAATCTTCAGCCGTCAGATCAAAAAGATTTTTACCGATAAGGTCTTGGCGGGAATAACCGACCATTTGGCAGTAGGTTTGGTTGAGGTCGACGATCTTCAGGGTCTCATCCATGAGCAGGAACCCCTCACCCGCTGTTTCGACGATGCGACGGTATTTCTCCTCGTTTTTGCGTAATTTCTCCTCCGCCTCTTTTCGCCGGTGGATATCGGTCACAATCCCCTGGTGGTAGCGAACCCCGGTAGCAGGATCTTCGACAACTGATGTGCGGTCCTCCACCCAGCGCACGTCCCCCTGCCGGGTGACAATTCGATAGAACTGGGTATATTCATCAATGTTCCTGCTGACATAGGATTGAATTTCCTTTAAGGTTCTTTCAGAATCCTTGGGGTACACCAGGTCGCGAAACATCATGCGGCCGCTTAAAAAATCTTCCGCACGGTAGCCGAAGCGGGAAATGTTGGGGGATACGTACACCATTTTCCGGAGTTTCGGGTCGTCGGCCGCCAAGCGGCGAAACAGGATGGCCGGGCTGTTGTCGATGATCAGTTCGGCCAGCTGCAGGGCTTCGACGGTCCGGCTCTTGGCGGCCTGTTCGGCTTCAAATTCACGACCCCGATCATCCAACTGCCGGCGGAGTGCGCTGTGCTGCCGCGTCATCTCGACCAGTTGATTTTTTAATCGAGCGTTCTCCTGCTGCAGGGTCTGCAGCTCGTCGGCGAGAACCTGTTTCGATTTCTGTCCGTCGGTGTTCATAACTGAATTTACTTCTCAAGCACAGCCTTAATCGCTTCGCAGGTCCATTGTCTCTCTTCTCGGCAGAATTCGGTCAGCGCCGCCTTCATCGGAGTAAATATTTCAACCGGCTTCTTGACTTCTGTCGTAATTTCAATGTCCGCCATTTTATTTTTCCTCCCCACACAGCAAAAAGTTATAAAACCAGGTTCTATAACTTTGGCTATTATTTTTTACTAATCCGTGCTTAACCGTGTTTATCCGTGTCCTATTTTTTCAAGTATATTTTGCGCTCCCCCCGCCCAATACAACATTTCCATTTCTTCAAATAAAGCCTGCGATTTACTCAGGTATTTTCGGGCCAAATCCTTGCGCTGCCGTTTTGCATGTAATTCTGCCAGACAGGCGCCAAGACAAAACCAACCTATTGATGCCAGATAATTGTACCCTGTTTCGGATTGGATCTTCAGCCCTTTTTCGGCATACCCATAGCCGGCTGCCGGATCCCCGGCCAAGGTACAGGCAAGACCCAGCCAACTATAAGAACCCGGCAAAGAAGGTATGTGCTTCAGTTTCTCATTGTACCTGATGGCGGATTCGAGATGTTCTTTGGCGGGCTTAAACTCCCCTTTATATACCAGGACAAGGTTAATCAGCGGCGATATGGTTAGATGGATGACTTCCAGCTTTTTTATTTTTTGGTCTTTATTTTCCGGCAGACGGTCAAGGACAGCAATGGCCATCTCATAGTAGTTCAACGCTTCCCGGGCCGAATTGTGGCGCATCGCTTTCTCAGCGGAAAGTTTCAGATAATCAAATGCCTTTTCAGAATTTTCGCTAAGGAAATAATGATGGGCGAGAAGTTCGTAATATTCTTCCAGTCTTTTTGCATATAGTTGTTCGACGGCCCGTCCGATTCTTTCATGAAGTTCTTTTCTTCTTTTTAACAGCAAACTATGATAGGCCACTTCCTGGGTGAGAACGTGTTTGAAAATATATTCCAGCTCCGGCAAAAGCTGCTTCTCGTATATGAACTCCAAACCCTGCAAAGACAAAAGATGAGCTTTGAGTTCTTCCTGCATCCCAGATATCGCCTGCAGAATGCGAAATGCGAAATCACGCCCAACCACACTGGCTACCTGCAAGGTACGCTTGAGATTTTCTTCCAGCCTGTCCATCCGCGAAGCAATGATTCCCTGAATCGAATCCGGCACTTGAATATCCTTGATCTTTTTACTCAGAACCAACCGACCATCCTGCTTTTCAATCAGCCCTTCTTCCCAAAGGCTATGGGTAAATTCTTCCATAAACAGCGGGTGGCCGGCAGCCCGATTCATAATCAACTGTTTCAGGTCGGAACCGACTTCACTGCCTTCCAGAATGGTGGCGATCAGTTCGGCACTGGAGGCCGCGGTCAACTGGTCTAACCCGATCTTGGTGTAGTAGGATTTGCTGCCCCACGGGTGGGTGTATTCCGCACGATAAAGTAAAACGAGAAGGATGGAGCAATGGGCCAGTTTGTCGATAAAGTAGGTTAAAAACTCCTCGGACGTCTTCTCCATCCAGTGTAAATCGTCAATGGCGACCACCAAAGGTCTTTTGCTGCTGAGACTGACCAACAAATTCCTCAGCGCCTCAAGGGTTCGCTTCCTTTTTTCCGGCGGATCAAGATGCAGCCAGGTATCATCTTCAACCCTCAGAGACAGCAAATCCTGAAAAGCGGGGAGTGCGACCTTGAGCAGTTCTTCATCAAGTTCCTGGACCCTTTCCTTTATCTTCCCGCTGACAACGTCCTCGGACAGCCCTTCCTCGATTTTAAAACATGACTTGAGGATATCCAGAATGGGTAAAAAGGCCATCGATGCGCCGTATTGAAAACAACGACCTTCAAGGTAGGTGAATTCGCCCGCCGCCAGAGAATTCCTGAACTCCAGCAGCAGCCTGGACTTGCCGACTCCGGCTTCGCCCACAATCCCCAGCACCTGGCCGAATCCATGCAGAACTTTATCCCAGGCAGACTGAACCGCCGCCATCGAATTTTTTCGACCGACAAACCGGGTCAGTCCCCTGGAAATTGATGCATCTATCCGGGTCTGGACCCGGCTGGAATCGATCAGCTCGAATACCTTTTGAAGTTTTTCTTTACCCTTTACGGCAACCGGATCATAAGGTTTCAGCTTAAAATAGGCCTTGACCCGCCGTTGCGTATTTTCCGAAATCAAAATCCCGCCCGGCCGGGCCATGGTCTCCATACGGTTGGCCAGGTTGGTGGTATCCCCAACGGCCGTGTAGTCCATGCGCAAATTATCACCAATGCCTCCAACAATTACCGGGCCTCTGTTCAGTCCGATCCGCATCTTGAATTCAAATTTGAACTTATGCCCGATTTGAAAGCCATAATCGATCATGGAAGCTTGAATTGCTAAGGCTGCCTGACAAGCACGCTGGGCGTGCGCTTCGTGAGCTAGGGGTGCTCCGAAAAGGGCCATGACACCATCTCCGGTAAACTGGTTAATCGTCCCCTCATGCTCATGGATCTCTTTGGACAGGATTGCAAAGCAGCCGTCCAAAATTTCGTGTACATCTTCCGGGTCAAGCTTTTCCGAAATAAAAGTAAAATTGGCAACATCTGCAAACAGGACGGTCACCAGCTTCCGCTCGCCTTCAATAATCCGGTGGGAAGTAAGAATTTTATCGGCTAAATAATTGGGTGTGTAGGATTGTGTCGGAGAATAATCAATGGTAGGCTTTTGCGCAGAGCCTTTTAAATTATAGCCGCACTCCAGGCAAAATTTTGCCCAGACCGGGGTCTGGGCACCACACTGAGGACATTGATGTACAAAGGAGCTACCACACTCAATGCAATACTTGGCTCCGTGGGGATTTTCAGACTGGCATTTAGAACATTTCATCTCTCGGACAAACGAATCGCAATGCTGCTGGGAATAAGTCGTCAAAAGAAAAGGGTGAATACCGCCCCAGAAATCGGGCAATCACAACGGGTGACAGGAAATGGTTCAAGAAGCGGGTTCCATTGCAGGAGCGGTTCTGCCCGTGTTTAGCAAACAACTTTACAGTAGGCAGGCAGCCGCAGATTGTCAAGTTATACACAGCGTAGCAGCAATTCGTTTACATTTTAGTCCTTGAACTTAATACCTCCGCATAGGACCAAATCAGCAGAACACTGTGTATGTGTGTGCAATGTTTTATATCGTTTGCTTTGCCTTGGAGGCGTGATAAGTGGAATTTCGTCTTTGAACGGTAAATGCAATGCTGGAACATCACGTTATCGATGCACTTTCATTTTGCGCCAGCCCGCTTCGGAAAATCTCTTCTCGCGGCTCAATCCCCATTCTTTCATCGCTTGATAGTATGCAAGAATATCGGTTTTGGCGAGTTTTTGAATTTCATCGCGCTCCTGATTTCTACGTTTGGTATCATCCGGGGTGATACCGACCCAGGTGGCATAACCTTCGTCAAAGACCCAATCCGCTGTAATTTCTTCGGGCGCCATACCCATTGAGCCGGCATACAGTCTCACAGCGTCCATGTTCATCTCCAGCACCCAGCCATTATCCCAGACCCTGTCGTTTCTATCGGTATCCACGTCGGGGCTGCATTGCGGGCAGTAGAGATCTTCGATGGCAGTCTCATTTAAAATGCATTTACCAAAAAAGATCTCACCCGTGTTTTTTCTGCAGGCACAGGCAATTTTGTAGCTTTGGCACATAATTATCCTCCTTTTGCAGCAGTCTTGGCGACAGTTACTAAGATTTTTAAATTATTTGATTTTATCCTTCGGCACGTCCCGCAGCATTGACTTAAGTCAAATCTGGAAATAAGTTTATTCATAATGGTTATTCTGCTTTACATTTCATAATTTCCTGCAAAAATCTATCCCTCCGGGATTAGACACCGCAGCCCGTATTGGACCGGGCACGCGTCGAAGGAAGGCGGCTATGGGATTCATATTACTGGCGGGCGGCGCCGAATTTGGCGGGCAGATGGCGGCTGCCGACCGCCAGGCGATTGCCCTGGCCGGCGGCGCCGATGTCCCCATCCGGATCATCCCCGCCGCCGCGGCACCGGACAATAACCACCGGCAGGCAGGACAAAACGGCGTGAACTGGTTCCGGAATCTGGGGGCAGCCGATGTTGCTGCCGTGCCGCTCATCGACCGGTCCTCGGCGGATGATCCGGGGGTGGTCAGGGAATTAGCCCGGGCCGGGCTGATTTATCTATTGGGCGGTTTTCCCCGTCATCTGGGCCAAAGCCTGGGCGGCAGCCGCAGCTGGCAGTCGATCCTGAGCGCACTTGGCAGCGGGGCGGTGATTGCCGGCAGCAGCGCCGGTGCTATGGTGCTGTGTGAATTTTATTTCGACCCGGCCGGCTCCCGGGTGGAGAAGGGACTGAACCTCGTCCCCGGCGCCTGTATCTTGCCGCACCACAACACCTTCGGCCGTACATGGGCGCCCCAACTGAAAAAACAACTTTCGCTTACGATCCTGCTCGGCATCGATGAACAGACCGCCTGCATTGCCGCGGATCCGGCAAAAAGGTGGCGTGTCTACGGCCAAGGCCAAGTCACGCGGTATTCAAAAGATTGCACGGAGGAATTCGGTCCAACTGAGACGTTTTTTTTATTTCAAGCGGACCGTCAACCGCCCCCCTGAAAAGATTCGTGTTTTTGTCCTTTCGAGCTTTCGTGAGTAATTTGTCCTTTTTGGCTCCGGCTTGTCCGGGTTAGGATTTGCCAAAACAAATTTAGGTATTAAATTTATGAATCGTAATTTTTGTACCTCCTTATTTACAGCAATTTTTTCCAGCAGGATTTAAAAATGCCGTCCGAAAAAGGCAAAATCGTTCTGATGGGGTCTGGGGAGCTGACCGCCACTATGGTCGAGGTTCACAAAGGCCTGCTCAGCGGGCTGAAGGGACCGGTGCAGGCGGCGTTTCTGGACACACCGGCCGGGTTTCAGTTGAACGTGGATCAGATTTCCCAAAAAGCGGCCGAATATTTCCGGAATCATGTTCAGCATCCTTTGATGGTGGCTTCGCTAAAATCCAGAGAAAATATCTCGGACCTTGATGCCGAACGGACTTATCACACCTTGCGGGAATCATACTATATTCTTGTCGGACCGGGCAGTCCGACATACGCCTTGCGCCAGTGGCAGGACTCGCCCGTCCCGGAAATCTTGACGCAATGCGTCGCAAAAGGCGGCTGCCTGGTTGCCGCCAGCGCCGCCGCCCTGACGGTCGGACGTTTCACCTTGCCGGTGTACGAGATCTACAAAGTCGGCCGGGACCCGCACTGGGTGACAGGCGTGGATATCCTCGCCAACTTCGGGTTTAATCTGGCCGTGATTCCCCACTGGAACAACGCCGAAGGCGGCAACCATGACACCCGATTCTGTTTCATGGGGGCGCCGCGCTTTCGCCGGCTTGAGGCGCTGCTGCCCGAAGATGAGTCTGTATTCGGGCTGGATGAGCACACCGCCTGTATTTTAAACCTTGAAACCGACGAAGCCGAAGTCAAAGGCATCGGCCGGGTCACCTTGCGGCGCAAGGACGGTGAGGTTTCATTTAAAACCGGCGATCGTTTTCCCCTTGAAATACTGCGGGGAGCAAGTGTCGTGCCGGGCTGGAAACCGGCAGCGCCGGATCCGCCGACGGCTGCCGACAGCCGCGGTAGCACACGGGATTCGTTCTGGAATAAAGTTCACAGCCTGGAGGCCGGTTTCCAGGCCGGTCTGAGCAAGCGGGACGTGCCGCAATCCACTAACGCCTTGCTGGAACTCGACCGCACGATCTGGCAGGCCCAGACGGATCTGGAAAACGAAGAATTTGTTGTTCAGGCGCGCGACACATTTAGAGGTCTCATTGTCCTGCTGGGAAACCAACTGGCCGCTGCGCCCGCAAACAAGGCCGAGTGTTTGGCACCCGTGGTGGAGGCACTGCTCGAACTCAGACAGAATTTCAGAGCCAAAAAGCAATGGCTGGAGGCCGACGCTATCCGCGACCTCCTTTTGCAGGTCAACATCACGGTGGAAGATCACAAAGACAGTTCACGCTGGCTGCTGGAAACTGAGGCTTGAAAATCCATGGGGTGTAATCATTGGACAAGGGCAGGATCATGGTGACAGGTTCGAATAACTCATACAGTATTGTTTCCGAAACCATAGACGACATACTGGTCTACCGGCAGCGGGCGGAAGATGATCTGCAGTGGAATTGTCTCTTTGTGCTGCCTTCCTGGCTGCAGGTCTGGTGGAAGAACTTTGGCCGGGAATCACAGCCCAGGGTTTTATCCATTCGCCGGGCGGGGCGTCTCATCGGCATCGCGCCCCTTCAGGTTAAAGCGGATCGGGCCGGTTTGATCGGCGACAAGGAAGTGTGCGACCATCTTGATTTTGTGGTGGCGCCGGAGAACGCGCCGGAATTTTATCGCATCCTGCTGACGCATCTAAAACAAAACGGGGTTTCGCGGCTGGAGTTGGAGCCGATCCGGCCGGATTCGTCGGCGTTTGCGATCCTGCTGCCGCTGGCGGAAAAAATGGGCTGCCCGGTTTCGCGCACAGGCATTGACGTCTCTTTTGAAATGCATCTGCCCGGCAGCTGGGAAGAATATCTCGCGACCCTGACAGGCAAGGAGCGCCATGAAATCAGACGCAAGCTGCGAAGGCTGGAGGCAGCCGGCAAAATTCGCGGTCGGGTCGTCGACGAGATATCGGCCGTACCTGAAGAGATGGAAGTATTCCTGGAGCTGTTCAAGTCCAATCGCCCCGACAAAGCCGATTTCATGACCGGCCGGATGGCGGCCTATTTCAGAGATCTGGCCCGGGCTCTGGCAGCCGCGCGGATTTTAAAGCTTTTTTTCCTGGACCTTGATGATCGTCCCATCGCGGCCGCCATGTGCTTCAACTTTCAATCAACCATGTATCTTTACAATAATGGGTACGATCACAGCTATCGCTCCCTGAGTGCGGGGTTGCTCAGCAAAGTGCTCAGCATCAGGGAAAGCATTGAATCAGGCCTGAAAATCTACGATTTTTTAAAGGGCGCCGAAGCCTACAAACAGCGCCTGGGCGGACACCCGGTTCAGTTGTATCGCGGCGAAATTGATTTAAATCTCGATCAACCTTAACGTTGCATAGATCTGTATACCTAATTTAAGAGGGGTAGGCGCAAGACCGTCGTTTTACGAGGCAGATACTGGATGCTCGATACTTGGTGCTGGATATTCAGGAATGCACCGACAATGAAATCCGAAAACATCCAGAAACCAGTATCCAGAATCAATCAATATTGCCACAGGTTTTCGTCGTAACAGCCTAAGTCCAATGCAAAATTTTATACAATTATAGAGTTAAGAATGGAAGCCAATGTGAAAACAGAAGTCCTGCGAATTGCAATGCTCAGCATCCACTCCAATCCGATGGGTGATTTGGGAACCATCGACACCGGGGGCATGAGCGTTTATATCCGCGAGCTTGCCCGTGAGCTCGGCCGCCGCGGTCACCGCATTGACATTTACAGCCGGCGGCAGCACGGCCGGCACCAGGCGGTCGTTCCTCTTTGTGAGAATGTGCGCCTGATTCATCTCGATATTGGAAACAACGGCCTTCTCGCCAAGACGGCCCTATTCCCCTTCCTGTCGGATTTTCTGCGTTCTCTGGAGCAATTTCGCAGCGCCGAGAGGATAAATTATGATCTGATCCACAGCCACTACTGGTTGTCGGGCGGGTTGGGAGAATCGCTGAAGGATCTCTGGAACCGGCCTCATGTGATGATGTTTCACACCCTGGCCGAGGCCAAAAACAGAACCCGCTCGGGGCTGCCGGAGCCCGCAGTCCGCATCGCCGCCGAAAAGGAGCTTGTCAAAACCTGCCACCGCATCATCGCTCCGACGCAGCGCGAAAAAGACAGCCTGATTCGGCATTACGGCGCGGCGGCAGATAAGATCGGCGTGGTTCCGTGCGGCGTCAACCTGACCCTTTTCCAGCCGCAGGACAAGACGGCCGCCCGCAAACATTTGGGGTTCGCGCCTGAAGCCAGCCTTCTGCTTTATGTCGGCCGGTTCGAACCGGTCAAAGGCGCCGATACGCTGATCGAGGCGCTGGCGCATTGTGCCGGCCACCGCCGCCTGCAGCTGGTAATGGTCGGCGGCGACGGGGAGCGGGCGTCTGAAACGCAGTATCTAAAAAACAAAACCAGAGAATTGGGCATTGAGGATCGGGTCGTATTTGCCGGACGCGTGGAGCAGAACTGCCTGCCGCCATATTACGGTTCGGCCGACATGCTGGTTATTCCGTCACGTTATGAAAGCTTCAGCCTGGTTGGATTGGAGGCCCTGGCGTGCGGCCGTCCAGTGGTGTCCACTCCGGTCGGCGCCATGGACCGCCTTATCATCGAAGGACAGACCGGCAAAATCGCAGCCGACACTTCACCCGGCGCCCTGGCCCGGGGAATTGAGTCAATGCTGACCGCTGGTCGCCGGCCCACGGCGGAGGTGATTCGCGAATCCGTGCTCGCGTACAGCTGGTCCAACATCGCCTCGGCGGTGCTCAACGAATACGAAGCGGCTTTTAAAGCGGCGTCGATAGCAGAAGAAGACCGGTTGTCGGTTGAAGCGTCGTGCGTCTGATGGCGCCTGGATAAATGCTGTTAAAGCGAAACTCTGAAACACGAATGCCTAAAATCACTAAAATGCCTAAAGTTAATGTATTCTGTCTTTTTAAAATAATAGAATTCCAAAATGTTAGCTCATTTTAGGCATTTTGAATTTTAGTTCATTTATAAAATTAAAATACAAGGACTCAACATCGACAACAAATTGTCGATACGGCGCCGCTAAGCGCCTATTAAGCTTGCATCAAGAATAGCGCAAAATTTAAATCAGGAGGATTGCCTTGACACAAGCTGCTGAAATATTGGTATTAACTGCCCACCCGGATGATTCCGAATTCGGTGCGGCCGGATCCGTGGCACGCTGGGCCGATGAGGGCCTGCAAGTTGTTTATGCCATCTGCACCAACGGCGAAAAAGGCACCAGTGACCGCACCCTGCAGCCGGAACAGCTGGCGGTTATCCGCCGCAGGGAGCAGCAGGCCGCCGCGGCCGTGCTCAAAGTGCGCGAAGTTGTTTTTCTGGGCTACCCCGATCAGGAACTGGAGGACACACCCGAACTCAGAAAGCAGGTCGTCAGGCTGATCCGCACCTACCGGCCCAAGACCCTGGTGACATCGGACCCGTATCGCCGCTACCTCTGGCATCGGGATCATCGGATCATCGGGCAGGTGGCGATGGATGCCGTCTTTCCTTATGCGAGAGATCATCTGGCCTACCCCGATCTGCTGGCGGAGGGCTTGGAGCCGCATAAAGTGTCGGAGATATTGTTCTGGGCGGCCGATGACATCAATTACCGCATAGATATTACCGACACCTTTGAGCGCAAGGTCGAGGCGCTGCGCTGCCACGCAAGCCAGTTGAAAGGGTTTCGGTCCTCGGATCCGGTCGGCTGGCTCAAAGAGCGCAGCCGCGAAATGGCTGCCGGAGAAAATTACGGCCTGGCGGAAGGTTTTCACCGGGTGGAATTACCGCAATAAGATTGCGACGAATATAGGGCTTTAATCGCGGTTGCAAACCGCTCCCACAACATTTTCAAACTGTTTTCAGGTTCCAGAAAAAATTGTTATCCTCCCCTTTAAAAAGGCAAAAGTAAAGTATTACACTGGAGGCGGCTCACTAGTATGGACGCACATATTGCACCTGCGGCCGTTCGTCTTCGGAGGATGTCCGGAAAGTCAGGGTTGTGATGGATGCCGGAGCGGGATATCCGTCGGAAATGCCGAAAGGTTGCAGACTGGCTTTTTGGGCGGCTTTCAGCTTCTGCCCGTTGAATCCCAGGACGGTAAATGAAACGACATCGCCATGGGTGACGGCCACAATATGCTGCCCCGGATATGTTCGCCGAGCACGCCGGATAAATTTGCGGACCCGGTTGTAGATGTCTTCCGGCTGCTCAAATGGAGACGGCGACCCGCTGTAGACATCCCCGCGGCGCGCATCCACTTCCAATTCCGGCCGTCCTTCAAACGGGGTCGCAATTTCCAATAACAGTTTGGAAATCCGCAGCTTTAAATGCGGGTAGCGTTTGATTAGTTCTCCGGCTGTCTGCCGGGCGCGCAGCAGGGGGCTGCTGAATACGGTCGCCGGGCGGCTGCCGTTCAGCGCCCGGGCAGCCGAGCGCGCCTGTTGCCGGCCGGCTTCCGACAATCCGAACCGCGGAAGACGGCCGTAAAAAATTTTATCCGGGTTGTACACCTGGCCGTGGCGCAGAAATGAAAGGGTCGTTTTCAATTTTTTTTGGCCTTACCTGCTCCGCATACGGGGCAATTCTGCATTTGCAAGGGTTTTTCCAAACCGCTCCTGGCAAGCAGCGCGTCATCCTGCATCAGTTCCAGAGTCGGCCCGTCGGCAGTGACCTCGCCGTCGTAAATCACGATGGTTCTGGGGCACAGGTCGAGTGCCATGTCCAGATCATGGGTGGCAATCACCTTGGTATGCTCAAATGTTTTGAGCAGTCTGATGAGCCGGCGGCGGGCGCGGGGATCGAGCGCTGAGGTCGGCTCATCCATCACCAGGATGTCGGGGGACATCGAAAGCACCGTGGCAATCGCAACGGCTCGCTTTTCCCCGCCCGAAAGACGGTAAGGCGCCCGATCTTTCAAATGGGGCACCCCCACCGTCTCGAGCGCCCGCGTCACCACCGTTTCGATTTCCTCCGGAGGCAGTCCCAGATTCAGCGGACCGAAGGCCACGTCATCAAACACGGTGGGCATAAACAGCTGGTCGTCCGGGTCCTGAAATACCATGCCGACCGTCCGCCGGACGGCTTTAAGATTCCTTTTGCTCACCGGAAAGTCACCGATTCGCAGAGTTCCCCGGGTAGGAAGGAGATAACCGTTTAAATGCAGCAGCAGCGTTGATTTTCCGGCGCCGTTGGATCCCACGATGGCCACCGCTTCACCGTGCGTGATGCGAAAAGATACACCTTGGATGCCCCGCGTACCATCGGGGTAGGTGTAGTGCAAATCCCTGGCCTCTATGATGTGATGGCTCACTTGAACAACTCCATGATGCCTGCGCCCAGCGCCGTGGGAATATTGTAAAACCGCATGAGGATAAAAAGCGCCGACCAGCCGCAGGTAAATCCGATTTCCAGGAGGCCGAATTTCAGCGGTTTCATAATTCGGACCTGACCGTCAAACCCGCGGCAGCACATGGCCAGATAAATTCGCTGGGCGCGCTCCAGGGTCCTGAGCAGCAGATGGCCGACCAGCGGCCCGAAAGTTTTGATCCCCGCTCCGCCGTCGCCCAGGGCCCGCAGAGACCTCGCCCTGACCATCCGCGATCCTTCATCGACCAGTACAAACATGTAGCGGTACAAAAACAGCAGCTGGACTACGAAAACCCTGGGGGTTCCCAGCTTTTCCAGAGCCATACAGACAGCGTAAAAACCGGTGACGGCGATCAGGGTCAGGGCCACGCCGACCGTCAGGACAAATCGCAGCAGAATGGACCCGAAGGATATCCAACCGCCGGATATGCCCATATCGCCTATTCTGACAAGAATCTCACGGTCCAGCAGGGGATTGAAAATGCCGATCAGCACGGCAAAAGGGAGCACGATCATCAACTTTTTCAGCAGAAAGACCGGCGGTACGCTGCCAACCGCGCATAGAAACACCGGGTATACAAAAAAAGGGATGAGGGCCGAAATTTCATATTTGCCGAAAGAGACCACCGTGGTGATAAAAACCAGGCTGGTGATCAGTTTGGCGCGCGGATCCAGCCGGTGAACCGGGGTTTGCCGGGAGGCCAGTGCGTCCATGTATCCGATTTCGAAAAAATGTGAGTCGATTTTTGCCATGGTCGATTGATTAAATATCCGGGGTCAAAGGCCCCGCCGGCGGCAGGGTTTGAGTCTACCCCGGCGGGGTGACATTGTTAATGTCGTTTACCAATGCTCAGGTGTCAGCCCAACCGCTTGACGCCGAAGTTTAACAGCCTCGGGACGGCGTCCAGTCTGATCGGAAAAGAAACTTAATGAAGTTTCATATAAGGTGTTAACAGAAAAATGACCATCGAATCACGCCAAGGCGTGAAACGTCCAACTCGCCAGAGGCGAGCAAGCACTTGTCT
>CAYTBC010000102.1:0-16341 GCA_964435765.1 uncultured Desulfosarcina sp.
TTTTGAATAAACTGTCAAATTGCAATTTAGGATGCGGTTTATTAACGCTATCATAAGGGTATTATAATTTAAAACCGTTACTATTTGTTACTAAAATATTACCACAATATGACCGTACCGGTCTTGACTATAATTTACTTTTTCGCGATTATTAAAGTGTAATTTAATAGTCCATAAATCTAAATTGTACAATCAGGAGGGAAACTATGCTGCCTAATCAACCGATGCATGCGGATAATCCCCAATCGATTTTAATCGCTGATGACAATGATTTTATTTTAAGGCTGCTTTCAAAATGGTTTAAAAAATTTGGCTTTAAAGTATTCGAAGCGAATAATGGTATTGATGCTTGGAATTTATTCAATAAAGAACCTGTAGACTTTGTACTAACTGACATTTGTATGCCGGGTTTAGAAGGAAAAGAGTTGTCTTGTCTGATACGGAATCAATCACCAGGCACAATAATCGCTGTGATGACCGGCAGTGAGTTTGATATTGCAAATGATCTCTTGAAAGATGGAACAGTGAACTATTTCTTTCCGAAGCCATTTAATTTTATGGATATTCATAAATCTTTTATGGCAGAACCTCAAGTCTGTGCAGGTGTGGCTTGTATTCGGCCGCCAAGTTAAGGGCTCACTCAAAAATAACTTCACATTTTATACGCCGATGCATCTCATGCGGCTGCGTTGCGAAAGCTCGGAATATCCAGATATTCCTGCGTTTTCGCGCCCCCGCTTGAGCGGGATGACACATCTGGCCTAAAAAATTGTGGTGTGCCTCTTGCCGCAAGAGCGCCTCAGCGCCTAAAACTGTGAATTAATTTTTTCGTGAACCCTAAGCTGTCAACAAATTTCATTCTTTATGACTGTTTCAACGAACGCTGAAATATTTTGAATCGGCATGGCCGGGGTCACGCTATGTAACTGTAATTATTAAAAATGAGCTTCAAAAACACCGCTTATTTCGGCTTAAACCGGCGATTGGGGGGTCAAATTTGCCTGTTTAAGTGAGCTCATCCCTGACGAGAGTATTCACTTGATCTCGGAATCTCTTATGCTATCAACTAGGTCGAGCAAGGCCGTTTGGAGATCTGTTATCATGATCATTGTTGCACCGACCCAATTTCATTCAAAATTAATGATTTTAGTTGTTCGGCGATTTCCTGGTCTCTCTTGTCGCCGGCCATCAGTTCCAAATAACTTTGCACCGGGGAGGCCCACCAGAAATTTCCCACTTGTCGGGCATCGAAATAGACCGCTTCATCTTCTATCAGCAACAGCTCAAGATTCGGGAATCGGTCTGACTGACTTCCAGCCAACTGTTTAAGAAGCCCCTCTACTTTCGGGCAATAAACAGAAAACAGGTCTCCGCCCTGCATCACAGTATATTGATTAACGGAAGATGATCCTGAAGCCATAACCGGTAAATCCAACATCTGTGATTGTTCCGACAATAATTTCCAAATCTTTCCATTCTCTTCCGATATTTTCAGCCGGACCCGCTCCTTTACTGTTGGGGGCTCATAATTTTCGCGCAATTTTTCCAACAATTTGTCGGGCTGTAGCAGACGAATCGTTTCTTCACGTGTGACAATCAGGTCATCTTCCAGCGTTTTCAGAGCTTTTGATACAGTGGAGAGGCTCATCGGTTTTTTATCCCAGCGGCTCACCAGGAGATTTCGCTGGTTGATCATTGTTCGGATCTCTTGGACGGTTTGGTAGGCGGCACAGAGGAGAAAAGCCCTCCCCACCATGGAGCTGTTTTTCCGGTAGATGTTTTTAATAAGGGCCGAAGAAGGGAAACGATTCTTCCCTCCACTGCGGAACACTGCAAATGTTCCCGGTACCATCACCACACCGTTGCCACACAGATCAATACCGCTAAGCCCTTCGCTTTCCAACTCCTGAAGCTGCCATTCATTTAAGTAAGGCATAAAAATCATAGGCAGGTAATCATTGGGGAACGAAAATGTTTTTAGAAAATTGAGGCTGTCCTGAAAGGCCTTGGGCGTAGAAAGAGCTTTACATTCGACAGCGAACCTTGCTACATTTTGCTGCCAAATTATCTCGATAAATGCATCGAGACGTTCATTTACACCGACCTCCCTCGGATTCCCCAAAGAACGAAAAGTTAATGGCGGAAGTTGGATCCTATCTTCCCGGAGTTGGTCGAGCATTTCTTTTTCTGTTAGCATTTTCCTATTTTACCTTCTTTTCTTGATTAAGAAAATATACAATTTTAGGAAAATACACAAGTAAAATTTTCCTGCTTACCGAATTGTTGTTATGATTTTAGGCAAATTCCGCTCGATCTCGGCCGCCTATTTCGGAGGAAGTCAGCCGCCGATTCCGATTAATATGGAAGAAAATCAGCTGGAGCACTATTGTATCCCCAGCTTCCCGCTTTGCCGGCAGACCAGCGCGCTGTTCGACTGGTCCTATATTCACCAGCAGCTACGGCAGGAATATAAAGAGCAATATCCCCGGAACTACAGCAGGGGCAGAGTCTGCCGGATGCGACCTTCATCGGCCGCTGCCGGATTGGCGATGCTGCGCCGGCGGTGGCGCCGATTAAACGAAACCGCATATCCTGTCAGCAACCTTCGCATTAAATGCGCAACGCCTGCCGATCCGCTGCGCAGGAAAAAATGGGCATGATTGGACAAAAATACCCTCGCATAGCAGACGATTCTCACAAGGGTCAACTTATTTATTTATGGATCCATTCTTTCCCATGATCATCAAAAATATCAAACCCCGTGAAATTTCGCCTACTCATCCCGGTGAGATGCTGCGAGAGGATTTCATGCCTGATTATAATCTAACGACAGTCGGCCTTGCCGAAAAATTGGGCGTTTCTCGTCAAACTGTGAACGAGCTTTTGTTGGAGCGCCATGCGCTGTCTCAGGCTATGGCTTTGAGGCTGTCCAGGCTGTTTGGAAACACGCCGGAGTTCTGGCTAAATGCGCAGCGTGCGGTGGATCTCTGGAATGCTAAAAGAGAAAACGAGCAAGAGATTGAAAAAATTAAGCCGATTTGGGCTGCTTGATTAAAACCTGAGTTGGGCAACTGAGGTGAATTAAGCCTGACAGCCGAAGATTTTAATGGTGAGCGCAGCGATACCAGTAAGTCAACTCAGTCAACTACGTCCCGAAGATTCCCAATTGAACACGGTATGGCACCGATGATTTTCTGGAGTCCAAGAGGACCAGGGGCTGTGCTTTGACGCCTTGCGCTTAAAGCACAATTGCCTTGAACCTGATGGGTGACTGATGCGGATCAGTAAAAGCTGACGGCGAACCTACGTCACGAAATAACGGGCGCGAAAAGGGGAATATAGCGAGGCCGTGCTGTAATTAACTAATTACGGGCCAATCAAAAAAAATGAAATTTTTGTTAGGGTGTAATGTTTTTTCTCTTGACCCGCCCTTTAATGGGTGACACCCAGATTTTTTCATCGTATAACTATTTTACGGGAGAGCAATGTCGAAAACAAAAAAAATGCGGCCAAACGATTGGCCGGAATAAGCGAATAAAATGAACGGTATTAAGGAGGCGTAATTATGCCATACGGTTATAATGGAAAGATTCTTCATGTGAATTTGAATGATTCCAGTTACGAAATCGAGGAACCATCTGAAAATTTTTACCGAACCTATGTCGGGGGCGGGGGACTTAGCGCTTATTATCTGCTGAATGGCCTAAAACCCGGCACCGACCCCCTGGGGGCGGACAATATTCTGGTCGTGGCACTGTCGGTAGTCACAGGCGCGCCCTTGTCCGGATTCAGCCGGTACACACTGGCAGCGAAATCTCCCCTGACGGGAGGGTTTGCCGAAACGGAAGCCGGGGGCTATTTCGGTCCCGAACTCAAATTTTCCGGCTTTGATGCCATCGTTATCAAAGGCAAAGCGCCGCAGCCGGTCTATCTTTGGATCAAAAACGGCCGGCTGGAAATACGGGATGCGGCTGCCGTCTGGGGTCTAGAAAACGGCGACGCTCTGGACCGGATTAGAGAAGAGATCGGTGAACCCAAAGCGCGCGTTGCCTCCATCGGAACGGCCGGAGAACGATTGGTTCTGCTGTCCAATGTGATGAATGAATGCGCCCATGCCAACGGCCGAACCGGCATGGGGGCGGTAATGGGATCGAAAAACCTGAAAGCCGTTGCCTGCCGGGGAGATTCGAAAAATCTTGACTTCTTCGACCCGGATAAAGTTAAAGAACTCGTTTCCTGGCACAGTAAACGAATCAAGGTGCACCAGCCCAATATCAATATGAGCAAATTCGGTACGCCCATGTTTGTCATGGGCCTTAACGCGGCCGGAATTCTGCCCACCAGAAATTTTAAAGCCGGCATCTTTGAAGGTGCGGAAAAAATAGGTATCCCCGCTTATGAAAAGATCCTGAAAAGGGCCGGTACCTGTTATCGGTGCACCGTGGCGTGCAAGCGCGTGGTGGATGTAAAAACGCCTTATGAAGTCGACCCACGATATGGTGGCCCGGAGTATGAATGCCTGGGGGCCTTCGGGTCTTTATGCTGCGTCGATGATATCGGTATCATTTGCAAAGCAAATGAAATGTGCAACCGCTACGGTCTGGACGTCATCGGTACCGGTACTGTCATCGCTTTTGCCATGGAATGTTTTGAGGAAAACATATTGACTGAATCGGATAACGACGGTCGTAAAGTTCTGTTTGGGGATGCCGAAGGGATGCTCGATCTGGTAGAAAAAATTAATGCGCGCCAGGGCCTTGGAGATATTTTGGCCCGGGGTGTCAAGCGCGCTGCAAAAATAATCGGCAATGGGGCCGAGCGGTTTGCCTTTACCATCAAAGGACAGGAACTCCCATTGCATGATCCCCGCGGTAAGACGGGTGTCGGGCTTAGTTACGCACTTTCGCCCACCGGAGCCGATCATATTGAAACGCCCCATGATGGCACCTTTACCGGAGACGGGGTTAATTTTATAAAGCCCTTGGGGCTTCTGGACCCAGTGGAACCGCTACCCCTCAATGAAGCAAAAGTCCGTTTTTTCAAGCAGGGACAATTGTCTTGGAGCATGAATAACCTTCTTGGAATTTGCAATTTTGTTGCCGCACCCTTATTGGCTTTAAAATATGAAAAGATTGTGGAAGCGGTCTGTGCCATTACCGGTTGGGAAACGAATTTGTGGGAACTGATGCGGGCGACTGAACGCTCCGAGGTTTTGATGCGGGTTTTCAACAACCGGGAGGGCTTTGGACCGGAAGATGACAAGCTGATTAGGCGTTTTCATGAGCCGTTGCCCGACGGCCCGTCAAAAGGCAATTATGTCAATAAAAAAGATCTTAAAAATGCCATTCAACTTTACTATGACATGATGGGCTGGGATTCTGAGGGTAAACCCACCCGGGGAAAACTGGTCGATCTCAATCTTGAATGGCTGCCCGAAGGGCAATCATATGAAAAAGCGGATTCGAATTGAATTGAAGGCTACCCTGAAACGGTTCCTTCCGCACTCACACGACTCTTATTCGATTGAAAGTGGAATTTGTGTAAAGGATCTTGTGAAACAGCTGGGAATTGCCGAATACGAAGTGAATCTCGTTTTTATTAACGGTGTCCTGGCGAATCTGGATTCAAGCATCGAAGGCGGCGAATGGGTGACACTTTTTCCGCCTCTTGGCGGGGGATAGCGTAAAATACGAGGTTTTTTTCGCTAATCCCAATTGGGATCCTCTCCAAAAATGGAAAAAATGATATCATGAAAAAGCAACTATCCTTACCTGGTGACTAGTTGGATAACATCTCAGCTTTCAGCACTCGCTTTAGGACAATCCCAGAAATCGAAACTATTTTGGGTATACTATCCGAATGTTGTGAAATGAGGGACCGGATGGATGGTGCACGGACTGGGGAATTTTTTCAGAATCGTTTTCCGGCAAAGGCTCTGCCGGCGTGAGACTTTAGGTATCTTTCGAATTCGGCAGCTTTTTCCTTGGATCGAAAGGCGATTGCCGTTTCGATTCACCATGGTCGGAATTTGGACGTATGGGGTACTTGACCGGCGTTGTGGGCTTTAAGGCGATCCTGCAAATTTTCGGTGAGACCGGTATAGTATTTACATCCTGTTCACTGACAAGGATGTAAACATAGTGGAAGCCTTTCATAGTGTCACTTACAGTCTTCGTTCTTCACTGCGTTTCGAACGAAGACTGGTGGAGGCGGCGGGAGTCGAACCCGCGTCCGAAAACATTCCACTTTGACCTCTACATACTTATCCTGAAATTTGAGATTTCGCCCCGCAAGACTCCTTCAGGCTGGATTCCCGAAGGGCTAGTCTGCTAAAGTTTCGCCACTTCCGTCGCAGGCAGCCGGAAGCGGCTATCCCGCTAGTCGACGCCCTTATCAGATCCGCAGGATTAACCTGACAGGGCGCTGGCCTATTTATGCGGCCAGAGCATATGCATAATCATCTGCGATTATGTTTAAGTTCCCGTCGTTTAACGAGCAGACAGGAGAGCTCGGTATGCAGCCAAAGCTTCTTTGTCCCCGTCGAATCCGTTTCGCCCCCGAATGCAAACTTCGTGTGCAGCTCAAGGCTCAATGCCCAAAGCTTTACGTTGAGGTGATTGGGAAGGGATTATTTAAAAGAGCAGTTATTGGGACAAAATAAGCGAAATCATAGCTTTTGTCAAGGCCTTGCCGCCGATTCCCCACGGTATGGGGCAGCCGTCATTTTGTGCATTTGAATTTGCGGCCACCCCGCTAAAAAACAGCGGGATGCTGGCTCCAGCGGCGCCCACATCCCTTTGACTTGCTCTTTCCTTATAACCAGATAATTTATGTTGATTCATGGAGTTTCAATTTGACAGACGGGTGGTATCGGGCTATTAATGTATTTATCCATGAATACAATTCGTTAGTTATCTCCTGTGACCCTGCCCCCCGTTTTTTCGGGGAACCGAATCACCAACCGAAAGGAGGATCTCATGTCTCTGGAGAATGCCCTGAATGGTTTAAAAAATGTTGTGGGTGATCTGACTTCAATCGAAGTCCAAACCTATGTGGGTGACATCGATGTTGTTGTGGAAGGCGCGACCGGAAACACCAGTTTTGAAGACTCTCTCAAAAAGGCCAAGAAAAGCGGCACGATTAAATTGACCCTGGTCACGAAAATCAACTTTGACGGGGACGGCGTCGTCCTGGTTCCCTCCAGCGCCCCGGCCGACTATATTCAGGAAGCGCACGACAGCGCCTTGATGGCCGGCAACGAGATCCGGCAGGGGCTGATTGCGCTTTTTGCGGATGTCATCGGGTTGAAAATCTCAAAGTAAACCGGTTCGATGGAAATTGACTTTGAAAAAGGCATGACGCGTTTTGCGGGCGTGTACCAAGGGCAGCTTGGAAAACCGCCGCAGTACGATTTTGCCATCGAGCGCATCGCAGCGGTCGCATTCGATGTGGCTGAAGCTGAAAACAGAGGGCTGTTCGTGCCGATGCCGACCAGCGAGCCGCAGAAATCAAAAGATTGGTCCCGGATCAAGACCATTCGCAACCGCCTGCACATTCTGGGCTACCTCGAACAAGACAGCGGACGGGGCAACCTCGATGAAGCGCTCAAAGAAGCCACGCGGGCGTTTCAGAAAGAGGCCGGCCTGGAGGTGGATGGATGGGTCGGCGCCGAGGAAACCTGGCCGGCGCTTCAGGAGCTGGTAAGCTTTGAAACCCCGATTCAATTGTGGAAATGGTATGATGGCCAAATACCGAAACCCGCTTTGCGGCGGGCTATTGCCCTACGTCTGTTTGCGCTCGGGCTAAAAAAACAAAGGCCGGCCGGGGCCGATGAAGACCTTGAGACGGGTTTGAGGTTGTTCGGCCGCATTTGGCAATTATTGGAGCTGGGAGAGGCCCGCTCCCAGCCGGGCCTCAACCGGGAATGGCTGGAGCTGCTGTTCGACATGGACGGCCTCACCCGCCGGCTGAGTCAAACCAGCTCCGCGCTCTCCGAAGAAAACCTGGTGCGGGTGCACACCCTGGTGGTCAACGCCGCCAAGATTGAGTTGTGGCTGATGGGCTATCCCGTGGAACCCAGCGGATACGATTTGGTAGAGCGCGAAACTGCGCCTGCCGATTCCGACGGGTTGACCGTTATGGATGTCTGGCTGAAGTCAAAAACCCTGACGCGCTTTCGCACTGTCAAAAAAAATATGAAACTTCACAAAGCCCTGCATCGATTTTGGATCGATCACGGCAGCGATGACGATGCGGCGGATGAATTCAGCGTCTTTTTCCTACAGAATTTTCCCGCCTTTTTTAAAATGGTGGACGCAGGGCTTCAGACCGGCAAAGAGCTCGATGTCGCACACCGGCAGGAAGACCTTGAAGCGTTCATAGAAGACCGCAAAGATCAAGTTCCCGCGGTCTGGCAGACGGTTCGAACCATCGGTGCCCGCATATGGGACGGTGTCCGGCGTGTTTGGGGCTGGTTCAAGCAGATGCTGACCGTCTTTAAAAAGAAGATTCTTAAAATCGGGACCAACCTGTCGCGCATCATTTATGATTTTGGGCTGGAGTCGTTCACGGTGGTGTCCGGTGTATTCAAGAGCATCGGCAGGTTCGTTGAATTTATGGTCAACCCCGTCCTGCCGGGTTCGGATTCCCAACGGGTTGTCTTCGGCCGCGATCCGGGTTTTGATCCACGGATCGTCATCAGCGCTTCAGCCGATGGCCGCCAGGTCGCAGACTGCTGCAAGACCCTCAAACATAAAACCCGCATTTTCGCCTTCGGGTGCCATGTGATCGGCGCCTTCATTTCGATTCTGGCAGAGGTTTTCAGAAATTCCTGGACGGCTTATTTCGGTCTGGTACTCACTCTGATAAAGCTTCGCGCAGTAAAACACAGGCTCCAATCGCTGGCGCAGGAGTATCGGGCCCTGTTTCCGATATGAATTCTTCCCTTTTAATTTTAGCCAGATGTGATACATCCATCGCCTTCCCGGTTTCGAGGATCGTTGCCGGGAAATCCACATTCTTGAAAATCAAAGGTTGACTTCATGTCGCTTACGAACAGAATTATTGTGCCCCGGAGAATGGGCATTGCCGGTTCGCGGCCGGCTTTCTGGGGATGGTATGTCGTTTTCAGCTCCTTTGTCATTTTGACCTTAATCTACGGCGCGCGCTATTCGTTCGGGGTCTTTGTCAAGCCCATGTTTGTCGAATACGACTGGCCCATGACGATCATTTCCCTGGCCGCCTCCATCAATCTGCTGATGTATGCAAGCGCCGGCATTTTTGCGGGCTGGCTGCTTGACCGCTTAGCCCCGAAATGGATCACGACCGTCAGCATTCTTGTGACGACCGGCGGCTTCGTTGCGTCCGGTTTTGTCACTACCCCGCTGGGACTCTATCTGTCCTACGGGGTACTGGTCGGCGTCGGTTCGGCCGGATGCGGTCACGTTGCCTGTACGGCCGCGATCGGGAAATGGTTTGTCAAAAAAAGGGGCATCGCGGTCGGCATCTCCGCCATGGGCATCGGCGTGGGTACGCTGATCATGGCGCCGCTGGCCGGCTATATCGTCAAAAGTTTCGGGTGGCGCGCCGGTTTCTGGTGTATCAGCGGGCTGATCTGTGTTGTCGGCATCACCATCTCTCAAATATTCATGGGAAAGGACAATCCGCAGCACTACGGCCTGCAGCCGGACGGGGAGTCGGCCCCGCCGGATCATTCGATTCCCGGCCCCGCCGGCGAGGTCTTTGAAAAGCCTTCCATAAAGCATGTCCTGGCAGACCACCGGTTCTGGCTGCTGGTGATCTGCAACATGTTTGCCGTGATGACGGTGATGATGACCTTTGTGCACCAGGTGCCCTATGCCACCAACAGCGGGATCGACAAGATCAAGGCGGCCACCGGCATCGGCCTGATCGGCATTATGGGCAGCTTCGGCAGATTTTTCTTCGGGTGGCTCAGCGACCGGATTAAAGATGCCAAATATTCGGCCGCCCTCGGCTTTTTGCTGATGGCGGCCGGCATGTTCCTTCTGTGGCGGGCAGACAATGTCGTCACATTGTACGGGTTTGCGCTGGTTTACGGATTCGGATACGGATCCCTGGCCCCGGTGACGCCCTATTTAATCTGCGATCGATTCGGCGGGCAGATCCTGGGAATTGCCTATGGGATGCTCAATTTTTTTTCCGCCGGCGTCGGCGGCGCTTTGGGTCCGCTCATCGGCGGTTTGATCTTCGACCACACCGGATCCTACCGGGCAGGCTGGATTATATGCATGGTTTGCCTGCTGATGATTTCGCTGCTCATCCTGGCCTTAAAGCCCAACCCCGACCGCCCGGATAGCGCAGCACCGGAGTGCTCCTATTCAAAGATACAGTCACCACCGCAGGTAACCTGAGGAAGCCCCGGCAAGGGGTCAGAGTGATATTTGGTTACCAGAAACAAATTCGAATATCGAAGCACGAAACTCGAAACAATATCGAATGACTAAAATTTCAATGACCAAAACACATGGGTGCACTGCTAAAGTTTTTGGGAACTCTGCAGCCTTGAGGTTTAAATCATTTTGAAATTTGAATTTGGGATTTGTTTCGGATTTATCGACCCGTTAAAAGCTCCCAATCGGCAGCGCCGATTGGCTTTGCAACCCGGTTGGCTGAATCGTTTAAAAGACTAATCAGTCCAGGCGCTTGCGGAAACGATTGACCGCCAGGGTGAACACGAGACCGCCGAGTATCATGAGGGCCGCAAACTGGGGCCACAGAACGTCGAGTCCGCTGCCCTTCAGGAAGATGCCGCGGATGATCACCAGGAAAAAGCGCAGGGGATTGAGGTAGGTGAACCACTGCACCACCGCCGGCATGTTGCTGATGGGAAACACAAAGCCGCTGAGCATGAAAAAGGGCAGAATGAAGAAGAAATTGGTCATCATGGCCTGTTGCTGGGTCCGGGAAACCGTGGAAATAAACAGCCCGATGCCCAGGGTGCTCAGCAGAAAGATGCAGGTTGCCCCCAGCAGCAAAAAGGCGTTGCCCACCATGGGGATCTGAAACCAGAGAATCGCGAAAATGATCACCATCACCATCTGCGCCTGGGCGATGATAATGAACGGGATGGTTTTCCCCAGGATCAACTCGTAGGGCTTTAAGGGGGTGACGATCAGCTGCTCCATGGTACCGGCTTCCTTTTCACGCACGATGGCCATGGAGGTAAACAGCAGCGAAAGCAGCATCACCAGGAAAGCGACGATACCCGGCACGTAGAAATACTGGCTGTCCAGATTCGGGTTGTACCAGGTTCGAATGCGGCCGTCAATTTCACCGTAGTCGATGCGCTGCGGGTACAGTTCCCGGATAAGCTGGCTGTTGAAGCGTTCCAGCAGGGCTGTGGTGTAGGAGATCCGTATCGCGGCCATATTGCTCATACTGCCGTCGACCAGGATCTGGATTTTGGCGGTATCCCCGCTGCGGATCCTGGCGCTGAAATCCGGCGGGATAATGATGCCCAGATTTACCCTGCGTTTGAGCAAAAGGCGGTCGAGGTCGCTGCTGTGATTCAGATAATGGGTGATCCGGAAAGTCCGGTTGCCGTCGATGGCGTCGATCAGCCGGCGGCTCTCCGGGGTGCGGGATTGATCGAGGAGTCCCACCCGGATATCCCGCACATCGGTGGTGACCACGTAGCCGAATACAATCAGCTGGACCAGCGGGGCAACGACCAGCAGGGGCCGGTTTTTCTTGTCCCGGAAAAGCTGAATGAACTCCTTGCGGACCAGCTCGCGGATTCTAAGCCAGCTCATCTCAAAGCCCCGCCTTTTTCAGCGAAATCAGGTTGAGCGCGCCCAGCAGGCCGAGCATCAGCACCAGCACCAGGTAGCTGGGCCACAGCTGGCCCAGGGCCAGATTGCGCAGATACAAGCCGTTGAGGATATCGATAAAATAGGTGGCCGGCACGGCAAACGATACGGCTTTGAGAGCCGCCGGCATGTTCTCGTGCGGAAACACAAAATTGGAAAGCAGCAGGGAGGGCAGATAGGTCACCAGAATCGCCATTTGATTGGCCACCAGCTGGGACTTGGTCAAGTTTGAAATCAGCAGACCCAGGGTCAGGGCCACCCCCAGGTAAACGGCGGATGCCGCCAGCATCAGCCAGAAACTGGATTTCATGACCACACCGAATAAAAGCTGGCCCATTAACATGGCCACCAGAACGTCCGTCAACCCGATAAAAAAGTAGGGAATGGCCTTGCCCGCCAGAAACTCCGCCGGGTGCACCGGCAGCGAGCGGATCGTCTCCATGGTCCCGTTTTCATACTCCCGGGCAATCACCAGCGAGGTCAGCAGGGCCCCCACGATCATAATGATAATGGCAATGATGCCGGGCACGATAAAATTGCGGCTCTCCAGATCTTCATTGAACCAGACCCGGATGCGCCCTTCCACCGGGGTCTTGATTTTTGTGAGCCCCCGGCGGTTGAGAAATTCAAGCAGCTGCCGCTGGTTGGCGTCCGCGATATAGGCGGTGATGTATGCCCGGGCGCTGCCGGCAAAATTAGGGTCGCTGCCGTCAATGATAACCTGCAGCGGACTTTTACGGTCGGCCTTGAGATTGGCCGTCCAGTTCGGCGGAATCACGACGGCCACAACCGCCCGGTTGCGGTCCAGATACCCCGCGGCGGCGGCCGTATCGGCCGGATGATCGATGACGTTGAAATAGGCGGATGCATTCAGCCGGCGGATAAAATCCCGGCTCTGCGGGGTCCGGTCGTAATCGACCACGACGGTTTTGATGTCTTCGACATCCAGGCTGAGGGCGTAGCCGAAGAGCAGGATCAGCAGCAGCGGTATAATAAATGCCAGATACAGGCTGCGGAAGTCCCGGATCAGGTGGTAGTATTCCTTGCGCGCGATAGCCCGCACCTTTCTGGGATTCACGAGGTCCTCCGCTGCATCAATTGAACGAAGGCATCGTTTAAATCCGCTTCCGGCCGGTCGGGACATACATTTTGGATGATGTCCGCCGGCGATCCGGCGGCGACGATGGCGCCCGCGTTGATGATCACCACCCGGTCACAGTGCTGGGCTTCGTCCATATAGTGCGTGGTGACAAAAACGGTCACCCCTTCTTCGGTCAGCTGTTTGATGAACTCCCAGAAACGGCGCCGCGTGATGGGGTCCACCCCGGAGGTGGGCTCATCCAGAAACAAAAGCCGCGGCCGGTGCAGCAGGGCGCAGCCCAGGGCCAGGCGCTGGCGCCAGCCCGGCGGCAGATCCCGCGTCAACCGGTCGCGCATTGCGCTCAGACGGGTCATCTCAAAGACCCAGGCCGTGCGCTCCGGCCACAGCCTGGCGGGAACATTGTAGATGCCCAGGTAAAAACGGATGTTTTCAAAGGGCGTCAGGTCCGGGTACAGCGAAAATTTCTGGGACATGTAGCCGATGGCCTGTTTAATTTTTTCGGACTGGGTGAAGAGGTCGCAGCCGGCCACATGGCCGCTGCCGCCGCTGGGGGTGATGATGCCGCAAAGCATGCGGATGGTGGTGGATTTGCCGGCCCCGTTCGGCCCCAGAAAACCGAAAATTTCCCCCTGCGCAACGGCAAAGGAAATTCGGTCGACGGCCGTAAAGCGGCCGAAGCGCTTTTCGAGGTTGGAGACGCTGACGGCCTCAGGCTGCAAAGTCGGCCTCCGCGGCGTTATCATCCACCGCCTGTATTCTGGCGATCATGGCTTCTTCCAGGTCAGGATAGCCGGCCTGAATCGCATGCGGCGTGCCGGTTTCGAGGATCCGCGCAGCGTGCATGAGGATCAGCCGGTCGCATTTTTCGCCTTCGTCCAGATAAGCCGTGGACACCAGGATGGTCATGCGCTCGCGTTTCATCTCGAACAGAATATCCCAGAATTCCTGGCGCGACACCGGATCGACCCCGTTGGTGGGCTCGTCCAGGATTAGAATTCCGGGCTGGTGCACCAGCACACAGGCCAGCCCCAGCTTTTGCTTCATCCCGCCGGACAGATCGCCGGCGCGGCGATCCAGAAACGGCAGCAGGTTTGAAAACCCCAGATAGCGCTGCCGCCGGCGCTGCCTTTCCGCACCGGTGATGCCGTAGATGTCCATGAAAAAATCCAGATTCTCGGCCACCGTCAGGTCCTGGTACAAACCAAAACGCTGGGGCATGTATCCGATCAATTCCTTGACGCGGTCCTTTTGCCGCACCGCATCCACCCCCCCCAGGTAGATGCTCCCCGCCGTCGGACGGATCATGGTGGCAATCATGCGCAGCAGGGTGGTTTTGCCGGCACCGTCCGAGCCCACCAGCCCGCAGATCTCCCCGCCTGCAACGGCAAAAGATACGGCGGAGACGGCGGCCAGCAGCCCGAAATTTTTGGAGACGGCCTCGACCCGGATGGCCGCTTCACCGGAGACCGGCGGGGATGGGGTGCGGCCCTGTTGTCTAACGGAACCAGGCATCGGCGGGCATCCCGGATTTGAGTTCAAAGTCTGGATTGGGAATTTTTATCTTCACCAGATACACCAGCGTGACCCGCTCCTTGCGGGTCTGGATAATTTTGGGAGTAAATTCACCTTCAGGGGAAATAAAGGCCACCCTGCCCGGGTAAATTTTGTCCGGAAAGGTGTCGATTTTGACATCCACCCGCTGCCCCGGTTTGACCCGGCCGATTTCGGTTTCATCGACAAAAACCTTCAGGTCAACCTCGGAAAGGTCGGCCATCGAGATAACCTCCTGCCCGATAGAAACCACCTCGCCGGGTTCCACATTACGGCTGATGATAATGCCGTTGGAAGGTGCCCGCAGCTGGGTGTAGCTCAACTGGATCTCGGCCAGCGCAACCGCCGCCTGCAGGGCCTTAACCTGCTCCCGGGCAGCCGCCACCTCTTTTTCGGACGCTTCAATTTTCTGCAGATTGCTGCGGGCGAGCTTCAGCGCCGCCCGGGATTCCTCCAGCCGGGCGCGCGCCGCTTCGATGGATTCCTGGCGGTAGCCTTCTTTTAACATGGCGTATGCCTGCCGGGCGCGCTCATATTCTTTCAGCGCGGTTTGGTACTTTAAGTCGGCGGCGTCCTTGTCTTTTTCGGCGACCACGTTTCTTTTGAAAAGCTGTTCGAAACGCACCTGATCCTTGCGGGCCTCTTCCATGGTAATGCGCGCCGCTTCAAGCGCCAGGCGGGCCTGCTGCACGTCCTGGCTGCGGTATCCGGTCTCCTGCTCCTTTAACTGGGCTTCCAGGGTCCGGACGGCGGCTTCAGCGCGCTCCACTTCGGCGGGCAGGGCTTGGCGGTTCAGATCCAGCAGGATCTGCGCTTGACTCAGGGTTTCCTCGGCCCGCTTCAAATTGGCGACGGCCTGGTCCCGCTTGGCCAAAAAGCTTTCCCGCTCGAGAACAGCCAGCAGTTGGCCCGCCTTGACCGCCTGCCCTTCATCCACCGCGACATCCTGCACGCGGCCGCCCACCTGAAAGGACAGATCGGCCTGGGTGGCTTCAATCGTGCCCGAGTAGTAAAGCTCAGCCGCCCGCTCATTTTTTTGACCCCAGTACACCAGCGCCCCCACGCCCAGCAGCAGCACCAGAAAGACGATCAGAATCAGGCGTTTTTTCACCCGACACCTCCGGCATAGAACCAGCCCAAATATCGACTACTGCCCATTTCGATTATTTAACAATAGTCGTTTTGCTTTTCCAGTTGGAATGCAAAAACGCTTTTCACCAAATGCATAGAAATAAACGCCCATCTGAATTTATCGCTTTGTGGGCTGAAACTATAGAAAACCTGAGTTGCAGAGTCAAATAAATTCCACTATAATTCTCACCGTAAGAAATCAGTTTCCGGCCGCAGTAATTTAAACTCGAGATCTTCTTTTGGGAGGGCATCTTGCAATGAACAAAGCTTTTGTCAAAGACGACGATACCTGGCAGGATCCTCAAATCGAGCTCGACCCCCGGGCGGACATTCCGGCCGGCAGCCGCAATTATATGACCCCCGGGGGGGTGCGCAGACTTCGGGAGGAGCTGGACGATCTGCTCCGGCAGGGGCGCCCGCAGCTGCTGGCAACCATCAACCGTCTGAACCGCGAGGGATCAGGCCGGACGGACGCGACATACATCGACATCCGCAAATCGCTGCAGCGCCTGGAAAGCCGGATAGCCTTTCTGACCGGTCGGCTGGCGATCACGGAAGAGATCGATCCCCGGGACCAGGACAGCGACAAGGTGCGCTTCGGCGCGACCGTAAGTGTACAACCAGCCGAGGGTCCGGAAAAAACTTACCGAATCGTGGGTATCGACGAGGCCGATGCTGGATGCTCGATACTGGATGCTGGATATTGAG
>CAYTBC010000103.1:0-16259 GCA_964435765.1 uncultured Desulfosarcina sp.
TTCACGTGGCCGCCGGTGAGCAGAATGTATCCGCCGCCGAGAATGGCATAGGCGCCGAAAAGCATTTGCGCAAATTCGTTGGCCCAGACCGTCGGTGAGTTGAAAAAATACCTGAGGATAACCTCGATAAACAGCAAAGCAAAAAACGCGAAAAGAAAATACGAAAGAAGATTTCCAACCCAGCCGTTGATCGCATCAATTGTTTTGATAAAACGTCTGATAAAGAGCATGGGGCACCACGCTTCTCACAGTTGACCCAGTGACTTTAAGAAATCCTTCAGTATCTGAAGCGCTTTGGCGGCATCCGGGCCTTTGGCGCCTTCTTCTTCCCACATCTGCATGGCAATTGCCGTAATCTTCTTCTGCTCTTCCGGCGGCAGGGTGATGACCTCCACATTTTTCTCCTGGACTGCTTTGGCCAGCGTGATGGCTTCCAGGTAAATGTATTGATTGGTGCGTTTCCAGAATTGTTCTTCCAGCGCATCATAGAATATCAGCTGAATATCTTCGGGCAGCTTGTCGATCGCTTTCTGATTCACGACCCAGGCGTCGGTGCCGGCAATATTCAAGCCCGGCAGCAAATGGTATTTGCAGACGTCATAAAGCTTCATGCTGTAGGCGCCCTGCGCCGCTCCCCAATGGGCGCCGTCAATGACACCGGAAACCAGGGAAGGATAGACCTCACCGCCGGGCAGGTACGACGCTGCCGCTCCGAGGTTGGTCAAAAAGATTTGCAGCACGCCCGATGATCGGATTTTGATACCTTTGAAATCGGCCAGGTTCCTGACGGGTTTTTTCAGTACCAGTTCGGTGGGGTACACCTTGTCAGTGGAGTAAAAGACGCCGTATTTGGCCGCTTCATCCTGGATCATTTTCTCAAAGCCGAGCCATTTGTGATAATAGGCACACTCCCAGACGTTTTTAAAGGCAAACGGCAGGCCGGCGGCAATCCCCGCCACTTCAATTTGATCGCGTACATAAGCGGGTGAAATGGTTCCCATCTGGATCATACCGCGTTTGACCGCATTGAATATCTCTTTGGCCGGTACCAGGGAACCGGCGGCATAAGGCTCCAGGATCAGACGGCCGTTGGTACGTTCTTTCAAACGGTCCGCCAGCACCTGTAAACTGTCCTTAAAGGAGCTGCTGGAAGCCGGCCAATGGGATTGAACGCGCCACTTGATGACTTCGTCCGCTGCCTTTGAATCCGGTGCCGTAGCCATCCCGAAACCAACCACAAAGGCCATTAACGTCATCCCAACCACAATACACCTTGCTTTTCGTTTCATCGCATTCCTCCTTTTTTAAGATTTATGCAACTTTAAGGTTTACTCTGCCGGACCTGTTTTTTTGCCGTTTTCATCATAGCGGTACCAGCCGATGCCGGTTTTGCGGCCAAGTTGGCCGAGCTTTACTTTTCTTTGCAGCAGCATCGGCGGATGAAATTTCGGATCCCGCGTTTCGCGGTAAACTGCCAGCATGGCATTGTACCCGATATCGAGTCCCGCCATGTCTGCAGTTTCAAACGGTCCCATGGGTCGACCGAAACCAAGACGCATCCCTTTGTCGATATCTTCAACGGTGGCCACCCCCGCTTCGACCAGTCTGATGGCTTCAATGGTGCTGGGAAAATTTAGCCGGTTGAGGACGATCCCGGCCACATCGAGATTGACGCGGATGGTTTCTTTGCCGATCGATCGGCACAGTTTGTCGGCAGTTTCCACCGTTTCCGGCGAGGTCCCCAGACCTTTGACGACTTCCACCGCCCTCATCATGGGGACGGGGCTGAAAAAATGGGTGCCGCACACCTGCGGGACTCGGCGGGTGGCCTCGGCAATTTCGGTGACCGGAATCGCCGATGTGTTGGAGCCGAAAATGGTGTAGGGTGGACATAATTTGTCAAGCTCGGCAAACAGCGACCGTTTGGCCTCGAGATTTTCAATAATCGCTTCGAATACAAAATCCGCTTCGGCCGCCGCGGCAAGGTCTGTGGTGACATGCAAACGGGCCATAATTTCATCGACCGTACCGGCCACCTTGCCTTTTTCCACGAATTTGCCCACCGACCAGTTGATGGTTTTGAGACTTTTGTTCAGGATGTCATCGGTGATGTCCCGCATGGTGACATCATACCCGGCCTGGGCACAGACCTGAGCGATTCCGCCGCCCATCAGGCCGGCTCCGGCCACAAATATTTTTTTGATTTCCATTTAATGGGTCTCCTGGTTTCGATCGTTTCAGATCGTTTCAGATCGTTTTGATGGTTTAGATCGTTAGGATCGTTGAGATCGTTTTATTCGTTAGGATCGTTAGGAACGTTTAGAACGTTTGGTTCGTCCCGGTTAAACAAAAGACAAAAAGGTTTAACGGGATAAATTTAGAGCGTATGGAGCGTTGGGTTTGTTATGATTGCTAAAATCGTTCAGCGTTTAAGGTAACCCTATGCGCTTTGCTATCTGCGTATTTCCGCGTTCCGCTTTCTCACTTCCGATTTCCTATATTACTCAGTCCTCAGTCCTTCACGCCATGCCCTATGCTCCAAGTCTTTTTTCCGAATTCCGCATTCCGACTTCTCACCCTCCCACCATCTCAACTTCGATTATCTGCCCTCTGTCCTCTGTTTTCTGTCATCTGTTCTCTGTCCCTTTGTCCCTCCTGGCCAAAAGAATGGTGGTTGTTCCGGTTTGGACGACTTCATTTTTTTGATTGACCACCTTTTTTTCAAACGTCAGAACCCCGTGGTCGCCGCTCGAACCTGCCCGCATATCTTTGACCCGCTGCTCGATATGGATGGTATCGCCAATATAAATCGGCGCCTTGAATTGCCAGGTCAGTTCCAGTAGGGCCAGAATGCTGTCTTCCGTCAGCTTATAGGACAAGCCCGCATGGACAATGACGCCTAAAAGACCGTGGGCAATGCGCGTGCCGAACTGGGTGGACGCCGCATATTCGGCATCGGTGTGCAGCTGATTGTGGTCCCATGATAAGCCCGCGAAATTGACTATGTCGGCTTCGGTGACGGTGCGCGCCTTGGTGACGAATTTCTGGCCGACGGAAAAGTCGTCGAAATATAAAGATCGAACGATTTCGTTGTTTTGTGTGACCATATGTCCTTATTAAACTTCTGAGAGATAGTTGAGACCCTATCGAATCAATATGTTCGATGTCAGTTGTCCGTTGTGGGTTGTCAGTTGTAAAAAGATTTATTCAAGCCACCGCCCATGATCCAATATTCAGAATGCTGTATATGAACGCACAATCATATATGTCCTTTTGCATAAAAAATTTGGAGAAATTTGAAGCTGTTCAAAAACAGCAGGCCGCCTCCAATCGAGAATAGTCGTTCTACTGGCCATCACCAAATTTTTTACGGATCTCCTTTTTCAATATTTTACCGGTGCCGCTTTTGGGCAACGGATCCCGGATGATCCGGATAACACGCGGGTATTTGTAGGGAGCCACCCGTTTTTTGACATAATCCCGGATGACCTTGGGATCCAGGTCGGCACGCTCTTTCAATACCGCAATGGCCGCCACCTCCTCGCCAAAATCATCGTGGGGGACCCCGATAACCGCTACTTCCAGAATTTCAGGAATCTGGTATATGATTTCTTCGATTTCCCGGGGATAGACATTGTACCCGCCCCGGATAACGAGATCCTTTTTGCGGTCGACGATGTAAATATACCCGTCTTCATCCGTGCGGGCGATATCGCCGGTGTAAAGCCAGCCATCCTTCAGCGTTTCTTCAGTCTCCGCGGCTCGATTGAGGTAGCCTTTCATCACGCCGGGGCCCTTTATGAGCAGTTCGCCGGATTCGCCCGGGACGACTTTTTTGCCGGCCGAATCAACGATTTTAGCACTGAATTCAGGAATCGGAAGCCCGATGGATCCTGCTTTGGTCAACCCGCCATACGGGTTTTCGATACAAACCGGGGCTTCGGTGAGTCCGTAGCCTTCATAAATTTTGGTGTGAAACAGCAATTCAAAGCGGTGCAGAAACTCGACCGGCAAGGACGCGCCGCCGGACACGCAAAATTTTAGCGACGGGTTTTCAGGAGGCTTTGCGCCGGCCGATTGGATCAGACGATTGTACATGGTAGGAACGGCAAACAGAACGGTTTGCTTTTCCTGCTCGGCGACTGCTATAACTTTTTCAGGATCAAACTGGGTAAAAAGCTCGATGGTGAGCCCCAGATACATGGAAACATTGAGCACGCTGGTGATGCCGTAAATATGGTACAGCGGCAGCACCCCGATCACGACGGCCTGCGGTTCCAGTTTTTCGCGCATCTCGGCCAGAATCCGCGCTTCACCGGCCAGATTGCCGTGGGTTAACATCACACCTTTGGGCACCCCGGTGGTGCCGGAGGTATAAAGGATATTCAAGGTTTCATCGTCATCAGCCGCATAGGTCGGAAAATCCGTGCTCTCGGCGTAGGCCGCCTGCAGGTCCGCAAATTGGCCGTCGCCAGGCGCCCCCAGCGCCAGGCGAATAGGCGTGTCGTCAGATGTTTTGAGAACCGTTCGAATTTCATCGAGATAGGGGGCTGCGCCGATAAACGCTTTGGGTTTTGAATCCGCGAAAATGTGCTTGAGCTCATGCTCCCGGTACAGGAAGTTGATGGGGATGACCACCCCCCCAAGCTTAGCAATGGCATTATAAGTCGTAATTGTTTGGATGCTGTTCGGCATCATCAGGGCACAGCGGTCTCCGGCGGACAGGCCGCGTTTTTTCAATCCGGCCGCCAGGCGGTTGCAGCGGGTATTCAATTCACGGTATGTGACGGTTTGACCCTCATGGCGCACCGCGATCCTGTTGGGAAACTGTGCAGCCGACCTTTCCAGGTAGTGTGCCAGGTTCATTCAAGACTCTCCATTTTTGAGGATGCCGACGAATCGGACCGCGTTAAATTAACATTGACGTGAATGGTGTTGTCTTTTTGCGACGATCGAATCCCGGTAAAGATCGTGTCATAAATGTCGTCGGCGAGGGCCTGCAGATCTTCGGGTTTGCCGAGTAAACTTTTGCGGGTGACCAGATGTTCAATGCTGCCCCATATCAGGGCCCGGACGAGATAGGGTTTTATATCGGAGCGAAATTCACCATTTTGGATACCCTCTTCGAACACCTGGATGTAATTGCGGGCCGAGGATTGGACAATTTTATATGCGTCGGTCTTTAAAAAATTGCGGCTGCCTTTCAATGTCAGCATGACGACGGTTGCGTAGTCCGGATTATCGGCGTACAGGCCGAGGTGGCGATAGATCAAAAAACGAAGCTTATTGGCCGCCCCCGGGATATGCGGTAAAATTTCGCGATTTTTTTCGTGGTATTCCCGGATGGTTTCCGCCGGTATCGAAAAAAGCAATTCTTCTTTGGATGAGAAATATTCATATATCGTCGCTTCGGAAACCTTGGCTTTTTTGGCGATATCTGAAACAGTTGCGGCCTGAAAACCCTTTCTGGCAAAAATATATTGGGCAGCTCGTAAAATATCAGCGCCTTTGCGGGGATTTTTCAAAATTTTAGCATTCGGCATTATTTTGGCGGATTTGGACGGCATAGGAATGTTGACTCAAAGGTTATGTTCGAAAGATTATAGTAGAAATAAGACATCTGTTATGAATATTTGTATATATTAATAATGGATTTCTTATGTCAAGCAGAATATTCTTAGCCTCATGTTATTAATATCAATATTTTTTAAATTGCATTTTGATTATTACCAAAAGAATATTGACAGCCTCGATGGACTCGGCTACGGTTTAAATTTGATCAAACTCATTTTATCAGGGCGGATTAATTAGAGGTTTACCATGAAACTCAAAGACAAAGTTGCCCTCATAACGGGTGCCGGAAGAGGTATCGGCCGCAGCATTGCGCTGGCCTTCGCCGAGGAAGGCGCGGATGTGGTGCTGGCAGCTCGATCGCGCGATCAGCTTGAACAGGTCGCTGAGGAAGTCAGGAGCCACAATCGGCATGCATTGGCGGTGACCTGCGATGTGTCTTCGACCGAGGACGTGAAGAAATTAAAACAGGACGTTCAGAAAACGTTTAATCGCCTGGATATTCTGGTCAACAATGCCGGTATTTCCAAGCGATCGAAATTTCTGGAATATGATGATGAGACCTGGCTGGAAGTCATTCGCGTCAATCTTTTCGGAGTCTATCTGTGCTCCAAGGCGCTTTTGCCGATGATGCAGCAAGCCGGCACCGGCCGTATTATCAATATGGCCTCTACGGCAGGCAAATCGCCTGTTCCTTTCAATACGGCTTACAGCGCCTCCAAGCACGGCGTGCTGGGTCTGACGAAATCACTTGCTAGTGAAGTGGCTGTATCCGGCTATCCCGGCATTACAGTGAATGCGATTTGCCCCTTTTTCGTTGATACGGACATGTTCAGGGGACCTCAGGGCTACCTTGCCCAAATTTCGAAAATGGCCGGGATTTCCGATAAAGAAGTCGAGGAAAAGGTCGTCGGCCGGAGTTTGCAGCAGCGTGTACTGGAACCTGCCGAAGTTGCGGCCATGGCGGTTTACCTGGCATCCGATGATGCACGCGGTATTACCGGTCAGGCGTTTAACATATGCGGGGGCCGGGTATTCCATTAGGCCTATTTCTATTTCTCAATAAACATCACTGCATCTTGAAATTCATATAAAATGTTTTGCGTTGATAATGCTACAAGGCAGAACTAGATAAAATACCATAAATCTTCAATTTTCAATCAGGCGGAACGAACATGCAGGTCTGGGCTGTCCATGATTATGATTGCCCCGCAGGATGCCACTTTCCAAATACCGGAGAGCATGTCATACGAGGAAGCTGCAGCCTTTCAGATCAACTATCAAACAGCCTATTTTGCCCTTGTCCATCGAGCCAGGCTTGCGGCGGCGGAATATCTTTTGGTCCATGGCGGCGCCGGGGGGGGTGGGAACCGCCGCGCTGCAAATCGGAAAGGCTCTGGGAGCAAGGGCGATTGCCACCGCGGGTTCGTCTGATAAGCTTCAAATTTGCCGCCAAAGCTACGGTAAGATTGTAATTGCAGTCCATTAAATTATATATGGTGAAAATTGGCCACCATACACGCAGCGAAGCTTTAACAGGAGTACTATTAACTGATTTTAAAATTTCTCAGGTTAGGTATGCTATCATTTATATCAATCTCATAATTATTCAACTCGGAGCTAGTGGATGTCCCATTTTAAAATCAACCAGAAAGACATTTTCTTTATCTTGAAAGAACAGCTCAATTACGGATCCTTGTGTTCCCTGGAGCGGTATAAAGGGCTCAATGAAAAAACCTTGGACTTGCTGGTCACCGAAGCCCTGCGCTTTGCCAGAGGCGTTGTGGATCCGTTACAGGAAATCGGTGAGCAATTCGGGGTAAGGTTTGAAAATGGAAAAGTTTCGTGTCCGCCGGAGTTCAGGGGCGCCTTCAAACAATACGGTGAAGACGGCTGGACGGCCGCCGCCCGGGATCCGGAATACGGCGGGCAGGGATTTCCCAATATGTTGCGCATTGTAGTAAATGACATGATGTACGGGGCTTGCCAGGCATTCAATATGGCGCCGAGCCTGACGCACGGGGCCGCACATCTGATTGAAAGCTTCGGCTCGGTCGCGCTGAAAGAACGTTTTGTGCCCAGAATGTTCGACGGTACCTGGGCCGGCACGATGTGCCTGACCGAACCGGACGCCGGATCCAACCTGGCCGGCCTCCAAACGACGGCCTATCCCGAGGGGGACCACTACCGGATCAAAGGCACCAAAATTTTTATCTCCTGGGGGGACCACGACCTGACGGAAAACATTATCCACCTGGTTATCGCCCGCATTGAGGGTGCGCCGCAAGGGGTCAAGGGCATTTCACTTTTTGTGGTGCCGAAAATGCGGTTGAATCCGGACGGTTCCATTCAAGGGTCCAATGACGTGGTCTGCGGCGGGATCGAAAAAAAGCTCGGACTGCACGCATCGCCGACGTGTGTCTTGAATTTCGGCAGCAACGATGAATGCATCGGCTACCTGTGCGGTGAAGCCAACAAGGGCCTGGCGCACATGTTCCAAATGATGAACGCCGCCCGGATAAACACCGGGGTCAGCGGCATGACCCTTGCGAGCACCGCGTATCAAAATGCGCTTGAATATGCAAAATCAAGGGTTCAGGGCCGGGATATTGCCGACCGCAAACCGGGAGACGTGCCGATTATCGATCATCCGGACGTGCGCCGCATGCTGCTGTGGATGAAAGCCATGGTGGACGGCATGCGCTCGATGATTTATACCGGCGCTTTCTGGCAGGATCATGCTCTGGAACTTCCGCAGGGAGAAGAAAAGCAGCACTACAGCGATCTGGTAGACTTTATGACCCCGATCATCAAGGCATACTGCTCGGATATGGGATTTAAAGTGTGTGAAACCGCCCTTCAATGCCTGGGCGGATATGGTTACTGCAAGGAGTATCCCCTGGAACAATATCTGCGGGACGCCAAGATTATGTCACTTTACGAGGGCACCAACGGGATCCAATCCATGGATCTGATGGGCCGCAAAATGCGCATCAACGGCGGGGCGCCGTTTGCAGCCTTCAGAGGTGAAATTGAAAAATTCTGCCGCGATCAGCAGAATCACCCGCTGCTGAGCGGGCAGATCAGCGAACTGGCCGAAACGGTTGTGCGTTTGAAATCGGTGGCCGAAACCATGCGGGACCAGATGCAGTCCGATCCCTTGCAGTGGGCCTCCAACACGTACCCGGCCCTGACAGCCTTTGGCGAAGTCATCATGGTCTGGCGCTTGCTGGACATGGGCGTCATTGCGAGCCGCGCCATCGAAAAAGGCCGAAAAAACGACTATTGCACCGGCAAGATTTTGCAGGCCACCTATTTTACGGATATCACCCTGCCTCACACGCGGGCCACCCTGGAAAAAGCCCTGCGTAAAGGCCGTGAAGTTGTTGAAATTCCGAACGGGGCTTTCTGAAATGGAGTTTTCCATTCCTGATGATCAGCTGTTATTGCGGGATAAAGTCAAACAGTTGGTCGAAGAAGATTTGAATCCTATCTCATTGCAGGTGGAGGCTACGGGCGAAATCCCGCAGGAAATTGTGGCAAAAATGCGCAGTCTGGGTCTCTTTGGCCTTGCCATTCCCCGCACCTACGGCGGATTGGGCTTATCAACCCTGGGTGAGATTCTGGTTTATGAGGAGTTGACCAAAACCAATGCCTGCTTTCGCTCGCGGATCGGCACCAGCAACAGCATCGGCTCCATGGGCATTCTGTTCGACGGAACCGAGGATCAAAAGCGCAAATACCTGCCGCGGATTGCGGCCGGTGAATGGACGGCCGCGTTTGCCCTCACCGAACCGGATGCCGGTTCCGATGCCGCCAATATCAAATGCAGTGCCGCTTTAGAAGGCGGCTACTGGATTCTAAACGGCACCAAACAATTTATCACCAACGGTGACTGCGCCGGTGTGATCACCGCCATTGCGGTCACCGATGAGAACAAGCGCGCCCGGGGCGGGTTCACCGCCTTTATCATCGAAAAGGATTTTCCCGGGCTGTCCGTCAGTCCGCCGGACAAGAAGATGGGATTGAAAGGCTCGCACACCAACGAACTGGTGTTTCGAAACTGCCGGGTTCCCAAAGAAAATGTTATCGGCGGCCCATTAATGGTGGGGCAGGGTTTCAAAACCGCCATGCGGGTTCTGGATAAAGGGCGCCTGACCATGGGGGCCTGTGCGCTGGGGGCCTCGCAAAAATTGCTGGAAAATTGTGTGGCCCATATCAAGCACCAAATCAATTCCGGAAAATCCAGGGACGATTTGCAGGCCGCCCAGTTCAGCCTGGCAGACATGGCCACTGAAATTTTTGCTGCCCGGCAAATGCTCTATGACACGGCCCGTCTGCGCGACACCGGCAAAAACGTTACCCACGAAGCCTCCATGGTCAAGTTGTTCTGCACCGAGATGGCCAGCCGGATCGCCGATCGGGCCATGGATATATTTGGCGATGAAGGCTATCTGTCAAAATCGCAAATAGAAATGTTCCTCAGAGATGTCAGGCTCTACCGCATATTCGAAGGAACCAGTGAAATCCAGCGCATGGTGATATCGCGGAATCTGCTAAGGAGTTAGAAGCTATTGCAACGGCCGGATAATAGAGAATTTATCATTTTTACAAGCGCCTGCAATATTAATAACAGATGCTGGATACTAGATACTAGACACTTGATAGAATGATTTCCTATCCTTTTTAATCCAGAAACCAGCATCCAGTATCAAGTATCTGATTCAATACATATTAACAGCTTGAATAAGTAAAGGTTCTGATATTGAGGAACTGACAAAGGAGTCCACAATGAACCAACCCGTCATCATCAGTGCCGTGCGGACGCCGGTCGGCCGATACATGGGAGCTCTCAAAGATGTCGAAGCCTATGATCTTGCAAGCCTGGTCCTCAATGAAGCCGTCAAACGGGCCAACTTGCAGCCGGATCAAGTGGATGAAGTCATTATGGGACAAGCCTACCAGAGCGGCGAATATGTAAACATTGCCCGGATGGCCCTGCTGAAGGCCGGTTGGCCGGAGACGATACCCGGCATGACGATCGATCGGCGCTGCTGCACGGGGCTGGATGTCGTCCGGTATGCCGCCAGTCTGGTCATGTCCGGTCAGGCGGAGATTATTGTGGCCGGCGGTGTCGAAAGCATGAGCAATGCCGAGTTTTACCTTCCCGGAAACATTAAATGGGGAGTGGGCGGAAGCCGGGGCATGCCCCGCGGCCACGGCGATTTGTCCATCTGGGGGCTAAAGTTTTATGATCGCATTCAGCGCGCCCGGGTTATGTCGCAGCCAGCCGAGCGCTACGGCGTGCTGCCGGCCATGATGACCTGGGCTGAGACCGCGGCCCAAGAGGAAAATATTTCACGTGCAGCCTGCGACCAATGGTCCCTGGCAAGCCATCAAAAAGCATGTGCGGCGATGGATGCCGGCTTTTTCAATGACGAAATAATTGCCGTGCCGGTACCGCAGCGCAAAGGCGGGCCGATCCTGGTGGAGCGCGATGAAAACCCGCGTTCGGACACGACCCTTGAGAAATTGGCAGGTCTTAAACCGGTCTTGGGGGGGGTATGCACGGCCGGCAACTCCTCGACGGAAAATGACGGGGCGGCAGCCGTCGTGATCGCCAGTACCAAAATGGCAAAAGAGTTGGGTATTATACCGATGGCGGCGGTAAATTCCTGCGCCGTGGTGGGTGACGACCCGCGGCACACCTACCGAACCGTTCCTGTGGTTGTCCGCAATGCCCTGGACGCTGCCGGACTCAAAATTGAGCAGATGGATCTCATCGAGGTCCAGGAAGCTTTTGCCGCGCAGGTTCTCGCCGATTTAAAGCAGATGGGTGTGGGTCCGCAGGATTACAGTAAAGTCAACGTCAACGGTTCCGGAATTTCCCTCGGGCATCCCATCGCAGCCACCGGTGTTCGCGTGTTGGTCACGCTGCTGCACGAAATGCAGCGCCGCGGGGTGCACTACGGTCTGGAATGCATCTGCGGCGGCGGCGGTCTGGGGATTGCGGCCGTCTTCGAAAGAAATTAAAAAGTCTCACCGCAGAGACGCAAAGGACGCAGAGAGAGATTATTTTTCATTTGACTCCCTCTCAGAGGAAAATGAAGGGGCTAACCTTAACTTTGCATGGATCAACATCGTCAACCCAATCAACTAGACATTAGGAAATTTCAAAATGGCAACAGACAAAGCTTACCCGGAGATTGTGACTGAAGTCCGTGATCGTATTCTTCGCATCAGGATCAACCGGCCGGAAAAGAAAAATGCCCTGACCCGGGCCATGTATGCTGCCCTGGCAGATGCGATCGTGAGGGCTGATGACGATAGCGGCATTCGGGTTGTTTTTTTACAGGGCACGGCAGATTGTTTTACGGCCGGCAATGATCTGAAAGATTTTCAAGCCTTTCGGCAAGACGGCAATAATCAGGATGTCACCAATTTCCTGGCAGCCATCAGCCATGCGAAAAAGCCGATCGTGGCCGCTGTCGGGGGGGTGGCTGTGGGTGTGGGAACGACCTTGCTGCTTCACTGTGATTTGGTTTATGCAGGTGAAGGCGCGATCTTTATTTTGCCTTTCGTTGCGCTTGGACTGTGTCCGGAAGCCGCTTCCAGTTTCCTGTTGCCCAGGCTCATTGGACAGCGGCGCGCGTCTGAACTGCTGCTGCTCGGCGAGCCGGTTTCGGCCGCCAAGGCCTTTGAAATCGGGTTGGTCAATGCCGTTTACCCGGATTCCGAACTGATCGATAAGGCTTACGCCCAGGCCCAAAAGCTGGCCAAACAGCCCCCGGTTTCCGTGCGCATAACCAAAGCACTGCTCAGGCAACCCCACTTGCAATCCATTGGCGACACTATGGCGGCGGAAAGAAATCATTTTTCCGAAAGGCTGACTTCCGGCGAATGCGATGAAGCGTTCAAGGCATTTTTTGAGCGCCGTAAACCTGATTTTTCATCATTTGAATGAACGACCCCACAGCAAGCCTCAGGGTGTTCAGCAAAAAATTATAATCGGCCTGAGGGGCGGGGAATTAGACGTTTGTCCGCCGCAGGCGAATTAAATTTTTAGGATAAAAATTTATGGAATTTTTCTTCAAACCAAAAGGCGTTGCCATCGTAGGGGCATCCGCCAATCCCACCAAGGGCGGCCACTTCATACTAAACAATGTGATGAAAGGTTTCAAGGGTGGGATCTATCCCGTAAATCCCGGCTATCCGGAGATTAGCGGATTAAAATGCTACCCGTCCGTATCGCAGGTGCCGGATCCGGTGGATCTGGCAATCGTTTTTGTACCGGCTGCGAGGGTCCCCGGGGTGGTGCGCGAATGTGCCCAGCGCGGAATTCGGGGCGTCATGATCGAATCCGGCGGTTTTGCCGAAAGCAGCGATCAAGGGAAGCAGCTTCAGGAGAGCATCATCGCCATTCGCAAAGAAACGGGGATGCGGATTTGGGGGCCCAATTGCATGGGCTTGGTTGATGCGGTGCACAGTCTGGTGTTTTCTTTTGTGCTGCCGGCCATCTGGGAAAAGGGGCTGGTATCCGGCAGTGTGTCGTTAGTGGTTCAAAGCGGCATGCTGTCCGCCGGGTTTCTAATCGACATCATGACCAATGGGATCATGGGAATCAGCAAAGCCTGTTCCATCGGAAACAAAGCCGACGTCAATGAATGCGATGTATTGGAATATCTAATCGATGATCCCGCGACCGGCGTCATCGGTCTATACCTCGAATCGATACCCGACGGGAGACGATTCATTGATCTTTGCCGACGATCTGCCAAACCGGTCGTGGTGCTGCGAGGCGGCAAAAGCCAAAAAGGGGCTGAGGCCGCCATGAGCCACACCGCCAGCCTGGCGGGCAACGGCGCGGTTGTGGGCGGTGCCCTGGCCCAGGTTGGGGTGGTGGAGGCTTACGATTTCAAACAGATGATGGATTTGTGTCGATCACTGGCGGATTATCCGCAAATACCGCCCGAAGAAAGTCGGCGGGTGGCCGTCCTGACCATGAGCGGCGCTGCCGGAATTCTTTCCGCTGATTTTATCGAGCAGCATGGTTTAAGGGTGGCCGATCTTTCAACCGGCACCGTTGAACAACTCCAAGAGATATATCCGGACTGGATGCCGGTTTCCAATCCGGTCGACCTCTGGCCGGCCGTCGAACTCAACGGGCGCAAGAAGGCGTATCGCCATGCGTTTCAGGCCGTCTGCGGCGATCCCCAAGTGGATGCGATTTTGTTTCACAGCTTTGTCGGCGGCGATGTTTCCGATGTAAATGTCAGCAGCCTGGTTGAGATGGCGCGGCAGGCCGGGAAACCGCTGTTCGGCTGGGTCATGGGAAAACGGGACGAAGCGCACAAATTCCAGCTGCACGCCAAGGAATTAGGACTCCCGGTTTTCGGTGAGCTTTACCGGGCGGTGGAATGTCTGGCTGCTGTGGTCTCGCGCAAAAAAATACCCGAGACAACCGGTCATGGGACGGCTTTGGGGACATCCCTGCCGCATAGAGAAAAATTGCAGGAATTGCTGGGGACGGGCAGCGGGCCGCTGGATGAGCACCGATCCAAGCAGATACTGGCGCTATGCAATTTGCCGGTGGTCGCGGAGCATATTGTGTCCTCATCCGACCAGGCCAAAGAGATCGCCGGGACCCTGGGACTGCCGGTCGTTCTAAAGGGACTGGTGCCGGGAGAAGTCCACAAAACCGAACGGGGGTTGATACGCACCGGAATATCTTCGACTGAAGCCGCCGCCGGCGTATTTGACGAGTTGCGGAAAAAAATGTCAAACAACGGCGCCGTTTTAATTCAGAAGCAGCTTCATGGTTATCCGGAGCTGATCGTCGGGTTAATCCGCGATCCTCAATTCGGCGCTTGTGTGATGTGCGGTTTTGGCGGTATCCTGGCCGAAGTGATGGCAGACAGTGTTTTTGCCTCGGCGCCTTTGTCGCAGGCGGAAGCCCTTGAGCTGATTGGACGCTTAAAAACCCAAAAGCTTTTGAACGGATTCCGTGGCTTTCCGGCAGTCGACCGGGATGCGTTGGCAGATATTCTGGTTCGAATCGGCCGCCTCGGTTTATCATTTCCGCAGATCCAAGAAATCGACATCAATCCCATGATCGTCTGCGAGGGTCTTCCGGTGGCCGTGGATGCGACGATCTTTATAGGCGGATAGCGAGTTGCATGTTTAAAAAAGATTTAGTGAAGCGATTCCATTTTAACAACTTACAACCTACAACAAACAACTGACACGGTCATCGAACCATCACGTAATTACCTAACTCGTATCTAAGCTGAATTAAAAGAACGCTATCCAAAGTGAGGAACATATATGAACGGCGCCGAAATCCTATTAAAGACCGCCGTCAAGGCCGGCATCGAAGTCTGTTTTACCAACCCCGGCACCACCGAGATGCCGCTGGTGTGTGCATTTGATTCGGTTGCTGGTATCCGGCCGATTCTGGGCCTGTTTGAAGGCTGCTGCACCGGAGCGGCCGACGGCTACGGCCGGATGACGGACAAACCGGCCATGACCTTGCTCCATCTGGGACCCGGATTGGGCAACGGCATTGCCAATCTGCACAATGCCCGCCGGGCGCGGACGCCGGTGTTCAACGTGGTCGGCGAACATGCCACCTGGCACCGGTCGGCCGATGCGCCGTTGAACATGGACATTGTTACGCTCGCGGAAACGGTCTCCGGCTGGCAGCGAAGCGTTGCCGCCCCTCAAACTGTATCAAGGGATACCGTCGATGCCATCACGGCCGCGCTGCAGGGAAAGGTGGCAACCTTGATTGTGCCCAGTGACCTCCAGTGGTCCGACAGCCTTGACAATAAAATCCACTTGGCGAAAACTCCCGCTGTTTCGATTGATGAGGTTTCCATCGAACGGGCGGCCGACCTGCTGCGGACCGGTCAAAATGCCGCCCTCATCCTGGGCGGCCGGGCGCTGCGCAAAAGGGGTTTGGCGGCCGCTGCCCGAATTAAAGTCAAAACCGGCTGTGATCTTTTATCGGAGCGCTCTCCGGCCCGCATGGAACGGGGTGTCGGGATTCCCGCGACCGAATTCATACCTTATTTTCCCAGACAGGCACTGGACCTGTTATCCAAATACCGGACGATCGTGCTGGCGGGCGCCGCCGAACCGGTGACCTTTTTTGGTTGGCAAGGGTATGAAAGCAGACTTCTAAACGATAACCAGGATATTTGTCAAATAATAGCGGCTGATCAAAACCTGCCGCAAGCGCTGGAAAATCTGGCCGCTGCCCTGGGGGGACCCGGCAGCGTCGATGCGGCTGCCGCCGGCTTCTCACGGATTGAGCGCCCCCGGCCTCCACAAGGCAAACTGACGGCTCAAAATGCCTGCCTCCTCCTGGCCGCTCTGCAGCCCGAACATGCAATTATCGTCAATGAGTCCATTACTTCCGGGGCTGCCTATTTCCCTTTAGGGCCCGGTCTGCCGCCTCACACACTGCTGATGCTTCCCGGGGGCGCCATCGGGTACGGCATGCCCTGCGCCGTGGGCGCCGCTATTGCCTGCCCGCAGCGGCCGGTAATCGATTTTCAGTCCGACGGCAGTGCCATGTACACCGTGCAGGCTCTGTGGATGCAGGCCCGCGAAGGATTAAACATCACCACCCTCATCTGTTCCAACCGCAGCTATAACATATTAAACATTGAAATCGCCCGCTCCGG
>CAYTBC010000104.1:0-16246 GCA_964435765.1 uncultured Desulfosarcina sp.
CGCCGGTTGTGCGTTCGCGCCCGCCGCTGGTCGGTCTGGATGTCGTGCAGGGCAACTTCGGAATGTCGGTGCCGTTTCAGGAGATCCCCGAGAGCTTCTACACCATCGCGAAGTTGGCCGATGTCAGGATGGATGATTTTGACGCCCTGCAGATTCCGGGCGCCTTTTGTCCCTACAATATGGTTGAAACCGGAACGCCGCTTGAATTCCTGAAAAAGGCGGCTGCGGCCGGAAAGATTTTGACCTATATCTGCCACGGATCCATACCGGTTTCAGCGGCCGGCCTGATAGCGGGCAAGAAAGTGACCGGATGGCAGGCCTCGCGCGATTCGGTGGTTATTATGGGCGGTGAATACAGCGATAAATGGGCGGCCGTCGTTGACGGCCGGCACGTATCCGGCCGAACGCCGCCTGAGATCCCCGAGTATGTTGATGCAGTTACGGTTGCATTGCTAAAATTGACCAAATAACTTTCAAACAGTGGGTGATTAAACGTGCAAAACTTAAATCATGAAGAAGAGATCAGTCTCAAGAGGACTGCTGTTCAAATTCGCAAAAACGTTTTGCGGATGATCAAGGCCGGCCGCGCCGGGCATGTCGGCGGAGCGCTTTCGTGCGCCGACATCATGACGGCCCTTTATTTCAAAATCATGCGGGTCGATCCGAAAAATCCGAAGTGGAAGGAGCGCGACCGCTTTGTCCTTTCCGCCGGCCACAAGTGCCTCGCCCTTTACGGGACCCTGGCGGAAAAGGGCTTTTTCGAAAAATCACTGCTGGATACCTATGGCGCCATGCATACCCGCCTGGGAGGACACCCAGATATGCACAAGCTGCCCGGTGTCGAAACCAATACAGGGGCCCTGGGCCACGGCCTTTCCATTGCCGGCGGCATGGCCATGGGTCTTAGAATGGACAATCTGGATGCCAAAGTCTACGTGGTGATGGGTGACGGGGAACTGGCCGAAGGCTCCAACTGGGAGGCGGCCGCCGCCGTCAGTCACCACAAATTGGATAATCTGCTGGTTTTTATTGACCGCAACACCCTGCAGATTGGCGGCCGGACCGTGGATGTCATGTCGTATGAACCCCTGGACAAACGCTGGCAGGCTTTTGGCTGGAGTGTGCGAGTCATTGACGGCAATGATATGAAGCAGATTTATGCAAACGCGACCGATATCCCTTTCGAAAAAGGCAAGCCGTCCATGATCATCGCCGATACGGTGAAGTCAAAGGGCCTGCCCTTTGCCGAAGGCAAGGTAAACTTCCATTACTGGAAGGCAACGGACGAAGAGTTGGAAATCGCAGAAAATGCCCTGCGGCAGATCGAGGAGGGGATAGCCTAATGGAAGAGATGAGGGATCCGCGCAAAACATTTGGCGAAGCGCTGCTGGCAGCCGCGCAAAATAACAGTAGCATCGTGGCCCTTTCAGCCGACAGCTCGAGCGGCTCCGGCATGACGCCCTTTAAAGAGAAATTTCCCGAGCGCCATTTTGAGTTTGGAATTATGGAGCAGGGGATCATGGGGTTTGCTTCCGGACTGGCAACCACCGGCAAGATTCCGTTTTTTGCCGCCATCGCCCCCTTTGTGACGGCCAGGCCCTTTGAAATGTTTCGCAACGACCTGGGGTACATGCGCCAGAATGTCAAGGTGGTGGGCCGCAGCGCCGGGTTGACCTACTCGGATCTGGGAGCCACGCACCAGTCACTGGACGACATCGCCATCGTTCGAACCATTCCCGGTGTCACGGTGATCAATCCGGGCGATCCGGTCGATATCGTCAAGGCCGTGCATGCCGCCGCCGATCATGTCGGACCGGTGTACATCAAGATCGGCAGCCCCAAGATGCCCGTGCTCATGGATGCAGATTATCCGTTCCAAATCGGCAGGGGGGTGGTTATGGAAGCGGGCGGCGACGTCGCCATCATTGCCACCGGCACGGTGCTGTCCAAAGCAGTGGCGGCGGTAAAAATTCTAAAGAGCAGGGGAATCGCTCCTCGCCTGATCAACATGCACACCATCAAGCCGCTGGACCGCGAGCTGGTTTTGAAAGCCGCTGAAGAGACGGGCAAAATTGTAACGGTCGAGGAAGGCTACCTAGCGGGGGGATTGGGGGGCTGCATTGCCGAACTGCTCGCAGTCGAGCACCCGACGCCCATGAAGATGCTCGGCGTGGACGACCAGTATGCGGCTACGGGGCCTTACGAAGAACTGCTGTTCTCTCTGGGGCTCCAGGGCGAACAGATCGCGGAAACGGTTGAGAAATTTTTGGGATAGGGCCTGCGCTTCTTCCGAGAATGAATCCTGTCTAATTTAAAAATGACAGAGCGAAGCGACACAACCCTTCGATATTCGATATTCTGCGGTTCGCTTTTCCATGCTTTTGCTGTTCGCTCTTATTAAAATAGACAAAGCGCAGCGCCACCCATATTGGACGTTCGATGTTGGATGTTCGATGTTCAATGTTCAATCTGTTCACTGTTCCGGCCATGTTCATATTAGGGACCGGATGACAGATGAAAGAAAATAGATCTCTGACTCCTCCATCCCGAGGCACTATGAATGTTCTCTTACCCCAACCCATCGAGTCTGCGGCGGTTGCCTTGCTTGAGCAGCAAAACTGCACCATCACGGTGGCGGCCGACCCGAAGCCGGAGACGGTCCTGCCGCTCATGCAGGATGCGCAAGGAATGATCCTGAGAACCGGCATCACCATTACCCGTGATCTGCTGGCCGCCGCCGATAAGCTGCTGGTCATCGCGCGCACCGGCGGCGGACTGGATAATGTGGACGTGGCGGGGGCCTCGGAAAAAGGGATCATTGTCACTTCGAATCTGGGCGTCAACACCATCAGCGTCGCCGAACATGTGCTGGCCATGATGCTGGCGTTGTCGAAAAAGCTCTATCTTTTGGACCGCGCCGTGCGCCAGGGCAATTTCGGCATTCGCTACCGGAACCTGCCGCGGGATCTGCGCGGAAAAATCATCGGCCTGCTGGGATTCGGCCGGATCGGCAGTGAGATCGGACGAATCTGCCGGCAGACATTCGACATGCAGGTGCTGGCATACGACCCCTATCTAACGGCTGAAAAGAAAAGCGAACTCAGCGCCGGAGCAGCATTCGTGGAACTGGAAGAGCTGCTGGCCAACTCGGATGTCATCTCCATTCATGTGCCGCTGACGGATCAGACGCGCCACCTGGTGGATGCCCCCGAAATTGCTTCGATGAAACCCGACGCCATTTTGATCAATGCTTCGCGGGGCGGGGTGGTCAATGAAGCTGCCTTGTGCGAAGCACTGCAGAACAACCGAATCGCCGGGGCCGGTTTGGATGTCTTCAGCCGGGAGCCGGTGCCCGAAGATCATCCGCTTTTGAAGCTGGAAAATGTCATTCTAACCCCGCACAGTGCGGCTCTCACCGGCGAGTGCGTAACGCGCATGGCCACCGAGGCGGCCCGCTGTGTTCTCGACGTTTTTGCCGGGCAGGAGCCGCCCAACGTCGCCAACCGGCAAATCCTTGAATCCGGGCGGTGGAAGTATCTGGAAAAGGAATAAGGCTCAAGGCGAAAAGTAAAAGGTACAGGTAGGAAGAGCTCAAAGCTCATAGCTCAAAGCTGAAAGTTAATATGCCAATTTAGGCACTTTAGACAGTTTAGGCATTTTTTTATGGACTGTATCTTAGCCATCGACGTGGGAACCCAATCGCTGAGGGCCTGTGTCATCGATCCGGATTTGGCCGTGCTGGAAAGACAGCAGGTGCAATACGCGCCGCGGGTGGTCTCCCGGGATAAAGTTGAAATTGATGCCGAAATCCTCTGGGATGCACTGGTTCGGGCCTGCAGTAAATTGGAACACAGGAGCCGCGTCTCGGTGGTGACGTTAGCGACGCTTTGTCCTTCCTTGCTTCCCATGGATGCCGATGGCCGTCCGCTGCGGCCGATCATTCTGCATCTGGATCGCCGCAGCTACCGGCAGGCGCAGTGGGCCTTGCGCAAAGTCGGCGAAGATGCGTTTTTAAACATTGCCGGAAATCTACCGATACCCGGCGGCATTTCGGCCACCAGCCTGCTGTGGATCAGGGATCACGAGCCGGAAGTTTATTCCCATCAAGGGGTCTGTTTCGGGCACGCGGTCACATTTTTTTTAAAACGTCTGACCGGTAGATTTCTGATCGACCCCTCCAATGCGTCTTTTACCGGATTGTACGATACGGTCGGGTATGGCGATTGGGACCCAAGGCTTTACGGACCCCTTGAGATCGAAAGAGACAAACTGCCCGACGTGTTGATGTCCACCGCCCTGGCCGGCGAACTCATTGATGCCGCCGCCCGCCCGCTGGGTTTGCCCGGGAACATACCGGTGAACATCGGTGCCAACGATACTACCTGCGCCACGGTGGGCGCGGGGGTCACCCATGACGGCGACATCATGAATACTTCCGGCACCGTCGAAATACTGGTCTTGTGTCTGGCAAAGCCCATCGTCTCCAGAAATCACCTGTTGAGGACGCATGCGTACCCCGGAAGGTGGCTGGCAATGCGGACAGTCGGCGCCGGCGGCGCATCCCTGGAATGGTTTCGGGCCAATTTTTGTAAAGAAATGAGCCGAGAGGCGTTTTACAGTGATTATCTCAGGCAGGTATTGGCGCCGGGCAAAACGCCCGAAGCGCGTTTCTATCCTTATCTGTCGGGTGACCGGCACCGGATCAAGCGCAAAAGCGCAGCCTTCACCCGCCTGACGCTGAATACCGACCGGGATGATCTCCTGCGGGCCATTGCTTACGGGATTATTGCGTTTCAGATTGAAAGCATCTCCGAATGGAAAAAGAAGGTCCGGCTGTCCAGCACAATCTACCATGTGGGCGGCGGCGCCAGTGATGCATACACCGGGTACAAGCAGGGTATGCTGCAAGAATTTCGATTTGTGCCGCTGGGGGAAACCACGCTGGCCGGGGCGGCAAAATTGGCTATGGAAGCCTTGAAGTCAAACGCTTAATATTTTTTTTCAACTAGGATGACCAGCGCCAAAGCTGAAATTACCAGAACCAGGGCGACGATTTCGGCAATTCCGATGGTCTCACCCAAGATCAGGGCGCTGCTGAAGACGCCCACGACCGGAATGGCCAAAGTCCCGATGGCGGCGATGCTGGCGGGAAATATGCGGACCAGGGTGAAATAGGCCCAGTGGCAGTAAATCATGGGAAACGCCACCATGTAGAGCAGCGCGAGCACCGCTCTCATGGAAATACCCCAAGACGCACTCAAAGGTTCGAACACCAGCGCCCCGATAACAACCGGGATGCTGCCCAGCAGAAGCTGCCAGCCGGTCAACACCGTGGTGGGGGTGTTCCAATTCGTGCGTTTGATGAGGACCGTCCCCGTGGCCCACGAAAGCGCGGCGCAGAGCATCAACAAGGCGCCCACCGGCGAGGCGCCGACCGCCCCCAATTCCGGCCAGATCAAGAATGCCAGCCCGCCGATTCCGATCCCCAGAGCCAACAACCGCGTTGATGTGATGCGCTCCTTTAAAAAAATGGCGCTGAAGATAGTCGCCCACAGCGGCATGGTAAACGCTATGATCACGGCCCGGCTGGCATTCATCCGCAAAACGCCATGGGCCGAGAACATGTGCCAGCCGGTGATATTAAAGACCGCCACCAGACACAGGGGTTTAAGCTCGTTAAGGGCCAGCTTGAGTTTAAATCCTTTCGCCTTGGCCAGGATCAATATCCCGATACCGCTTAAAACCAGGCAATACGTCCGGAACGTCCAAGGCGGGATCTCGCTGACGGAAATCTTGATTGCCGGCCAGGCCAAGCCCCAAAATATGCTCAGCGAAATCAGCAGTGCCATGCCTTTGCGCGGCAGTCCGTTGGGTTGTTCTTCAGAAACCGGATAAGTCTTCTGCTTCGAATCGGAATTTTTCATAATAGCTTTCAACGCATCCAGGTGATTATAAGGTGACAAAAAATGTTGACCCCTGGTTAAGATGTCATTAAATTAGCCGGCATGCGATCAATCATTACGGAGAACAGGAAAGAGAGAGTATGCAAATTTTAGCTTTAATTGCGAGTGCCGTCGCTGGGTTTCAAGTTATTGCCGGTTTAGTTTTCGGAACCATTCTCTGCCCGAACGCGGGGTGCAAAGTTGTTGAAAGTTTAACCGTGATCCCGCCGCTGTACCTGAACTTATTGGGGCTGATATTCTTTCAAATGGTCTTCTGGGGGCTGCGCTTGCAAAAAGGCCCCTCAAAATCCCGGCCGGATCTGCTGGGTTTGCTGTTAACCTGCGGACTGGTATTTGAGTCTGCGCTGCTGGCCTACCAGATATTTGTGGCGCGATCGTTCTGCGGCTATTGCCTGTTGATTTTTGCCTTGGTACTTGCGCTCAACCTGCTTTACAGCCGGCGGCAAATGGCCGCCGGGGCCGCCGTCTGTGCCGCCACCCTGGCCGCATTCGCCGTCTTGACGTTTATTCCGACCGGTGTGCTCTCGCTTTCCGATCCATTGAAAACGGCGGCATTCGGCCTGAGGTCCTGCTCAAAGCCGACCAAGGAAATCTATTTAATATTTTCTTCCAACTGCCCCTATTGCCGCAACGTGCTTCAAACCCTGAGCAATTGCAACAGCTGCGACCTGTATTTGAACCCCGTGGACAAGATCGATTCCATCGACAATATCGAGCTCGAGCCCAACCCGAGTTTTTCACCGGCGATCAACCGCTTCGTACTGTCCGTGCTGGGGATTGACACGGTTCCGGTTTTGGTCGTCAAAAATGATGACGGCTACCGGTTCATCAAGGGGGAAGCCGGCATCGTAAACTATGTCCGCCATGCCTGTTTTACCGATGCCGATGTCCTGTACCTTGAAAAACCCCTTGGTTCGGGGCACGATCAAATCTCGGTGTTCAGCGAGCAGGATGGAGAGTGCTCCCTGGAGATAGACTGCAAATAATTAATCCGCTCTTTGTAGACGGCAAATCCGAGTTTTGCAGTTTGGTTTTTTTAACAGCAGGCGTCGGACTTAAGCGCCAGCGGATTAATTATCTTTATCGATTTTAATCGGTTGGGCGTTCCAGATGTCCCGGCAGTATTCCCGGATGGCACGATCGGACGAAAATTTGCCCATGCGGGCCACATTTAAAATCGCAATACGGGTCCATTGGGCCTGATCGCGGTAAAGTTCTGCAACCCGGTCCTGGCACTCGATGTAGGATCTGTAGTCCGCCAATACCAGATACTCATCCCGTTGGAGCAAAACATCCACCAGAGGCTGAAACAGCCGGGTGTCGCCTCCGGGAAAATGGCCGGAGTGAATCTGGTCTAATGCCTGGCGCAGTCGTTGATCGGACGCATAGTAGTCCCGGGGATTATACCCCTGTGCCTTTAAATCCTTAACCTGAGCTGCGGTCAGCCCGAATAAAAAGAAATTTTCAGCCCCCACTTCTTCACGGATTTCAACGTTGGCACCGTCCAGGGTGCCGATGGTCAAGGCACCGTTCATGGAAAATTTCATATTGCCGGTGCCCGAAGCTTCTTTGCCGGCAGTTGAAATCTGCTCCGACAAATCGGCGGCCGGGTAGATCCAGCGGCCGGTTTTCACACTTAGATCCGGCACAAAGACCACCTTGAGCCGATCCTTTACAGCCGGGTCAGAGTTGACCACGTCCCCGACGGCATTGACCAATTTAATGATCAGCTTGGCCAGAAAATAACCTGGCGCGGCCTTGCCGCCGAAAATAAAGGTGCGCGGTGTCACCTGCATCTGCGGATTTTCCCGGATGCGGTTGTACAGGGTGATGATGTGCAAAACGTTAAGGTGCTGACGCTTGTACTCGTGTATACGTTTAACCTGGATGTCGAAAAGGGAATTGGGATCCGTGCTGATTCCGGTTTGATCAAAGATCAGATCGACCAAGCTTTTTTTGTTTTCGATTTTCACCCGCTGCCAATCGTTCTGAAATTGTGAATCTTCGGCCAATGGTTCCAGACCGCGAAGTTGATTTAAATCCTTAACCCAGCCTTCACCGATGCGGCCGGTGATCAGCCGGCTGAGTCCGGGATTGCTCAGCACCATAAACCGGCGCGGGGTAACCCCGTTGGTTTTGTTGCTGAATTTTTGCGGCGTCATTTCGTAGAAGTCACGCAGCACATTCTGTTGGAGCAATTCCGTGTGCAGCGCCGCCACCCCGTTGATGGCATGGCTGCCGACGCAGGCTAAATTTGCCATGCGCACATTTTTCTGGCCGCCTTCATCGATTAAAGACATACGGGAGAGCCGGTCGACGTCTTTGGGAAAACGAAGCTGAACCTCGTCCAAAAACCGCCGGTTGATTTCAAAAATGATTTCCAGGTGGCGGGGCAGTACCCGCGCAAAGAGCGGCAGGGGCCATTTTTCCAGGGCTTCGGGCAAGAGTGTATGGTTGGTGAAGCCGCAGGTGGCAACCGTGATCTTCCAGGCCTGGTCCCAGTCCATCGCGTTTTCGTCGACCAGCAACCGCATCAGTTCGGCGATGGCAATGGCCGGGTGGGTGTCGTTGAGCTGCAGCGCCCACAACTTGTGTAAATCCTCCAGCCCGCCGGCCTGCCGATGAATGTAAAGTATATTTTGCAGCGAACATGAGACGAAAAAGTATTGCTGCTCCAGGCGCAGCTGCTTGCCGGCGACCGGCTCGTCATTGGGGTACAGGACCTTGGTCAGGTTTTCGGAGGCGACTTTGTCTTCGACGGCACCGTAATAATCTCCGATGTTAAATGCCTGAAAATCAAATGATTCGGCGGCGCCGGCCTTCCACAGCCGCAGGGTGTTGCAGGTGTTGACACGGTAACCGGAGATGGGGGTGTCATAAGGAGTGCCTTTGACGACCCGATCCGGTATCCAACGCACCCGCTGACGGCCATCCTGATCCCGGTAGGTCTGCGTGCGGCCGCCCAATTTTACCTCAAACTGGACTTCAGGCCGCGCAATTTCCCAGGGGTTGCCCAGCTGAAGCCAGTTGTCCGTCATTTCCACCTGCCAGCCGTTTTGAATTTCCTGGTGGAAGATGCCGTGTTCGTAGCGGATGCCGAATCCGATGGCCGGTACCTCAAGCGTCGACAGGGAGTCCATATAGCAGGCTGCCAGTCTGCCCAATCCGCCGTTGCCCAGTCCGGGTTCTTCTTCCTGTTCGAGCAGTTTGTCCAGATCCTGGCCGACCGCCTCCGCCGTTTTACGAACCGGGTCGTAGATCCCCAGGTTGATGAGGTTGTTGCCCAGGTGGGGTCCCAGGAGAAACTCGGCCGACAAATAGCACACGATTTTGACATCTTTTTGCAGCCAGGTTTCGACCGTCCGAATCCAGTTGTGCACGAGACGGTCTCGCACGGTATAGGCCAGGGCCATGTAGTAGTCATTGCGGGTGGCAATGGCCGGAAACTTGCCCTGAATATAGAACAGGTTGTCGAGCACCGCGCGCCGCAGCGTCTCCAGGCTGGTGCCGGTGCGGTCATCTTCGACGAGTACCTGGTTGCGTGAAATGATTTTATCGGTCGGCGACATGGTAAGACTCCTTATTAATTTTAGTCATTCGGGTTTAAGGATTTCAGTTTTGACTTGATGCCGGCGGGCCTGGGTGCGGTAGCTGAAAAGTGCATTGGGGGCCAAGGCTTCCACCGTGTTCAACCGTTCGTCGTCGGCCAGTTTGGGATCGAACGGGCGCAGGCGATACGGCTGCCGGTTATCGCCGGTTGCCGTTTGGATCAGATGGGCTGCCGCAGCGACTTCCTCCGGGGTGATGTAGCTGATTTTGCCGGGATCCCCTGTTTCTCTGACAACCGGTGCAATGGGGGTGACAAACCAGTAGTCTTCGCAGGCTGCAACCAACGCCATACTTTTTTCGATTTCCCGGTGGTCCGGCGGCGGCTCTAAGATCAGATCATACAGCTCAAAGGGCCCGATGACTTCCATAATGACCCGGTCGGCCAGTTCCCGCACGAGCAAATTTTGCAGCAAGTTCACATTGACGCCGTTGGTCGCTATCTGAAGCTTGAATCCCTGCGTTTTCAAGTAGTGAAGAACGTCTAAAAATTGCTCACCGGCGGCGGGATTGCCGGCGGAGACGTCGATGCCGTCCAGCCACTGGCCGTGCAGCCGGCCGGGTTTAAAAAATCCATCCAACGCCGGCCCCGCGGCCAGATGTGCCAGAATCGCGGGCAGTCCCTGCCGGATGACTTCATTATCCCAATACACGGGGAATTCAATTCCGTCCGGACCACGGTATATATTCCGGCGGTTTTTTTGATAAAAGGTTTTGAAGTCTTCCCGGCCCTCACCCAGAGCATCGTGGTCCCGAAAGGCCAGGCCGCGCCCCTTTAAAAACTGCCGCGCGACCTTGCAGCGCACGCAGCCGGTTGCAGAAAAGATGGTTATGGACATTCAGGGTGCCTCAACCAATTGAGGTTTTTGACATTGAAATTTCAGTCATTCGAATTCGTTTCGAATTTCGTGCTTATGATTTCGAGTTTGGACGTCAATTAAATTACTTTGCTCCAATCCAAAGAGCATGTCCCTGCCACCCTTGCCGGAGGTTCCGACTCACTCGCCTCCATCGGTATCCGACACCACGCACAGCGCCGAGGAAGACTGGTAGGGCAGGGTGCCTTCAACGCTGATTTCGGCTTCGGCTCCGCCGGGCGCCGCACCCGGAACCCGGAAAGCGGACACATCGATGGGCGCAATCGCCGTCTCGCGGGGGCGATCCCGCTGGGGGACCCAGTCATAGGGCACGCGGTAGGCCCGGTATACCATGTTCATTTTAAAATGCTTGCCCCAGTAAGGGCTTATATACTCCCAGACCAGCCGATGATCGGCGGTGACTTCAAGGATGCGTCCGCCGCTGCCCTCGGCAATCATTGTGTTGCCGTTCGGCAGGCGCTGGGCGCTGCTGATGAAGGGGCTGTAAAACCGGTTGCTGTCGGTCGGATGCACAAGCGCGGCTTCGGCCGGTGTGTACTGCCAGATTATTTTCAAAGTCACCGGGTCAAGCTCCAGCACCCGGGAATAATCGCGCCGCGCGTTTTTAGCACCGGTCGGGCTGCCCGGGTTGGGTGCACCGTATCCGGCCCAGCCGCCGTTGTCATAGATCAGGATATTGCCTTCACCCGGCAGGCCCCTGGGGATCATGTGGGCGTGGTGCTGCCCGATGATCCACCCCAGGGCCTTCTGTTCGGGAGTTTCATCGTAATTGGGCCCGATCTTCCAGACCACCCGGCCGGTTTGCCTGCTGATGATGAACGTGATGTTGGTCTCGCGGCCGCACGTAATCATGTTGTCCGGATGAAAACGCTGATCTCCGGCATCGTGCCATTTGTTGGGGCCCAGGGAGGATAGGGAGTTGAGATGCATCCAATCTCCCATGCCGTCGCCGACCGGACGAAAATTGGGGTCGCGGCTGAGAATGTTTCTGGCATCCTCGCGAAAGCCAAACTCTTCAAAGTGTTCGCTGCACACCCACTCCCACACCAGGTCACCGTCCCAGGTGATCTCGTAGATGGTATCGTCCAGAAGCGATTTGTCGGAAATGGCCTTGCAGGTAAGGTTTTTATGGCCCAGCAAAAAGGTATGGCCACCGTCTGTGCGGGGGTCCATGCCGGGTGTGTAATAGCCGACCGGATTGCCCTCCCGCTGGTAGTCATGATGGACACGGGCCATCCACTGGGGCGCCTCACCGAAATCTTCGATGTATTCATACTGGTTGAACTGCCAGACGATCTTACCGTCCCAATCCACTTGAATCAGGTCGCGGTAGTCCTGCATGCCGAATTTGGTATTGCGTTCGCCGGTGTGCCCCAGGACATAACCACCGGGAAACAGTTTGTTGGGAAATCCGTGCAGCCCTCGCCACAGGCGCACCTCGCGGCCGTTCATGTCGACCAGTAGCGCACCCAGTTCCTTGGCCTGAAAGATGGTGTAGCCGTTCCAGCACAGCTCGGGCAGGTAAACCGTGGCCCCGGTTGGATAAACGCTCGGGTAAGTCATATTAATTTCCTTTCACTTCATGCCGTCAGGGTTCATTCGGCATTCAGGAATCAGAAGCTGGGAGGCCGGGAAGCCGGCAGGCTGGAAAGCCGGGATGTCATGTTTTTTACATGCCGACTTCCGAATTTAAATTCCCGTTCTTTAACCAACAACTAATAACCAACATCCCTCAATGAGTTTTACCGGCCTTGCTGCTGCCTTTTGCGCCGGTCTTTATAAACCGGAATAACCACAATCAGAACGGTCAATATGATCATTGTCAGCGAGATCGGTCGTGTCAGAAAAATCAGAGGATTGCCGTCGCCGATGCTCAGGCTCTCCCGCAGCCGGTTTTCCAGTATCTCGCCCAGAACGACGCCCATGACCAGGTTGACCACCGGCCATTTCAGCCGCAGGAGTATATACCCCAACACTCCCATAAAAACTGCAACGGCGGCATCGAAGGTGCGGGTATTGACCGCGTAGATGCCGATGACCGAGATCATCATAATGTTGACCGCCAAAAGGGTGGTGGAAACCCTGACGATCATGGCAAAGGGTTTCAGCCAGAGGGCCAGCATCAGGAAGGCCGTGATGTTGATCAGAAATATCGAGACGTAAAGCGTGTTGATCAGCACCGGCTCCTTGATGAGCAGCAGCGGGCCCGGATAGATGCCGTTGATGGTGAACACCCCCAACAGAACGGCACTGAGGGCTTCGCCCGGGATGCCGAGGGTCAGCAGCGGGATCATGGCACCGGCCGGCACGGCATTGTTGCCGGCCTCGGAGGCCAGACAGCCTTCCGGTGTGCCGGTGCCGAAATCCTGGGGACGTTTGGATGCCCGTTTGGCCGCTTCATAGGACATGAAAGAGGCCAGAATGGAGCCGGTGCCCGGCAGCAGCCCGACAAAGGTGCCGATGACGCCGGACCGGATCAGGGTCTTCCAGTAGCGCAGAGTCCCCCAGAGTTTGGAAAAGTCCAAAGTGCTGCGGGTCAGATTCATCCGGTCGGTCAGCAGAATTTTGCTCTCCACCAATAGCAGGGTTTGGCCGATGCCGAAAAGCCCCAGGCAAACGGGTACGATGTCCAGACCATTTTGCAGAAACAGGGTGCCAAAGCAGTACCGCGGCGACAGCGTCGCCCCGTCGATGCCGACGGTGGAAAACCAGAGCCCCAGGCTTAAAAGCAGGATGCCCCGCATCAGCTGGTCGCGGTTGGCCATCACCACCAGGGTGACGCCGAAAAGGCCCGCTCCGAAATATTCCGGCGGGCCGAAATTGGCTGCCACGTGGGCCAGCAGGGGGGCCATAAAGACCAGGATGACAACACTGATGATGCCGCCCCCGAAAGAGCCGAACAGTGCCGCCGAAAGTGCTGTCTGGGCTTCACCTTTCTGGGTAAGCGGGAAGCCGTCAAAGCTGGTGATCAAAGACGACGGCACACCCGGCGTTCGCATCAAAATGGCCGGCACCGCCCCGCCGAAATAGCCGCCGCAAAACACTCCCAGGAGCATCGACAGGGCCACATCCGGGGGCAGCGAGAAGGTAAACGGCAGAAGCACGACCATGCCCACCATGGGGCCGATGCCGGGCAGGATTCCCACGACGATCCCCACGAAGGTTCCGAAAACAAGCGATCCCATATTGGCCAGGGTCAAGGCCGCCTGTGCGCCGCTGATCAGGTTGTCCCACATTTATTCCCCCAGCCACTCCATGATCAATGGGGTGGGAAAGAAAACTCCCAGAAAGTGTTTAAACACAGCTGCAATCAGTCCGGTCATCAGCAGCGGCAGCACAATCAGCTTAAATATCCCCCGATGCCCCAGATAATAAAGCGAGATGGTTAAAAAAAGCCAGCAGGATATCTCCAGGCCGATCAGGTTCAAACCGACCAGCATGGCGATCAGCAGTCCCAGCACCACCAGCGTCTTTTTGGGCCAGCCTTCTTCATCCAGCCGCCGGAGGCGGTCGGCCGGCGAAGACAAAAGCCGGAAACACGCCGGCAGGGATGCCAGTATCATCATGGACAGCACCATGATGGGGAAGATGAGCGGGCCTTTATAAAACGGATCGGGGCCTTCGGTATCCACGTTCCAGGGCGAAGTGATGAGCGCAACGGCTGCAAATGACCCCAAAAAGGCACTGAACAGGTCGTGGATGCGTCTGGGTTGCTTCGGCTGCTGACTCACGGATTCTCCTTTTGGCATTCTATTTAATGATGCCGAGTTCCTTCATTATGCTGCCGAAGGCTTCCAGTTCGCTGTCCATCTGAGCTCTGGCAGCCTGCGGACCGATGGGATGCGGAATCACACCCACCTTTTCGATGATGGCCTGGATTTCCGGTTTGGCCATCACCTTAAAAAATGTGGCACTTAATTTTTCGGCCACCTCGTCGGGAGTTTTAGCCGGCACGAACGCCCCGAACCAGATGGAGTAACCAGCTCCAAATCCCTGCTCCGTGACCGTTTGCACATCCGGGTACTGCGGCAGGCGGTTGGGCAGCATGCAGGCTATAATTTTCATTTGCCCCGCCTCCACATAATCCCGGATTCCGGGTGTGGAGAAGGTAATGACGTCGGCATCCCCCTTGACCACCAGCAGCGGATTTAGCTGTTTGTAGGCCGTTTCTTTCCATTTGAAGCCGCCGATCTTGGCCGCATTCATGGCGATCAGGGTCGGCACCGCTCCCAGACCCCAGTGCGCCAGCCTGAGTTCGTGGCTCTTGCCGTACGCGGCCAGCTCTTTGAGGTTGTTGTAGGGGGCGTCGGCGCGACAGGCCAGCGTAAAGGGCGACGACCAGATCAGCCCCAGGGGCTTGAGATCCTGGTTTTTGTAGGGGGTTTTGCCCCGGAGAACCTGGGTGATCATGGGACCGATGGAGATCAGCCCCAGCATGTGCCCGTCGGGGCGGCTTTGGGCCAATTCGTTGGTAGCCAGTACGGCGCCGCCGCCGGGCTTATTGACGACTTTCACCGGTACCCCCAACTCTTCGGACATGTAAGGGGCCATGGCCGTGGCCACCATGGTCGAGGGGTCATTTGCGGCCGGCCAGGGGATCATGATTTGGATGGCCTTATTGGGCCATTTGGCCGAAGCCGGCCCGGCAACCCATCCCAAGGTTATTGCCAAAACAGCTGTTGCCAACAAGATTTTTTTTAGCATACCGCACCTCCAATCTGCTTAGAATTCACGAAAAAATTGCCGTCTTCCGGATTCATCATTCAAAAGCCTGACGGACTTGCAAAATACAGACTGACTTTATATGCCAGTCACCTGAAAATATCAACCCGGATTGGACCGACAAAGCCAAAAAAAACCTCGCCGGCGAACCGGTCCCCACCCGCAGCCATACTAACGGAGATTGCCGAAACATGGCCACCGGCGGCATATTAATCGAGCTGTGCGGCCGTCGTCTTTCCAGGCCGCGGCGGAGGCGCTGATTCAACCGACCCTGAAAAGTGAATTAATTTTAATTGTAATCCATTTGATTATTATGTATGTTTTTTTTGCTTGTAGAGGAGGCGGATGACGACCGCTTTACTTTGCATGAAAACATCCAAATAAAAAGGAGGAGAAAATGCAATACCATTTAAGAAACATATTAATCGGCCTGCTGTCATTGACATTGATCGTATTTGCAACCGTTTCAACCTCATTTGCAGCGGATGAAATCCTGATTGGCGGCGCGTTGAGTCTCACCGGCGTCCAGGCCCCTTTGGATGAACCCGGCCTTAAAGGCGCCCAGGTTGCCGTCAAGTACCTCAACGACCATGGCGGCATTCTGGGAAAACAGGTCAAATTTGTGAATATTGACGGCAAAAGTGATCCGGTCACCGTCGGCAACGCGGCCGTGGAACTTATCGACCAGGGAGCCAAACTCATTGTGGCCCCGTGCGATTTCGATTTCGGCGGGCCTGCCAGCCGTGAAGCCCAAAAAGTCGGGATTGTCGGTATTTCCACCTGTGCTTCCGATCCTCTGTACAGCTCGTGGTCGCTGGGCGACAAACAGTTTACCTTATCCATGTGGAACACCACCATGGGGGCCGTCGGCGCAGAGTATGCATTCAAGGAACGCGGTTGGAAGACGGCCTATGTGGTTACCGATCAGTTTATCGCTTATACCAAAAGCCTGAGCAAATATTTCGTCGCCCAATTTAAAGCCATCGGGGGCAAGGTGCTTGCTGAGGACACTTATACCCAGGGTGATCAGGACTTCTCCGCCCAGCTGTCGCGTCTTAGATCCATTAAACCCCAACC
>CAYTBC010000105.1:0-16192 GCA_964435765.1 uncultured Desulfosarcina sp.
TTCTGGTACGATGCATGATTGTACCGGCGGTTAGGGAATATTGATGTTCGCACTTAGTGCATATGTATATATGTTTAGCACTGACCCAGAAAGCATTGTGACCACATCTTTCACATATGAACCCATTGGGCCATCTGGTTTTCGCCAGGTACTCGTAACAGCTGTCAGGGTTGCTAAAACGCTGGTCAAATTCAATTTCAGTTTTGGGATAATCTTCTTGCATCTTAAAGTCTATCATGGCGGCCTCCTCCCGTTATCTTATATGGTTGAGGCCATTATACCAGCCGGCTTTGACAGATCCGGTCACAACCGCTCGCTTTTTTTTTGTCACTTGGCTTAAATGGATAACCGCATAACTTTATTGCACCGGCCGGTTTTACTTGACAAAAATCACCTATTGTTTTTAAGCTTAACTAACGAATTTGTAACAATACGAATTTATTATTAATCGAAAAGATGAAAAATGGCATTAACTAAAATTCCCAACACAAAGGCGGAAATGCGAAATTTCATTCTGGAGGTTGTCAGGACACTGGTTGCGTTGCTGGAAGAAAAAGATCCGTTATTAAAGAAGCATTCGGAGCGGGTGGCCAATAATTGTGCTAATTTTTGTGAAGAATATAAGGTTCTTGAGGCCGAGGATGCAGAGCTGATCTGCTTTGGCGGTCTGCTGCACGACATCGGCCTTGTGGCGGTCCCGTTGGATTTATTGCAGCGGTCCGATCCGCTGAGCGAGGAGGAGTGGGTCCGGATAAAAAGACATCCCGTCAGCGGTGAAAAAATTCTTTCTAATATCAGCTACCTCAAAGACATATTGCCGATGGTGCGCCACCATCACGAAGCCGTTGACGGCAGCGGTTATCCCGATGGGATCGAAGCTGACAAAATTCCCCTGGGCGCCCGGGTTATCGGACTGTTCAATCACTTTGACAACCTGGCATTCCCCCGTTCGTCCGGGAAAAAAATGAGCATTGCAGAAGCCCTGGAAGAAATAAACAGCCAAGCGGGACAGCTGTTTGATCAAAGATTTATTAAAAATTTTTCCGCCTTTATCCAGGCCCACTCCGGCCGATCCGAGGATTACCTCTTGAAGAAGGAAACAGTTTCCCTGCGGGAAATCTTCACTGAAATCCTCAAAAAGTTTTCCGCCGGCAAAATCAATCCGCCGGTGATGCCCCAGGTGGTTAAAGAAATCCAATCGGTGGTTAAACGGCCGAAGTCAACCGCCGAAGAGATGGCCCATGTTATCGAAAAAGATCCGGTGATTTCGCTGCGCCTGATTTCTGTCGCCAACAGCCCCATTTACCGCGGGGTTTCAAAGATCCAGAACGTAAAAAGTTCACTTCCGCGGCTGGGACTTAAAGAGACCTTGAATATTGTGCTGGCGATTGCCAATAAAAGCCTCTACCATACCGACCAAGTGCAGTATAAAATACTGATGGACAAACTGTGGGTGCACTCCCTGGCATGCGCCTACGGATCCAAATTAATCGCGCAACATTTAAAGCTGGACGATTCGGAAAAGTTTTTTTTAATGGGATTGACCCATGATATCGGGAAGGTATTACTGCTGAAAGCTTTTACCGACGCTTCCCGGGATAAGCAGCTCAACCTGTCTGCGGTCATCGCCAATCTTCAGGAAGCCCACCTGAGTCTCGGCAGCCTGCTTCTCAAACGCTGGGGATTCGATGATGCGTTCGTCAACGTCCTTGCCCACCATGATGATAAAGAATTAAGCCCGGAAACTGAAAAAGAAATCCTGGTAATTCACCTGTCAAATGTACTCACCCGTAAAATCGGTTTCAGCCTTTTTGATGACGAAATCGATTTTGCCGAACTCCAGTCCGCTCAAATACTGAATATGGAACCGGAAGCATTAGACGAGCTTGGAGAACAAATCAAGCATATCATGGCGGATGTTGCGCATCTCTTCTGAGCATCGGGTCAAGCGCATTGCGCAAAGCTCGCCGAATTTTTTATTAAAATGGATAAAAGCACGGGTTGAAGGGCATTATAACTCAGGTGGGTGTTCATAATTAAGAGCTAAAAAAAGGTATACGGCTATGGCATATCGCGAAGAAAAAGATTCGATGGGGACCGTGCAGGTCCCGGCGGATGCGTACTACGGCTCACAGACCCAGCGGGCCGTGGATAATTTTCCCATTAGTGGCCTTCGGTTTCCGCCGGCGTTTATTCATGCCCTGGCACTGATAAAAAAATGTGCGGCCCGGGTGAATGATACCCTCGGGCTGCTGGATGCCAAGCTGGCACGGGCCATTGCGCACGCCGCCGAGGAAGTCATAGACGGCCAATTCGACGACCAGTTTGTGTTGGATATTTATCAAACCGGATCCGGCACCTCCACCAATATGAACATGAACGAAGTGGTGGCCTCACGGGCCAATGAAATTTTAACCGGCAAAAAAGGCGGCCGCTCTCCGGTTCATCCCAACGACCATGTTAATCTGGGTCAATCCAGCAATGATGTGATTCCTTCTGTCATTCATATTTCGGCTTTAACACTCATTGACCGCCGCCTCCTGCCAGTCCTTGAATCCCTTAACCAGGTTCTGGCGGCCAAAGCCGTAGAATTTGCAGATGTCAAAAAACTCGGACGCACTCACCTGCAGGATGCCGTGCCGCTGTTTCTGGGCCAGGAATTCTCAGGCTACGCCCGGCAAATTGAGCTTGGAATCGCGCGCATCCGGGCCGTTGAGCCCCGGCTGGCCGAGCTTGCTTTGGGAGGTACAGCGGTCGGAAGCGGTTTAAACGCCCACCCGGATTTTGCAAAGAATGTCATTGCGCTGGTTTGTGAGCATACGGCTTTGCCGTTTACGGAGGCCGTCAATCACTTCGAAGCCCAGGCCGCACAGGATGCGGCAGTGGAAACCAGCGGCGCCTTAAAGACGCTGGCAGTCAGTCTGGTGAAAATTGCCAATGACATTCGCTGGCTGGCATCCGGCCCGCGCAGCGGTATCGGGGAGATCAACATTCCGGCGCTGCAGCCGGGATCTTCCATTATGCCGGGCAAGGTCAACCCGGTTATGGCCGAAGCCGTCATCCAGGTGGCCGCCCAGGTCATAGGCAACGACACCACGATTGCCATGGGAGGCCAAGGCGGCTATTTTGAATTGAATGTCATGCTGCCGGTGATTGCCTACCATCTGCTGCAGTCGATTTCTACGTTGGCTTCCGTCGCCAAAGTTTTTAACGAAAAATGCATCGCTGGGATTACCGCCAACCGGGAAGCCTGTGCGGCCTATATTGAAAAAAGCCTGGCCCTGGTAACCGGGCTGGTACCCAAAATCGGCTATGATAAAGCGGCGGTCATTGCCAAAAAGGCCTACGAGAGCGGAAAAACCGTCCGAGAAATAGCCCTTGAAGAAAAACTTTTGGACGAAGAGACATTGAACACTTTGCTAAGCGGATAAACCGTCAATGTAATCTCCGGGCTTGCTTTTATTCCGATCTCTGCTATATAACCGGTGGCGTTTGTGCGGTGCCTATTTTATGAAATTTGAATGTTGGAGGAAATCTATGGCAAAAAAACGGTACACCATCAACACGGCTTGTCCGCAATGTGGCTGCAGTCGCGCCCAGGTGCTGTCTGAAGAGGAAATGAAAGACCGGTACGGGCATGTCCCCAATTTCGACATGGAATGCGGTGAGTGTATGCTCAAATATACTGAAAAAATGGCAAAAGCATGTCCTGAGTGGGACAAGGAATGTAAACTGCAGGAATAAGTCTAATTATTCCGCCTCGAAAAATGGCAACTTCAGGGTTGTGATTCGTTCTGAAAAATTCAAGAAATCCGATCGATCGAAGCTTCGGCGGACTAATTAGTTATGCTGCGCATTTGGTTTTGGGCTGCCTCGCATTGGCCTGTTTAATCCGCCTTCGTGGACAAGCGAGTGACTTTGAGCAGGTCCAGGCAGCTGCTTTTTTTCTATTTTTGACGTCATTTGAATTTCCTGATTTTGGGGCATTATCCCAGATGGCGCCACGCTTTTAAAGCCAATTCGGCGGCCATATAAATCATGAGAAGCCCGGCCAAAATATCCGAGTGTTTCCGATAACGGCGGGCAAGTCCGGACGCCCCGGTTCCCAGCAGCAGCAAGCCCGGCAGCGTGCCCAGGGCAAACGCGAAAACCAGGAGGGCCCCGCTAAAAGGCCCTCCGGCCGAAAGGGCCCGGCTGAAGGCGGCAAATGAAAGTCCGCAGGGAAGCAGGCCCATCATCAAACCCACTAAAAACATTTGAACCCGGCCATGGTCTGAAACAGCTGATTTGAGAATTTTTCCGTACCCGGGCAATTTAGCGGGGGAGGCCAGGGACATCCACCCGGGTTCCCGCACAAGGTCCAGGCGGACCAGGCCGAACACCATCAGAAACGATGCCGCCAGCAGCGAAGATCCGATTTGAATTTTGGCCACCCAGGCCGGGTAATCTCCGCCCGTGATTGCGGCCAATTCCGCCAGTCCGGTCCCAATGCCGCCCATGATCATCCCGACGACCACATAAGTCAACAGCCGGCCGAGATGATAAAATAAGTGGGCCGAGGCACTGCCGGTCCGGCCCGGAAAGGCAATGATCAAAGGACCGCACATGCCGATGCAATGGCCGGTTCCCAGGATCCCGAGCATAAACATTGAAAAAAGCGTCAGTTCGTTCATGGCTTACATGCTTCGTGTTTCAGATCGTAGTTGCGCTGCCGTATTTACTAAAAACCTGCATTGCCTCCCTTTACCTACCCAAAATGGATAACCCCTAACATTTCGGAAAATATTTGGAAAGCAGCAAATTGCAGCCTAATTTCCAGCTGAATCTCTTAGAGTTTGACAAGACCCCTGGATTCCTTTAGAAACTTTTTATGGCGTTTGCCGTCTTAACATGGTCTGAATAAGGGTCTGCGCCAAGAGATCGGCCTCAATCGGGTGCCCGAACGACAAAGAAAATCTGGAGGATTGGGATGAAAGGAGACGCACATGCAAACGGTTCGTGATCTAGATACACCGGGATTATTTGGATCGGGTCTTTTAAAACGGTTTTTTCTGGTTGCGGGGATTATCGGCTTTTCGCTCTTCGGCTTTGCGGCGATGACTGTCCCGGCGGACTCGGGGCCGAAACCCGGCCTGAAACCGCTGGATGAAAATGGTCGTATGCAGATCAGTGATCAGGACCGCTGTCCGGTGTGCGCCATGAAAGTCAAGGCCCACAATAAGTTTGCCAGCGCCATTCAACTCAGCGGCGGCCGGACCTTTTATTTTTGCGGCACCGGTTGCATGATCCGTTCTTGGATGCATCCGGAGATTTTTTTAAACGTTTCCAAAGATGAATTAAAAATATGTGTGGTTCAGGATTATTTCAGCGGCGAGCAGGCAGATGGCCTGAACGTTTACTGGATGGCGGGCTCTGATGTGGTTGGGCCGATGGGACCGGCCCTGGTTCCCATTTTAAATGAACAGCAGGTTGAAGTTTTTAAAAATCGGCACGGCGGCAAGGCAGTTTTTCGGCTGGGAGAAATGACCGACGAAAAATGGCAAAAGCTGACCGGCAAGAAAGCCGTACCGCCAAAATGATACCATCCCCCGGACAGGCCGACCGGCTGGGTATCTGCAATGGAATCGGAATATTCATTCTGATTGCAGCCATCCTGGTTGCTGGAATGGTCTTCGGCGACGCCCTGCTGCGAAGTTATCCCCATCAGGATGTAAGGGTGCAGCTTGTGCGAACTTTCGGATTCAATCGGCTGACGCTGGTGCCATCCGGCCGCGCCCGGCGGCTGGCGGATGCGCCGAATCAGGCCCTTGATTGGCGCTATGATCCTCGGCTTGTCAGAATACCTCCGGGTATGGCCGATTTAATCCTGACACCACCGGATTGAAAACAAAATATGAAAATCCGTTTATCTTATCCGTTTTTGGCCTGGTCAATAAGAGATATTTTCAGGCAACCGCTGGTGGCCATTCTTCTTTTCCTATCCCTGGCATCGCTGGTGGCGCTGCTGGGCACCGTTCTGCTGCTGAGCCAGAGCCTGGCCGGCACGGCGGAACGGATTTTAAAAGATGCACCCTCCATCGTCATTCGCAAAGTTGGTGCCGGCGGCTGGGCTCCGCTGCCGGCTCGCGAATCCATTCGAATTGCCAAATCCGTTCCCGGCGTCATCGGCGCCAGAACGCGGATATGGGGGACCGCAAGCGGCCCCGAGGGTCCCGTCACGGTTTATGGAGTCGATCAGCCATTAAAGACGGCCGGTCTCCCGGAAAATTTGCCTTCTATATCTGCGGGGCAGGCAATTGTAGGACCCGGTGTCATGGCCAATGCCGAAGCGGATCGCATCATATTGACTGGTATAAAATCCCTGGCCGTCAAAGTAACTGCGGTGCTGGACTCCCGGTCGAGTATGGTCATCCATGATGGGGTCCTATTGCATCCGGACGACGCCCGGAACATCCTGGGGATCGCATCGGGATATGCCACCGATCTTATCCTGGAGGTGTTTCACGAAAGTGAGGCCGAGGCGTTGTTGCCGGACCTGACCCAGGCATTTCCCTGGCCGGTGCGCCTGATTACGCGCCGGGAGGCAGCCGGAATGTATTCCGCCGGGCTGGCCCGCCGCAGCGGTCTGACATACATGATGCTGGTGCCGGCGCTGCTGGCGCTGGCCTTCATTGTGGTCGGCGCATTCAGAAACCAAAGTGCCCGGCGCTACGAGGTCGGATTGTACAAGGCTTTGGGCTGGACCACGACGGATATTTTCCGCCTCCAGCTGCTGAAAGCGCTGTTCGGCGGGATTCCCGCAGTGGTCTGCGGGCTGGCGGTCGCCTATGGTCTTGTCCGCTGGCCCGGTGTCTCCTGGCCCGGTTATTTGCTCTTGGGCTGGCAAAAACATGCACCGGTGCTGCATTTGGATGCAACCGGTGCTTCATGGGTGCTGATCGAGATCGCCGTGCTTGTTTTTTTGCCGTATCTGGCCGCAACGCTCTGGCCGGCCATAGAAGCCGCGACAACCGACCCCCAGGACTTGCTTGAAAAGGAATTCATCTAGCATGGTTGCAGCGCTCGTCTGTGAGGATATCGGCCTGCTGCGTCGGGGATGGGATGGATCCCAGCGTGCGGTCCTCAAAGGCGTCAGCGCCGCTTTTCATGCCGGCCAGCTGACCATTATTTCAGGGCTGACCGGTGCCGGCAAAAGCACGCTGCTGCACATTCTGGCCGGCCTTTTGCGACCTTCCCAGGGTCAAATCCTGGCGGACGATGCCCCCGTGTCGCGCTGGAACACCGCCCACCGAGACCGCTGGCGCCAAAAGCTTGGAATTGTTTTTCAGCATCCCCGCCTTTTAAATGAATTGACCGTACTTGAAAATGTCTTGCTTCCAATTATTCCACGTATGAAATCCATTGCCGGGTTGCGGCAATGCGGTTATGAAGCCCTCGCACGGCTGGGGATTTCCCACTTGGCCGGGCAAATCGGGTTCACGCTTTCCGGCGGCGAACAGCAGCGCGTGGCCATCGCGCGGGCGATCGTATCCCGGCCTGAAATTCTGATTGCCGACGAACCCACAGCGCATCAGGATCAAGACGGGGTGGCGGCAATTGCTGGCTGCCTGGCCGAGGTCAAGCGCCCGGGCACGATCACCATCATCGCAGCGCATGATCCGAGATTGCGGCGGCAGGCGGGCTTGGCCGACCGGCAATTTGAGCTGGTGGACGGGTGCTTAAAGGAGTTGCCATGATCTGGCACCCGCTTCTGATGGCGGTCCTGGTAGGGGATTTGCTCGGCTTCTTATTTTTGCTGGCGGCGGCCAAGACCGCTTTTAGGATCAGCATTCACTGGGCGCCGCAGTCGGCGCGGTTACAACAGATACGACTGGAACGAGCGGCGGAATCAGCCGCACTATCCGCTAAATTTGCACTGGCGGCCTTTTGGGCGGCCACGCTGGTCCTCATCGTTGCTATAACCAACGTGCTGCCGGCTCTCATCCCGGGCGCCATGTGCGGAACCGGTGTCCTGCAAGCGACCGGCGGTTTCGGCGGTCCGGCACTGTTTTTACGGTTGATCGTATTCGGGATCTTTTACATCTGGCTGATCCTTGAAAAGCTAAACTCCAAGAGGCCGGACAGCCCCCTGGCCCCGGACAATGCCCGCTTGCTGCTGCTGGTGGTGCCATTTTATGCGCTGGCAGTCTCGGCCACACTGCAGGCCATTTTCCATATCGACGCTCAGCAGCCCGTTGATTGCTGTGCCATTGTCTATGATCAGTTCCGCGATCTTTCAGCTGCCAACCGGACGGCAGGATTTTCCAATACCGTATGGTTGTGGATTTTTTGGATGTTAAGCGCCCTTTTGATCTTATGCGGTTGGCAGGCCAGGCGGACAGGGCCGACCGGGGGGTTCAAGTTCACCGGATGGTTGGCCGTGGCGGCCCTGCTCTGGGTGCCGACCGCCGCGCTGGTTCTGGTAAATGTATTTTCCGCCTATTACTATCAGGTTCTGCACCATCACTGTCCCTGGTGCCTGTTTCTTCCCGATCACAGATTCGTCGGTGTGCCTCTGTTTGCAGCCCTGCCTGTTGTCTTGCTGGAAGGGCCGGTTTGTTTGATATCCGCCAGGCTGGCCGTCAAATACCCGCAGCTCAAGGAAACAGCCGCTTTGCGGGCCCGGACTGCCGCTTCAAGACTTCTGCTGGCCGCCGCCGCCTTTATGGGTATGGCGACCCTGCCGGCGATCTGGTGGCGGCTGCAGTTTGGCGTGTGGATAAGGTAATGCCATAACTCCTTGACGGCCATCATGGATCCATGCTACAGCTGGCCTCTTGAAATTTTACCCTATCAGTCAATTACCGGCGTTGAGAAAGCGGTCGTCGCCTGCGGGCCGCCGTGAGGCAACGCGGTCATCACAGTTTCGAATAGGTTGGATCACGTGCCGGCAACATCATTTCAGAATCATTTTTCAGGCATTGCGCGTTTAAAGCTTTTTTGGGCCCTGTCGAGGACGCCGCACGGGCTGCTGGACATGTGCACCCCTGCCTTCGGCGCTCTTTTGTGGCTGGGGCATTTTCCCTCTTTTGATGTTATGATTATCGGCCTGATGACGACTTTTGCCGGCTATACGGCCGTGTATGCCTTAAACGACGTCGTCGACTACAAGGTTGACAGAGAAAAGGCGGCCACGGTCGGTCTGCCGAATTCAGGCAGCGATCTTGACGGTGTCTTGGTTCGCCACCCCATGGCCCGGGGATTGTTGAGTTTTAAAGAGGGGCTCTGGTGGGCATCGGCCTGGGCCCTGCTGGCGCTGATCGGTGCCTTCATCCTCAATCCGATATGCGTCCTCATTTTTGTCGGCGGCTGCGCGCTGGAAGCCATCTATTGCCTGCTTTGGCGGATCAGCCCGTTTCGTACGTTTGTCAGCGGAGCCGTTAAAACTTCCGGCGCCATTGCAGCGGTATTCGCGGTCGATCCGAAGCCTTCAGGGGCCTATCTGGCGGGTCTGTTCTTTATGCTGTTTTTCTGGGAAATCGGGGGGCAAAATATTCCCAATGATTGGTCGGATGCTGCTGAGGATCGGCAGATGCACGCCAAAACCATTCCGATCCGGTGGGGGCTTGAGAGCGCCAACGCCATTATTCTGGCTACCCTTATCCTAACCCTCGGCCTGAGCGCCCTGGTTTTTTATTTTGCGCATATCTCCGATGGAATTGTTTTTATCATTCTGTCATTGGCGGCCGGCAGTTATCTGCTTCTGTGGCCTGCGCTGACATTGTCCAGAACCCGTGAGCGCTCTGATGCCATGGCGCTGTTCAACAAGGCTAGTTATTATCCTCTGGTTTTGCTGGTGATTGTTTTAATCAAAATTTCGGTCTAGCGGGGGGATGGGAAGGAGTCGTCCATGAAGGAATTTGATGCCGACGAACTGGCCGGGTTCAATGGTGAAAACGGTAACCCAATCTACGTTGCCTACGACGGCAGAGTTTACGATGTCAGCCAAAGCAAGCTCTGGCGCAAGGGGCAGCACATGAACCGTCATCGCTCCGGCAACGATCTGACCGGCGACTTGCAGGCCGCACCACACGAAAGCAATGTACTGGAACGATACCCCCAGGTCGGCGTATTTAAAAAGGCGGCTGTCGAGGAACCAGCCATTCCGCAGCCGATTGCCCGGCTTATCCGCCGGTTTCCTTTTCTGCGGCGTCACCCGCATCCAATGACGGTGCATTTTCCCATTGTTTTTGCCTTCTCAACGACCATTTTCAATATCCTTTACCTGATTACAGGCATTAAATCGTTTGAGCTTACCGCCTTGCATTGTCTGGCCGGCGGTATATTATTTACGGTTGTGGGCATCACCACCGGTTTTTACACCTGGTGGATAAACTACATGGCCAAACCCCTGAGAGCCGTTAAAATAAAAATTCCCCTCACCCTCACGATGTTAATCACCGAGATCATTATTTTTATCTGGCGTATCATGAAACCGGACATCCTGGATTCCATCCATTTCGACAGTACTATTTATTTTCTGTTGGTGCTGGCCCTGGTGCCGATGATAACGGTGATCGGCTGGTATGGAGCTTCGATGACGTTTCCGGTGGAGAAACACGAGTGAAGAGTTCAAGTCCCCTATGCAACCGCTAAGATACCAGAAATTTTGCCAATGATTCAAAGGACGTTTTCAGCCATCATTTCACCGCCAGGTGGATTACGGCGATGCCGTTGGTAAGTGGGCGGTGGCTGACTTGTGCAAAGCCGATATTTTTCAGGATTTGGGTCAGCTCGTCGGGCAGCGGCCACATGCGAATGGTTTCGGGAAGGTGGGTGTAGGCCTGGCGGGAGCCCGCAATCAGCTCGCCCAAAAAGGGCATGATGTAAAATGAATAAATATCGTAAAGCCAGCGAAACGGTGCGAAGGTCGGTTTTGAAAACTCCAGGCACATCATTTTGCCTCCCGGTTTGAGCACCCGGTACATTTCTTCAAACCCCTTGATCCAGTTGGTGACGTTGCGGATCCCAAAGCCGACCATGGCGGCATCAAAATTGCCGTCCGCAAAGGAAATAGATTCCGCATCCCCCTGAACATAGCGGATCCGACATTCGATATCCTTTTTGCCGACAACCTTAGGGAGGCCAGCCAGCATCATGGCCCGATTAATGTCATAGACCAGGACCCGCCCGTCGGGTCCAATGATTTTCGCCGCCCGAATTGCCAGGTCACCGGTACCCCCGCAGACATCCAGGACACGGCTGCCGGGGGCCAAAGCCATTGTCTTGACGGCCAGCCGTTTCCAGAGGTGATGAATACCGAAGCTTAAAAGGGTATTCATAAAATCGTAGTGTTCGGCCACCGAGTTAAAATGCTGCCGAACCCGACCGGCTTTTTCCGCACTGGGAACGCTTTGAAACCCAAAATATGTAGTCTGCGCGTCCTCGGCATTCATTTTCAATTGTTTTTTGCGTTCGGCGTCATCCAGCCATATTTCTTTTTGCTTTAGCATCTGTTGCGTCTCTGTTGCCTTAAAGTTCATTTACCGGCGAGCATCAATTCCGACCGCCTTGTTTCCGTTGACGCCTTAAAATAAGCAGATTAATCCAGATTTCAATGCAAATTCAGTCAAGGTTTTGACGTGTCTGCCGTTCGGTGAATATTTTTATTTTGACTTTTAAAACGTTTTTAAGGCTTGATCCGCGCAATTATCTGAAGTTTAACCGAATATCCGTATCACCCGCTTTTGGCACACTTGATGCTTTATAGTATGAAAAATCTGTTTAAAGAAATTCGGTATTCAACCGATAATATCATTAAAGGCAATTTTCGGGATTGACGGGGACAATCGACTAGACATTCTCACCGGCTATTTTTTGCGAAAACTGATTCCGCGGGCAGTTAAAACCTTTGGAAAATGCTATCGGAATCCGAGGATAGAGAAAAGACTTTGCCCAGAGGGAGGGAAACGCAATGTCACATCTGGCAGTCAATTTCTGCAAGCAGGAGCAGATGTCGATCTGCACCGCCGACACTCAGAAAAAACAGGCAGGCTGCAGCTACTACGAAAAATCTCAATTTGCCGAACGCTGTATGTATTTTATATTCGATGAATACTGTGATTGCCTGACGGCCCAGATAAATGCCAAGCAGGAATTGAGTCATTAAGACTCAGACATGCGGTGATTCGTTGAGCCGGAAAGTTGATTGGGTTTGCTGAATTTAAAAACCTTCAAATCCCGTGAACCGGCAATCGGGCTGTTTACGGATTCGCAAATTTCTTGGCAAGATCGTTGTCGATTACATACATGCACACTTCTTTGGCGCCCTGCTCGATATAATGGTATTTTTCACACAGGTTCTTGATTAAAAAGCCCACATCGTCTCTGATGCGCTTGTCATAGGTTTTAAAATCCTCTTCGTTATAGTCCTTAATGGCCCGCCGGAAGTTTTCGTTTTCAAGAAAGGGGTCGAGCACTTTTTCCTTCAGGTTGTAGACATAGCGGTCATGCATGGATTGGTAAATTTTTGACGCGGTAATCGGCAGCCCCTCTACCATGATTTCCTGGGTTAAGGTTCGGGTGGTGTATTCTTTTTGAGAAGCTTTGCGAAAAGCGATGCGCTGACTGCTGTCCGTTTTGACACCCAGCAGGCGCTGTTCGATACCCATCAGAAATTCCTCGTTTATCTCCAGTTTTTGTCCCGTATACGTGCAGGTGACCACCGACCCGATTTCAAAATTTATGGCGAACAAATAGTTCTGAATGTCACGTGAGATTTGTTCTTCATTGTAGTAATAAAGGGATTCTTTGACTTCCTGCAAGATGGTGTAGTCATACATGCGCAGCAGAGAGTCCAAAAAACCCGCCGGTATCAAATCCTTTACATCCTTGTGGATTTTAGTAAAAAATTTGCATAGATCCGACATGTTGATCAGCTTGTCTTCTTTGGCATAGGCGGAGAAGAACTGGTTAAAAATTTTGATGGAATCGCGGCCGGATATGCCGTGCTCCCCTTCGGTTTCAGATTCAGCAATGATATTGCGGCGGCGTTTGGCCGTCAACCGTTTGCGGTCCTCATCCCTGAGCCAGGCGGGAATGTAACCGGTATAGATTTCCATTTTTAACAATTGCAGGTTTTCGTCACAGTAAAGCCGATATTTGTTGGGGTCGCCAATCCACTCGAGCATGGCTTCGGATTTTGTATTCAAGCGCGACGCGATGATCACGCGGGCAAAATTGTGCAGCGTCCGGGGCAGAAACCGCTCATCGATGTGTTTGCCGAAAATATTGCGGTAGATCTCAACTTCGGTCGCAAGATCCATGACATACGGGATGTTGATATATTCCACCCGATCCAGAAAGGACTGAAAGCCCTGGATGTTTTTTTCATCTTCGGGGTTCATGACGGCCAGCAGCAGTGAGTTGACATTTTCTTCAATATCTTCAACTTTGTGAATACCTTCGCTGATGATGTTGTGAAGTTCGATCAAGCGTTCGGTATTGTGGGATTTGACATCCATTAACGCGTAAATGCCGTTGTTGGTTTTAGCATACTGGGAGAAAATGTATTTTACCTGATTACTGTCGCTTAAAAGGCTGTTGATGCGTCGCTGCAAAATGGCATTGCTCATAATATTTTGACGCAGGGGTTTGTCTCCCGGGTTAAAGACGCTGATGCCCTCACCCAGACGCCGGTTGAAGCGGTACGGACGCGCATACAGCATGTTGAAGACTTTTTGAGGGCTTTGCAGGCGGTACAGCAGGGCCTCATACAGGGAGCTGCAGATGGTACAGGGATTGTCTCTGAAAACCCAGTCATATTCCTTTTCGGTCGAAAGCTTCCACTTGAATTCGTCGTTTTTAAACAGATCGTCAAGAAATTCCCGGCGATGTTGTTTGGGAATCATCAACATCGGATTATCGTGACTCGGGCACGGAACTTCGATGAAATCATCCGCCAGGTAATTGGCCGCCATATAGGCCTCGGCACCCTGCAACGAATTGTCCGACCCGGCTGCCGCGTCGGGATTGGGCTGATCGGTGAGGGTGCTGTCCAGCAGTTGCGACAATCTTTCAAGCACCGGATGGGTTTCGAAGTCCCTGAGTCCCCCCAGTATTTTGCGATCAAACCGCCAGACGGCTTCATAACGCAAGCCGGCATCGGTGTTGGCATATTCTTCGAATTTCATCAACAGGTTGTTGAGAAAGGTGCTTTTGCCGCATCCGGGCGGCCCTTTAAAGAGGTAGATTTTATTTTGCTGAGCACCGCGCTTCAAGGCTTCGACCAGGCTGATCAGGCGATTGGCAAACAGGCGATCGGCGAAAAACGGATGATCCGATCCTTCAACGAAGAGCTCGCTAAAATCATAGTGCACATAGTGAATGGACTCGGGATCGTCCGAATATTCATCCAGGCCTTCACCGACGGAAGCCTTGATCATGTCGTGAAAGACCTGGAAGACGTTGCGAATTACTACCATCGGATCGGCCACAAGCTCGTTGAGAAACTCCTCAAACGCAATGGCCCCGCGTTGTTCCATCCCGCTCATGTGTTGGTTGAGATTGTGCATGGCCGTCTTGATGCTTTTCTGATTCTGATCATTGTCCCGGGGGGACAGCACGCTTCTTTTTGAAGGCGTTATCAAATTTTTGATGCGCTTCATCGTTTTATTCTGGCCTCTGGAGGCTGATTCCTTATGTCCGGTCATAAGTTTCATGGGCTGACGGTATCCGGTTAACGACCGCTTTTGGACAGGTTCGTTGGTTTGACAGCATTGGTTGAATGGACAGTGTTGATTGAATTATTTGAACCAACCCATTTCCGAATTTCACATTCCATCTTCCGCGTTTCTATAAAGTTTCCTTCGACAATTTGCGGTCTTTCATCTGATACAGAACTCTTTGCCACTTTATTTCTTTGGCCTGGGGTTCTTCTTCCATCGGCATCATCAGGCCGGGAATGGGAAGCCGGACCTGGGTGGGCTCAGCCTGAACAACTTCGCTGGTTTCCAGTTGAACCGGTGCTCCCCACAAATATTCAATTCCCAGCATGGTGTTGGCGATAAATTCTTTGACAAGCGGTTTGCCCTCAAACACGTGCACGAGATAAAGATTGCCGTTATTGGTTTTGTCCGGATTGATTTGAACGTGCGGCGGATGATAGAGAATGTCCAGCAGCATTTGGCGGTAGCTGTCGGCGCTGCGGCTTTTGACATAATATTCCCAGACACCTCTGCTCTGATTTAAGCGCCTTCCGGCCACAAACAGTTTGTATTGATTCACAAAGTCCTGGTCGACAAACGTGTTGATAAACATGAAGTCGTTATAGTTATCACGCAGACTGAATAAGAAGTCCCGGCCCTGACCGGTGTGCGCATCAAAATGGACGCGGGCCTTGGCATCCGACAGACGTCTAAATGCGATCGAGTATTTGCCCTTGTCAGCTAGTTCTTCGATGTAATAAAACAAGCGCATCCCGAGGGCGTAGGGGTTTAAGCCCACCCGTGGCATGGAAGTCACACCGGCATGAGTCCGGGCGAAATCGACTTCGTGTCCATTGATACGGTCATCCTGCAGAAAAAGCTTTTCGTGCCAATAGCTGGCCCACCCCTCGTTCATAATTTTAGTGCGAATCTGGGGTTGGAAAAACAAAGACGTTTTACGGATTACCTCGATGATCGGCCGAATCCAGCTGTTTTTTTCTTTTTTTAAAAATTCGGAGTGCTCCAGCAGATATTGCATCAGGTCGAGTTTTTGCAAGGATTTTTCTTGCAAACTTTTCTTGAAGAGGGCATCAAACTCCGGGAATTTCCTGAGCACCTCCGCAAAAAATGCCTTTTCACCGAGATCCTTGCTTTCCTTCAGACATTGATTGTATCTTTCTATCTCTTTGACGTAATCATTGATGTTCATCTTTTTAATCGATTGCATAAAAACGTCAAAGTAATAGTCTATCATTTTGGAGCTGTTGGTTTTGCGGGGCCGATTCAACTGCGAAAGTTCATCATGATAGCCGACCAGATTGTCAATTCCCCGGGAAAATTCGATGATATAATCCACCCAGCGGCCCTTTTCCGATCTGAGCTTGGCAATCATGCGCTTATCCGAAAGGGCCTGGCCGGTGAAGTCATAGTCCCAGGTGTGGCGAAAGTAGAGATTGTTCTGGAAAAAATCGATGTGCGCCAGAACGTGATAGAATATCATGACATTC
>CAYTBC010000106.1:0-16150 GCA_964435765.1 uncultured Desulfosarcina sp.
AAACGATAATCGGAATATCCGGGCGGATCGAAATTAATTCTCTGGCCAGCACATCGCCGGGCATACGAGGCATGGTCATGTCGGTAATCACCAGATCAAATTCTTGCGGTGACTGCCGAAACAACTCCAGCGCCCCGGTACTGCTCGTGCGGGTGGTCAGCCGATAACCCAGGCGGCTCAGCATTTGTTGGGCGATATCCGCTTGGAAGGCTTCATCATCCACAAAAAGGATATGCTCTCTGCCTGTGACCATAAGATCGGCGGACTCGTTTTGCGGAACCCATTCGGATTCGATGGCAGGGATAAAAATCTTGAAAACGGTCCCTTTTTCCGGATAACTTTCGACGGTCAGGGCTCCACTGTGGCTTTTGACAATGCCGTGAACCACGGATAGTCCCATACCGGTACCTTCCCCTTTTTTCTTGGTGCTGAAAAAGGGATCAAATATGCGATCGAGTACCTCGGGGGTCATGCCGTGTCCGGTGTCGCTGACAGTGAGCTGTACAAATTTTCCGGGGTTGATTCCGGGGTGCTGCCTGGCGAAATCCTCATCGAGGTCAACATCCAAAAGGCTGACCTCCAGCCGGCCGCCATTTTTTTGCATGGCGTAGCCGGCATTGGTGCAAAGATTCATGATGACTTGATGAATGTTGGTGGGGTCCGACATGACGGCCAGATTGGACTTGATGCTGTTTTGCATCTGGATCGTCGAGGGCAGGGAGGCGCGCAGCAGTTTGAGGGCTTCGTTGACGATCAGGTTAATCTTGACCGGTTGTCTCTCACGCTCCTTCTGGCGGCTGTAGGTAAGAATTTGCTGCACCAACTCTTTGGCGCGGTTTCCCGCCTTCAGCACTTGTTTTAAATTGTTGCGCACGGGAGATTCCTGGGGCAAATCGATCAGGGTAAGCTCGGTGTATCCCATGATGGCGGACAATATATTGTTGAAATCATGGGCGATGCCACCGGCCAAGGTGCCGATCGCCTCCATTTTTTGGGACTGGGCCAGACGTCTTTCAAGCTGCCATTTTTCGGTGACATCAATTCCGACGCACAGTATCTCCTTAACCCGGCCGTCATCATCCTCGATGGCCCGGTTCATCCAGGCTACGCGAACATGCTCTCCGTTGCGCCGAATATTCTCATTTTCGTTGGAAACATAACGTTCGGGGTGGGTGCCGATGTCCTTGATCATCACCGACAGGTCAAAACCGGCCCGGTCCCTTTCCGGGACGATCGTGCCGATCACATTTTTTCCGATAATTTCGTCCTGGCTGTAGCCAAAAAATTTTTGGGCGTAATTATTGAAGAAGATCACCCTGCCTTCAGTATCCATGCGCATGATAATGCTGTTGGCGCTCTGGACAAGCTCACGGTAGTTGCGTTCGCTATTTCGCAGGGCCGCTTCGGCCTCGTTTCGCTCTCGAATCATCCGGTTCGCCGCCCCGGCGAGGGTTTCAAATTCGGCGAAATGCAAATTTTCAGAATCGATTTCAACTGCTCCGGTGCTTGCTTTTGAAAAAAATGCAGCAAACAAATTAAAATTCTTTTTGATTCGACCCGAGACAAACTTGGCGATCAGCAGGGCAAGCAGCAGAATGGCGCCCAGAATACGTATGATTTTAAAAATGCCGTTTTTTACGCTTCGCTGGAGGGCGATTCTTTTTTGGTGGATGACGGTTTCAATTTTATCCACATCGACCCCGGCGCCGACATACCATTGCCACTCCGGAATGCCGGTGGTATAACTCAGCTTTGAATAGGTGGTATCGCTGTTAAATTGCGGCATCACATAGCTGACATATCCGCCGTCCGATTTAGCTGCCGCAATCAGCTCCCTGACAATCGGAACCCCGTTGGCATCGATCAGATCGATGACGTTGCGGCCCTTGGCCGGCCCGGAGAGGCTTAAGCCGTCCCATTGACCGGCGAAAATATAACCATCCTCGGAGAAGGTGATTCGTTCAATGCGGGCCAGGACTTCCTGCTGGATGTCCTGGACCACATCATCCATATACTCTCCGGTGCCAATCAGCCAGTCGAAGGGTTTAAAATGTTTGACATAGGCAATCTTGGGAAAATCTTTACCGGATGAATCCGGCTTGGTCCAGGTGTAGCTGTAAAACCCTTCGCCGGAATTTTTTATGATTGCGATCATATCCCGGATAACGAAATTTCCTTGGGAATCCTGCATGTCAATCAAGTTGAGGCCCTCCATTTTAGGCCGGTCGGCAAAAAGGATTTCGACTCCGTCCAATTGCGCAATAAAATAATACCCGCGCTGATGGTTATAGCGAATGGGCCGCAAAGCCGCCTTTATGATATCTTTAATTTCGGACGAACTTTTGGTCGCCTTATTGGCATTATATAAACTTACGGCGATGTTATAGGCTTCCAGGGTCCGATCCTTGATAACCTCCTTTAACCTTTCTTCTGCCTGGGATTGTTTGAATTTGATGTAGTTTATGACTTGGTTGGTTTCGTGTTTGATGAGTGTCTTCTGATCGGCAAAGTACTGTTCTCGTAAAGCGGTGGCTTCGTTCTTAAATCGCTCGTACTCGTTCATTATCCAGAAATACCCGACCAGCCCAACCGAAATCAGGGCCAGGGTGACCATGCTGTAAAGGAATGTCTTGGCGATGCCGTATCGGTTTTTCATAAAGGAATACTCCATATTACATTACAGCCCATTTCGATGGGATTTTAAGAGAAGCCTTCGTACGGGCACAACGGTTAAATCGCAGAAATAACTCTTTATCTTAATGCGGAATTAACGATATTTCAAGTGATGGCGGTCAAATTCCGGGTATGAACATCATCAGGGATGGTTCCGAGAAAGAAGCCCTGGAAGTTTAAAGCCTTCCAGGGCGATACGATCGAGAGCTTGAGTTTGGGATCTATTTTAGCTGACCGGTTATATCTTCAGCGGTACTGATGACGTAATGGGATAAATCCCTGGCCTTGGGATTGCGCGGGTCGCTCCAGTCATAGAATCCTTTGCCGCTGCTGGCCCCGAACTCTCCGTTTTTCACCATCCGCATCAGGGTCAGGGGGGGGTACATGCGAGGATCATTGGATGCCTGGTACATCTGGAGCGCCACGCGCAGCATGGTGGGTGCGGTCACAAAATCATGAAGTTTAAAGGTTCCCTGGGGATGGCCCAGACTGGTGTTCAAACCGATGTCGCCGTCTGCAACCTGGATTTTACCCTGTTCCAACAGGCGCACGGCGTCCAGCATCTGGGGAACCAGCAGCCGGTTGACCCAAAAACCGGGGATGTTGGGTGCCAGAAAGGGGGCCTTTTTCATATCGAGCAGCGTCTGGCGGGTAAACTCCACGGTTTCAGCCGAGGTCTTATCCCCCGGAACCACCTCAACACCCGGCATCAGCGGGACCGGATTCATGCCGTGGGTAATTATTGAGCGCTCCGGACGCCCCCCGGCTTGGGCCATGGGGTTGATGTCCAGACTGCTGGTGTTGGACCAGAAGACGACATTTTCGGGAAGCTGTGGCAGAAAATCGGCCAGTACCTTGCACTTCAGCTTCAAATCTTCAAATATGACCTCTAAGAAAACATCGCAGCCCTTGGCGGCCTCGATGAATGCCCCCTGGTCGCTGTAAGTTGTGATTTTTGCTGCGGCCTTGGCTGCAAAATCCGGATCATTGATCTTGAATTTTTTTGCCACCGTTGCGGTGAGCTTTTCGCACCCGGCCGCAACTGCGGCAAGAATATTTGCGTTGGCGTCAAAACAGTGAACATCGTGCCCGGTCATCGCACATTGCGTAATCCAGCCGCGTCCCATAATACCCGTACCGAGAATTGCAAATTTCATTCTTTTCCTCCCTGCTCTTTCTTTGTTAAAAATGGACTTTGTGGATCATTCGTTAATCTCCAGTGGGCCGGAGTATAGAGAATTGGTGATTTATGTGTCAAATAAAAAATTCCTCCGGTATTTATTTACTTGATTATCGAATGTGTCTATATTGGATAGCATGTCCAAAACATAGCGGGCCTCCATCGGCAAAGCGCAGGAAAACCCCGACATCGTCTTTTAGGCGCCGGAGCAATGGAGTTTTGAAGTACTGAATTTGAAGTAAGGAATAGGTAATGGGTTTCTTGAAAAAAAAGACATTAATGGGTTTGTCGCGCACCTGCGGCTGAGCGGCTAAAATCGGTCCGACGGCTCTGTCGGAAGCACTGAAAGATCTGGAAGTTTCAGTTGATGATAATTTGTTGGTCGGGTTTGAAACCAGCGACGACGCCGCCGTTTACCGGCTGACACCTGAAATTGCAATGGTCAGTACGGTGGATTTCATTACGCCCCCGGTGGATGATCCGTACTGGTTCGGGCAGATTGCCGCCGCCAACTCGCTGTCCGATGTTTATGCCATGGGCGGCAGACCGCTGATAGCTTTAAACCTCGTGATGTTTCCGAGCAAGAAGCTGGATCTCGGGCTGCTCAAAGACATTTTGCGCGGTGGCAGTCAAAAGATCAAGGAAGCCGCGGCGTGCATGGCCGGCGGCCATTCGGTGGATGATAATGAGCCCAAATACGGCCTGGCCGTTACGGGTCAGGTTCATCCCGACCGCGTTTTAACCAATCGGGGCTGCCGGGCCGGGGATGTGCTCATCCTTACCAAACCCCTGGGAACGGGCGTGCTTTTCAACGCCAACCGCTCGGGAAAATTGCCCTACACCGAGCTGGAAAACATCTTGCCCCAGGTGGCGGCTCTCAACCGCAAAGCGATTGAGACGGCCTTGAAATTTGAGATCCACGCCTGCACCGATATCACCGGATTCGGTGTCCTGGGGCACAGTCTCGAGATGGCTGCCGGTAGCGGCGTGCAAATTGAGTTGAATTATGGCCGACTGCCGTTTTATCCCAATGCCCTTCAAATGTATCAAAAAGGCGAAACCACGGGCAGCAATAAAGCCAATCGGCACTTGGCCGACGGCCGCTGGGAACTAACCAGAGTCCTGTCGGCCGAAGAAGAAGAACTTCTTTTCGACCCCCAAACCTCCGGCGGGCTCCTGCTGTCCGTTCCGGCTGATCAAGCCGACGAATTGTTAAAAGGTTTGTTGGAGGCCGGTGTAAATACCGCTGCACGGGTGGCGGAGGTGATCGGAGGGCAGCGGCCGCTGGTGAGGGTGATATAGATTGAATATTGAAGATTGCAGATTGAATATTTAATGAATTCTGTCGGATTTGAAATTAGCAAAACAGAGCGAGGCGGCCTTTTGGATTGACAGTTGAAAATCAACCATCTGGCGGAGAATCTTCAACAAACAATATCAAAAATAAAAAGATAAAATACCTCAAATCTTCAATTTTCAATTTCTTTACCCCTTCGCGATAATCGCCTTGGCCGGGATCAACCCGGTGGCACTGGCCGAGACGATATTGCCGGCTACACCGGGGCCGTCACCGGCCACGTACATGCCTTTAATCTTCGTTTCCAGGTCGTCGCTGGTAACCACCTGGGTCGCAAAAAACTTAATCTCAGGTGCATACAGCAGGGTTTCGTCATTGGCCACGCCCTGTACGACACAGTTAAGTTTTTCAAGGCCCTCGATAATATTGGTCAGAATCCTTTCCGGCAATGCCATGGCAATGTCACCGCAGACGACATCGGTCATGGTCGGTTCGAGGTATCCCTTGCTGATGCGGTGCCAGGTGCTGCGCCGCCCGCGCTTGAGATCGCCAAAACGCTGCAGAATGGGTTTGCCGCCGCCGATCAGGGTGGCCAGACTGCCGATGGATTCCCCGTAGGCCTGGTTGTCTGTGACCGGTTCCGTAAGAATTACTTTGGACAGATATGCAAAGTTGGTGTTTGGGGACTTCTTATCCATGTAGGCATGGCCGTTGACGCAAACAAAATTACTGTATCGCTCCAATGACACGAACCCGCCTTTGTTGGTGCAAAATGTTCGAGTTTGATCGTCATATTTTCCGGTTTGAATGAAAAAAGTGGGGTCATAGATGACATCGCAAAGATCCTGCATGATGTCATTGTGGACTTCGACGCGCACGCCCACCTCGATGCCGCGCTGCTTGAGACCGATGCCGTGTCTTTGCGCCAGTCCCCCGACCCACTCGGAACCCACTCGGCCCGGGGCGAGGATGACATTGTCGGCAAAATAATTTTTGCGGTTGGTCACCAGGCCGACGGTCCGGCTATTTTCGATAATGACTTCTTTGACTTCTTCAGAGGTGTGGATGACTACCCCTCTGGATTTAATGTATTCCGCCATGCCGGCAATGTATTCGGGTAGACGATCGCTGCCCAGATGTTTTTGCTTGATGATGAGCAGGTCGATGCCGAATCGCTTGGCGCGTTTACGTATTTCTTGAGCCTCTTGCATGTCGGTGGGGTAGACAGGTCCGTCCATTCCGAATTTGTTAAAAATCTGTTCGGTCTCATCGATGAGTTCTTCAGCCCTGTGAACCGGCATGAATTGGGAAAGATCCGTTTTGCCGAGCTTATAGATGTAGTTCAGTTTACCGTCGGAGAACAGCCCGGCGCCGCCGATGCCGCTGAGAATGTTACAGGGCTTGCATTTGATGCATTCGTGGTAGGTTTTGATGGGGCAGTTGCGTTTTTGGGAGGTTTTACCTTTTTCGATGAGCAGGACTTTTTTGGAAGAATTCTCGCTCAAGTAATAGGCTGCAAACAAACCGGCCGGACCTCCGCCGACAATAATGACATCGTATTTCATATTTTTTATCGATTCCTTTTTGATCAGTCCTGAGACCGGGTCACGTTCTTAAGACCGCATCTCCCTTGAATCCGGCTAAATCCTGCTTGTACGCGCAGCGGACTCTTTGCAGGGCGGTAATATTGGCCAGAAAGGCAATCAGGTAGATGGCGAATTTAAATGTGCTGATGTGGATCAAAGCTGCCAGACCGATCAGCACGATGCGCTCGGGGCGCTGCATGATACCCAGCCTGGCGTCGAATCCCAGACTTTCAGCCCGTGCGCGCGTGTAACTGACCATAAAAGATCCGCAAAGGGCCAGCAAAGCGCTTGTAGATGTGCCGTAATCCTGCTGATGGACAAAATAGGCGGTGATTCCCAGATACATGACAAATTCGGCGTAACGATCGGCGGTTGAATCCAGCAGCGCGCCAAACCGCGAGGCTTTGCCGCTGGCGCGCGCGAGCAAGCCGTCTATCGTGTCGCAGAAACCGCCGAGCAAAATTAATATGCCGGCCAGTCGGATATAGCCTGTCAGAAAGGCCGCCGCAGCCAAAGAGGTGATCACAACACCGGCAAAGGTAAAAAAGTTGGGGTTCATTCCCCATTTTGAAAAAATTTTTATTAACGGTGACAGCAGATCAATAAAGCAGTTCTGTATTCGCTGCGGAATAAATCGTAGACTCGAATAAGCCATAATCGCACCTTCTTGTCAGGTTTATTCACGTGCCTTAATTAAAATTCCACCTTCAGCGCTTTTGCATTTTAACACAATATCAACCCGGAAACAAAGACAGTCTGCGGATATCCCGTTTGCGTCTTTGGGACTGCCGCGGGCAACTGCTTGGTTCCTATGAAACTCCGCTTGGTCGAACAGCGAACCGCAGAACCATGGAACAGCAAACCGCAGAACCGCAGAATATCGAATGCCGTAGGGTGGCCTCGCTCCGTTCTATCTAAATGAAAAAGCGATGAGTGCTGAGGACTGAGCCTGTGGCTATTTCGTTCGTTTGAGTTTTCATTGACTCAGTCCTCAGTCCTCGTTTCTCAGTCCTAATGATTGTCTTTCCTTCGACATTCCGACTTCCGACTTCAACGAACTCTGTCTTCATCCCAGTTCCAGCCGGTCACGGGTTATGTATTTTCCGGCTACCTGCCGGGCCGCTAAATGGGCGGCATAGCCGCAGGCATCCTGAATCCCTTTTTTATACGATCGCCTGGCCAGAATGTAGGCCGCAAAAAACACATCGCCGGCTCCGGTCGGATCATCCCCGAATGAAACGGGTGCGGCCTCATAATTGAAGGTTTCGCCGCTTCGGGTTTGTACAAACCCCCCATTTTTTCCGGAAGTAACCGCGAATTCGTCAATACTAAAGTGCTGCATCAGCTCTACCAACGGCATTTGAAAAAAATCCAGGATGGCTTTGCACTCAGCACCGTTGGCCTTGACGATTTGTGCCAGCGTCAGGCCGGTCGTTATGTCCATCGACACAGCTGGATAAACCTTCTGGTCTTTGACCGCACGGGTGAACCCCTGGACGTCGAGAAAAATTGGCGGACATTGACGGCGCAGCGAGTGCAAGGCGTCCAACTCGATGTCATACGGATGCAGCGGTCCGAGGTGCAAACCGTCGATTCGGTTTAAGATCGCCTGAATTTGGGCAGTCCTCACGGGGTTCGCCTTGTGCACAAGCTCCTGGCAGCGTTGATCGCCTTGGACATAATTGACAAAGTGGGTGGTTTGATCCGCTGCTCCAGCCAAGACAATTACACCTTCTTCTTGCAGCTTGACCCGGATCGACAGGTCCTTCTCGGCCAGGTTGCTCACAATGCAACACCCAATGCCGTGTCGGCGGTAGGTGATGCCGGCATAGGTCGTGACTCCGCCCAGTTTGAGAATGTTTTGATTCTCATCGACGATCCGATCGATGGTGGTGGACCCCACAATGCCGATCCTCAAATGGTTTACCTTTTCATTCTCAGTTAATTTTGCTAAGTTTCTATTATTTTGACCTGAAAACAGCAATACCGGAGTTGTCAACCTAAAAAAAATATGCGCAGCATAAATTAATTAAGCCGCCGGCGCTTTGGTCAAAAAAATTGTTTCAGTTTTAAATGAACACTCTACAACCCGCAATGGGCTATTTTTCAGGGCGGATTAATGCGGATTAATTATGACCTATAACCTTGCCGAATATTTGCGTCAACCACTTAATGTCGGAAGCAAATTCATTGACAGTCGACTCGTTCTGGCGCCCATGACGTTTCTCGGCCACGTCGCATTTCGCGAGCTGGTCGCGCAATATGGCGGCTATGGTCTGCTTTTTTCCGAAATGTGCAGCGCCAAGACCATTCCCACCGAGAACCGGTTCGTTTCCCCTTATTTCAGGTGGCGGGATGAAGAGCGTTCGCGGCTGGTCTGCCAGATTTTCGGCGGGGACCCCCAGGTCATGGCCCGGGCCGCATGCCGGGTTGAAAAGGAAGATCTATTCGGCGTTGACATTAATTTCGGGTGTTCCAACGGCAACATCTGCCGCCGGAATTGCGGGGCGGCCATTTTAAGGGATCCTGATCTCGCCGTGCGCATCGTGGGTGCGGTGCGAGACGCCGTGTCGTTGCCTCTGTCCGTCAAATTCCGTACGGGTTGGAAAGATGACCCCGGAGCGGCGGCAGCGCTTGCCCGCAGATTTGAAAGCGCCGGAGCCGATGCACTCATCTTTCACCCGCGGGTGGCGCCCGATCGCCGTTCCCGTCCGCCCAGGTGGGAGTACATTGCCATGATCAAGCAGGCCGTCGGCATTCCGGTTTTCGGCAACGGGGATGTCTTCGACCTTCACGACTGCCAAAGGATGATTGCTACTACGGGCTGCGACGGGGTGGCGCTAGGTCGGTTGGCTGTGGCCAGGCCCTGGATTTTTGCCCAGTGGACCCTTAACCTCAAACCCGGTCCGCATATTTTTCTGAAAGCCGCGCTCGGACTGGTCGAGCTTCTTGAAAAACACTATGACCCCGTCCGGGCCATCAGACGCTTCAAGCGCTTTGCTTATTATTTTTGCGCCAATTTTAAGTTCGGTCATACCTTGTATTCCAGAGTCTTGAGTACGCCGGATATGCCGACGATGGTGAAAATTTTACAACAATTTTTTGAACCTCCCCCCGAGTTGGTCTCCCGGCCCAACCTGAATTTTTTCAATTAGCGTCCATTTTTTGTTCGAAACCAAAGCATCCATTAGGGATGCCTTGTTTTGGCTTTCAGATCTGTTAAAGTAGGGCCTGATCCTTTAAAAAGCCGATGATAACGGCGGCCGTGTCATCGGGCCGATCCATCGGCACAAAGTGGCCGGTTTTCTCAAGGCGCACCATGTGTGCCGGCGGAACTTTGGCCTTGAAACGTTTGGCGGCGGACTTCAGAAAGGTATCGGATCTTGCCCCGTAAAGGACGAGGGTCGGCTGCTGCAGGGAGGGGATGCGGCGCCAGACATCGTGGGGACAGGCGGCAAAACAGCGCGATTCCCAGGCCGGTGCGCAGCGCAGCGTGATTTGACCGTCTGCTGTTTTTTTTGTACTGGCATTGACATAGGCCTCCAGAAATCCTTCCCGCCAGCTTTGAAACACGGCCTTGCTGCGGTAGGAATTCAGGATAGACCGGCGATCCGGCCAGACATTTCTGCGCCTGGCCGCGGTGGCCACGATCGGCACCCAGTGGGTCGATCTCAATTTTTTGGTAAGATACCACCACCACATCCATGAAAAGGGCAGAATCGTCGGGTCAATCAGTACCAGGGCGCGAATCAATTCGGGTCGTTTGATGGCCAGCAGTAAACTGACCGTTGCCCCCCGCGAATGTCCCACGGCAATCACCGGCTGCGCCAGGTGTTCGAAAAAGCATGCCAGGTCGTCGACGAAAACATTCCAATCCTTTAGCTTGGCAGGATTGGCTGCTGCCTGGGTCCTGCCGTGGCCGCGGTCATCCATTCCGATCATTTCAAGGTGTGACCGCAATCTTTTTGCCAGCGGGGTATATGCGCCGGCGCATAGTCCGGTTGCATGGGAAAAATGGGTCAGCGGGCCGGATCCACCCCAGTCGCGGAAGTGAAAAATACCGTCCGGTCCATTAAATTTGCAATTTCGGCTTGTTATCGGCATCGTTACCCCTTTATCCGGTTTAGGTGAGAAATACCAGATATTAAAAGTATGGAGGATCTGTCAAGCGTGGCGAACAAAAATAGCGGCCGCCGGTCAAAAAACTGACATAAATGTCGGCGCGGCGTCAGATTGCTCAGGGTCCGACCGCTGTCGGGGGCCGTTCTGAGCTGTAAGAAATTGTAATTGTTTGAATAATTTTAAGAAATCGTTTGGCATGGTTCGTGCTGGATAATGATGCGGTGAGGTGTTGCCTGCGTTCGCAGCGCATCTAAAAACAAAAAAATCCAGTTGAACCGATTGCGAATGAGAATATAAGGAATTCCGCCGATGAGCCGAGAACCCGAGAATGAAAAACCGACGCGAAAAGGCGCTGGGCCGGAACCACAAGACGGAGCGCAGGATTTTAACTTTAATGATAATCTGGAACGGCGGGTTGCAGAGCGTACCTTTGATCTTAAAGAGGCTATTTTAAAGCTGGAGCAGGAAATCAAAGAGCGCAAGCGGGTTGAGGCGCAGCTGAGGGAGTCTGAAAACAAATTCCGCAACATCGTCGATTCTTCGCCCATGGGCATCCACATGTATAGGTGTCCCGAAGACTCAGGTCTGATTTTTACCGGCGCCAACCCGGCTGCCGACAAGATACTAAACATCGACAACCGGCAGTTCATCGGTCAGACCATCGAGCAGGCCTTTCCCTCGTTGACCCAGATGGGAATCCCTGAATATTATCGCCGGGTGTGCACCGAGGGAAATCCCTGGCATACGGAGCAGGTGGCTTATGAAGACGGCCGGATCAAAGGCTGGTTTGAAGTTCATGCCTTTCAAACCAAACCGGGCGAGATGGCCGCAATGTTCCGTGATATTTCGCCTCGCAGATCAGCCGAGGAAACCTTAAAGAAGGAAAAGGAAAAATTCCGCGTTCTGACGGAGATGTCACCGCTCGGGGTTGCTCTGATTGGCAGCGACGGAAGCTACAAATACATAAACCCCAAGTTCGAGGAGCTGTTCGGTTATACTCTCGGCGATATTCCTTCCGGCCGCGAGTGGTTTCAGAAGGCTTTTCCGGATGTGGGATACCGCAGGCAGGTCATGGACACCTGGATCAGGGATTTAAAGAACGTCGATCTCGGCGCGGTGCGCCCGCGCACCTATACGGTGCGATGTTTGGACGGCAGCGATAAAATCATCCACTTTCGACCGGTTACGATGGATGAGGGGGATCAAATTGTAATTTATGAAGATATCACCGAGCGTAAGCAGCTCGAAGCACATCTTCAGCAGTCTCAGAAAATGGAAGCCATCGGCACCCTGGCCGGTGGGATTGCGCATGATTTTAATAACATCCTGGCGGCCATCCTGGGTTACGGGGAGCTTCTGGCATTTGACATGCCCAAGGGCACGCCTGCCTGGCAGAACCTTCAGGCAGTGCTCAAATCCTCTCATCGAGCAAAAGACCTGGTCGGACAAATACTGGCCTTCAGCCGTCAGAATGAATTGAATTTAATGCCGGTGCAAATCAGTTCGATCGTAAAGGAGGCCTTACAGATGTTGCGCGCCTCATTGCCCACCACGATTGAAATTCAACGGCACGTGGAAGTCACGGATGCTATTGTCAATGCAAACCCTACGCAAATTCATCAGGTCCTGATGAATCTTTGCACCAATGCCGCCCATGCTATGCGCGAAAAAGGCGGCGCCCTGGGGGTCAGCCTGCGCAGGGTTCAGTTGAATCGTCAAAACAATGCGAACCATCGGGACCTGTCGCCCGGAGTCTACCTGGAATTAAGCGTCAGCGATACCGGCCACGGAATTCCGGGCAATCAGATGAATCGAATATTCGATCCGTATTTCACCACCAAAGAAGCCGGCGATGGAACCGGTTTAGGGCTGGCTGTTGTTCGCGGAATCGTTAGAGCCCACGGCGGAGCAGTGACCGTTGAGAGTACCCCGCACAAGGGATCGATCTTTCATGTGTTTCTGCCCGAAGTGTACAAGGAGATTACGGCTAAATCTGAAATATCCGAACCGCTGCTCACCGGCAAGGAAACCATTCTGTTTGTTGACGACGAACAGGCATTAGTGACCATGAGCAAACAGATGCTGGAACTCTTGGGGTATAAGGCGGTGATTCGAACCAGCAGCATCGAAGCCTTTGAGTTGTTCCAGCATGACCCCCATCGTTTCGATTTGGTGATCACCGACATGACCATGCCCAACATGACCGGCAAACAATTAGCCCAAAAGATTTTGGAGATCCGGCCCGATATCCCGGTGATTCTTTGCACCGGCTACAGCGAGCAAATCACGGAGCAAAGCGCCCGTCAATTGGGTATCCGCGCATTTGTAATGAAACCACTGGTGATGCGGGACATTGCCAACACCATCAGAAAAGTCCTGGATAAAATCTGATGCAGTTTGTCGGCAATCACGCCACCGGGAGCAGGAGGCGAATTTTGGGTTTAGCCTAATTCAATTGTCGCCGCTATCTGAATGATGCAGGATTCAGATTCCATTCAATGTGAAAGAAATAACTCCTCCAACAATTTATTCCGACCTTGAAAACCCGGCCATCCCAGCTGGCCGCAGGCTGGATCAGGATTACTCATTACTCCAACCTGTCCCGTCGAAATCACGCCTCGGCGCGATAAAGAAGGATACTTCGAAATTCTCCAATTGAAATTAATACCAATTTAAAATATGATAATTTTTTAATATTTCCGGCAAGAAATCTTTGATTTCAGGGCTTCCCTAAAACTTGGCACTATTGCTGAACACGAGGAGAAATTGCATGCCTCCCAAGCCGACGTATGAGGAATTAGCGCAGAGAGTCAAAGAACTTGAAAGAAAAGCGCTCGAAGGAAAACAGACCGGCGAGGAGATCATCAAGCGCCAGCGTTTTCTTGAGTCTGTTCTCTATAGTGCGCCGGATGCCATTGTGACTCTTAATTCAGCGCATAGAATTCTGGATTGGAATCCGGGCGCCGAAAGGCTTTTCGGCTACCGTCGCGACGAAGCCATTGGAAATAGTCTCGATGATCTGGTATCCCGTGAGCAGGCCTATGTCGAGGCTAGCGCCATTACGCAGCAAGTTCTTGCCGGCGAAATTCTGCATCCACTGGAAACGGTTCGCTACCGCAAAGACGGGACGCCGGTCAATGTCATTGCCGCCGGCGCTCCGATCCAGGTGGGCGGTAATTGAAAGGCGTGGTTGCGATTTACACGGATATAAACGATAAAAAGCGTCTGGAGGCGCAATTGCGGCAGGCTGATAGGATGGAGAGCATCGGCACGCTGGCCGGCGGCATTGCCCATGACTTCAACAATCTTCTTATGGGTATTCAGGGCCGAACCTCTTTGATGGTTGCGGATCTCCGGCCTGACCATCCTCATTTTGAACATTTGACCGAAATTGAAAAATCGTTCAAAGTACTGCCGAACTCACCAAGCAGTTGTTGGGGTTTGCCCGGGGCGGTAAATATGAGGTGTTAACTTCCGATCTCAATCAGTTGGTGGCCTGGACCGCCCACATGTTCGGCCGTACGAAAAAAGAAATTGTGATTTGCCTTAAATTTCAGGATGATCTCTGGCTGGTGGATGTCGATCGCAGCCAGATCGAACAGGTATTGCTGAACATTTATGTCAATGCCTGGCAGGCCATGCCCGCCGGCGGCAATTTGCTTATTCAGACCGGAAATGTCATCTTGGATCTTGATGAGGTCAAACCCTATGGGGGCGAGCCCGGAAAATATGTAAAAGTCGCCATAACCGATACCGGCATCGGCATGGATGCCGCCACGTTAAAACGGGTATTTGATCCGTTTTTTACAACCAAGGAAAAAGAAAGGGGCACCGGCCTTGGATTGGCATCGGCCTACGGCATCATTAAAAACCGCGATGGTATCATCAGCGTGGAGAGCGAGCCGGGAAAGGGATCGACTTTTAACATCTACCTGCCGATAGGCTCCCGCACGCCGGCATTGAAAAGCGAAAGCCACGCGGCCAGGGTTCTGGAGGGAACCGAAACGATTTTGCTGGTAGACGATGAGCAAATAATTATCGATGTAGCGGTTCAAATTTTGAAAAAAATGGGATATAAGGTTATCGTCGCCCGGGACGGTAAAGAGGCGATTGGAATTTACCGGCAACACCAAAAACAAATTGCGCTGGTCATCCTGGATCTGGTAATGCCGGGCTTGAGCGGCGGAGAGGTGTATGACAAATTGACGGCGATTGATCCGGATGTTAAAGTCTTGCTTTCAAGCGGCTACACCCGCGATGGCAAGGCCGGCGATATTTTAAGGCGAGGTTGCCGGGGGTTTATCCAGAAACCTTTTAACATCAACGAGCTTTCCCAGAAGCTCCGAGACATCCTTGATTAGAAGTACAACTGAAAACACGGAGGTGAGCAATGAAAGCAGTACGTCAAACCGCTAAACCGGTCAGCTTTTTGCTGGCAATTTTTATGCTCTTGATCAGCGGTCCCTACCAATCCGCATTTGCGGCCATGATCGGAACCGAAACCGTGCTGGATACGGCTCGGGGCCTGGAAGCCCGCACCTATCTCAACCAACTGTTGGCGCGTGAAGATATAAAGACCGCTCTGGTGGACCAGGGCATTGATCCCTCAGAGGCCCGGGCGCGAATCGACAGCCTTTCCGATGCGGAAGCCATCCGGGCCGCCGACCGGTTTGAGCAACTGCCGGCCGGCAGCGGCTTTTTCGAGGCCCTGCTAATTGTTGCGTTCCTGGTGTTTCTTATTCTGCTGATTACAGATATTGCCGGATACACGGATATTTTTCCGTTTGTACACGCGCACAAAAGATAGCGCACGGCAGTAAATTCATAACGCAGCACTTAAATTGAAAGGGTTGGCTATTATGGCGTATAAAATAGCGTTGATTCCGGGCGACGGCATCGGCAAAGAAGTAATTCCGGAAGCGGTCCGGGTTATGGAAGCCCTAGCCGGGCCGCATGGTTTTGAAATGAACTACACGGAATTTGATTATTCATGTGAACTCTATTTAAAGACCGGGGAAATGATGCCGGAGGATGGGATCGCCAGACTGCGCGAATTTGACGCCATCTTCCTGGGTGCAGTCGGGGACCGCCAGGTTCCGGACCATGTATCCTTGTGGGGATTGCTGCTTCCGATTCGGCGCCAGATGAGGCAGTATGTCAATGTGCGGCCCGTTAGGCTGCTGCCCGGCATCGCATCGCCGCTCGCCAACCGCACGGCCGAAGATATCGACTTTATTGTGGTGCGCGAAAATAATGAGGGCGAATACTCGGAAATCGGCGGCCGGCTTTACA
>CAYTBC010000107.1:0-16110 GCA_964435765.1 uncultured Desulfosarcina sp.
TTTTGAAATATCCAGGTTATAGCGCTGATCGAATCTGGTAAAGGTCGACGAAATGTTCTCGCCGGTGTCCTTTATGGTTGTATCGCTTTTGTTATAATTGTAGAGATGTTCGGAATTAAAATTAACGCCCTCGGCCGGAACCCGCGATGGTAAAAGGGCCGTGGCAAGTGAAGCAATCATCAAAATACATATATACCGCAAAACAGCTGGCTGCATACACTATCTCTCACCCATGACAACGGCGGCATAGGCTGCATCACCCACATCAATTTGAGCGCTGATCTTCTTGCTGATGAGATTGATTTTCTGAAGTACTTTTTTATCCGGCAGCACCACAAAGAAATTTCGCTCCTGCTCGTCAATGGTCATGAAAACCGCCTGGCCGCCCACGGGGATCGTATCGATGAAGACCAGGGAAAAGGGATCGATCACTGTAATCTCCCCGCCGAAGGTCTTGCCGACATAGATCAGACCGGTCTGATCGTCCACCTTGATGGAAGCAGCGCCCATTCCGATGAATACCGATTGACTGACCACCAACCGTGACAGGTCGACGACGGTCAAATTCGGGGTATTGCTGTTGATAACAAACATTTGACTGCCTTCCTGATTAAAGGCGGCTCTCAGGGGTGCGCCCTCGACGCCAATGGTCACCGAAACACCCTTTTGGGTGAGATCAACTACGGAAACCGTGCTGGAGCGCGTATTCATGACAAAAGCTTTGCGCCCGGACGGGTCAATCGCCACGGAGGAAGGTCCTTCGCCCACGCTGACCCGGGCGGTCTCAAACATGGAGAGAGCATCAATGATGCTGACCGTATTGGAACCGCTGTTGACCGCAACCAGCGTCCGGCCGTCAGGCGTCAGCGCCAGGTCGGTCGGCCGGTCTCTCAGGTTCAGTCTGAGCCGGTTGAGAAGTGCTCCCTTGAAGACATCAAATACCTCGATGATGCTGTCGTGGGATGCCGCCACATAAGCCCGCGTGCGGATCTGATCCAGCACGATCCCTTTGGGAGCCTGATCGGTTGCAATGGCATTGACCACCCGCATGGTCTTTTTGTTGAAAACCGTTATATAATTGGACGCCGAATTGGTGACGAGGCCGATCAGATTGATGAGCACGTTGCCCGAGGACGCCAACGAAAAAACGGGGGCGAATTGCGCACCCTGGAGCTTGGCGCCCGCAACGCTGAAGGAAAGAAACAGGGTCGAAACTTCGCGCCGCGCCACACTGAAACCGTGCGCGACGTTGACCGGCTCATCCGGGACGAGTAAAGCCGCATCGCCATCTTCGGTTCGCATAAAGGCCCTTTTGATATGGATGGCCAACCCGCTGTAATCGCCCGGCGGCAGAATGACCGACGCCAACCGCTTCTGCAGGCCTTTGAGGTCGGAGCCTTTGACCTCATTGAAAAACAGGGAAACGGGAGTTTCGAGATCGTCATGGCCGATGACGGATATCCCGTCAATGACAAAGCTCAGCCTTTCGGCTTCCTGGGGCAGCGGCTGAAGATACAAAATAACCTCACCCTCCTCAATCAGCGGGGCTTTGTATCTGGAGGAGAGGCCTTGAGGAGCACAGCTGACCATTATGCAACAGAGGAGAAAAATGAGAGAATTTCTTGGCTGTGACATTTTCATCTACCTGCGCCGGTTGAGAGTGAAAGGAAATTTTTGTGGTATAAAAACCGGGTAATGTCATGCATGAGCGATGCGCATGCTTAAAATTTTGGTTTCAGGAGTCAGCTGCGCGACTGGCCGCTGATTTAGCTACTTTGATCGAAAATGCGAATCAAAAAAAACGAATGTCATCTGATTTAGGGATATTTGGGGGTTGAAGTTAATGCTTGGTGGGAGTGGTTTCCAACCACGATTATAGATGGCGGCCCGACCCCGAGTTCATCGCGGTTGGAAACCGCTCCCACAACATCTTTAAGCGGTTTTCAGGTTCCTAAAAAGTTTCGTCTTCGGTCAAACTGATGGCCTTGGCAGCCAGCGGCGGCGCTGACACCCGACACCTGAAAACTTTCATCGGCCTTGCGGAGTTCTCATATGGGGATTTGCCACATTTGAGACCTGACACTCGAAGCCTCCGACCATCCCACTTTCTCTCCATAACATGTTAACCTGGTTCCGTCAAAAAAAAAGGCTGACGACAGACGCCGCCAGCCTTATGTTTGTGCCGATTCAGCTTAATTTAATCCTTGACGTGGCACTTGTTGCAGAAACTCCTCTGGGCTTCGCCGAACAGGGCCACCATATCGCGGCCGTAGTAGCTGTTCAACTCGTCGCCGGGCTGGGCCCCGCCGTCGGTATCTTTCGGGTGCGAGTCAACAGCCGGAAACTCGGTTTCGAAATCCCAGCGGCCGGCATTCGGAAACGCCGAGGCGTGGGCGCGATGGCAGGTCAGACACATGGCGTTTGAGCTGCCGGTTGGGCCCTGAGTCGTCGATGCGCTGAGCACGGTCGGATCGGTAATCTGACGTTCAAAGGGAACCAATGCCAGGTAAGCGGTGGCGGCTGTTCCCGACAGATCGCCGGTCTTCACGTAGGCATTGTAGTTTGCATCCAGCCCCTGGCCGGCCAGCGTTGCGGTATTGCTGGCGGGGTGCCGGTGGTCGCCCACGCTGGAAGACAGAAAACCGGTATGACAGTTGGCACACCACTCGGACATGCCTTTGCCGTAATCGGTATGGTTGCTGTCGGTCTCGGAATTGTTGCTCGTTGTGGCAATCGGCGGCCGGTTGAAAAATGTGAAACCCGGTCCGGCTTTGTAGCCTGAATCCCCCAGCAGCCGGTAGTTGCCCGTTTGCACGGCTGTCGGGTCCGCCCCATAGGAGCCGGACTCTTCAATGGGACCGGTTTTGTCGATCTTGCCGCCGTGCGGGTCATGGCAGCTGCTGCAGGCCAGCCAGGCGGCTTGATAAGTGCCCCCGGGAGCTGCGGTTAACGTGTCGTCCTGTACCAGGCCGAAACCGGCTGCAATCACGTTGTGGCCGTGGTTGGATGCTTTTTGGACTTGCGTTCCGTGGGTGACATAGGTAAAGGTCTTGGTCATCCAGTAGAAGTCGCCGCCCGGTTTGTAGCTGGAACCGTCGCTGCTGAAAATATGATAGGAGCCGGAGCCTTCATGACAGTTGAGGCAGGTGGAGCTCGGGTCTAGGCCAATAGTCAGATGAGCGCCTGCGGTTCCCACGGTTCCGCCTTCGATAATCGATTGGCCGTCTTCGGAGTTATGCATGGTATGGCAGCCGTCGCAATGCGCCACTCCGCCGTCATGAAAGGCCAGCGCCGGAGTGCCCCATCCGAGGCACAGCAGAACTGCCGCCAGCAATCCCAATAATAAATTCATCTTTTTCATCCATTTACCTCCTTTTCTCTCCGGCAGCCCGGCCGTCCTTATCAATTTCACCAAGGACCCGTCGGCTTTGTGACCCCACCTTGCGATGAGTTTACCCTGTGCGGAGGAATGGTTTTTTTTAATTACTCAACATCTGTCGCCTATGATATATTTGATGGATATTTTTCGCCCCCCATCACCTCCCTTCCATTTGATTGATTGGACTGCAATTGTCTCAAGTTATTTATAGGTTATCCTGAAAACACTGACGCCCTTGCTGCTCAGCTGAGACACATAAAGCCGGCCATTTTTATCCAGGCCCAGGTATCTGGGGCTGATTAAATTTTGCGGTTTGATGCCGCGGTAGCCGAACTCGGTTTCAAATTTGAAATCTTTGTCAAAAACGAGAACAACCGACTTCAGGCGGTCGGCAACATAAAAGTAGCCCCTGTCATCGGCCACGATTCCCCCGACCACCCCGAATCGGCCGGGTGCGCTTCCCGGACGGCCGAAGCCGAATACTTTTCGGTCCGGAGTCAGCTTCAAGGCCCTGAAAAGCACGGGCACCGTAAAAAGCATGTTGCCGTCCCGGTCAACGCTGAATCCGCCGATTTCGTTGGAAGTTCTCTTTTTTTCATCGATATTGATCAGCGCGGCGATATCATAGCCCGTAATGAAATTGCCGTTTAGATCCGTCACGGCCAGTCGCAGATTCATTTTATCCATCAGGTATAGCTGTCCGTGCCGCAGGACCAGGCTGTCGGGCGCAAATTCTGAAAAATCGGCGGGAAGGTTTTTAAGGTCGATGACGGACTGCGGTTCGCCCTTAAAATTACACCGTACGATGGAACGTTGGGCAATCTTTCTGGACAGCACAAGGATATGGCCGTCGCGCTCGACGGCCGCATCGAGAATAGTACCCAGACTGCCGTCGTCACCGAAACGGTAAATTTCCATGCCTTTGTCATTAAAAATTCGGATTTCACCGCCGCGGGTGTCGGCAACGTAAATTTCGTCGGTTGCTTCATCGACATTGATTTCGGCCCAGTTGAAAGCTATGCGGCCGTTAAAATTCGACAGGTTATAAAGAAACGTCGCTTCAATGCCGGCCTGGGCCTGAGGGCAGAGTAACCCGCCGAACATGACACCTGCCAGATAAAGGGCAACCATCACCTTAATTGCGGGCGATATGCGTGATTTGTGTAAAGGGTGCATGCGCTACCTTGATGTTTTACTACTACATTCGGTATCCGGAATCAAGACTGCAATGAGTATGCCAGATGAAGGGACGGGAGAATCGATTGTAATTGATTCGGGATAACAAAGGGTTATGCAGCTCTTCACCGCTGCCGGTAGAACATCGGCCGGTAACAGCTGGTGAAATTACCAGATCAAGTCGGTGAATTCACCAGATCCGGGATTCTTTCAGCCCCCGATTCCTTTTGTATCTTGGGAAAGGAAACACTGTCAATAAGCATTTTTAATTAATCCGCCCTGAAAAATGGCGCATTCAAGATTTTATAGGGTTCTTTGACAAATAAAGAAAGTTGTTAAATCCGATGAATAAGAGCAATTAGAGTGCAACCCGTTATGGTTGAGGTGGTACGGTAATTGCTTGTGTCTTGATCCTTCACCATTTTGGTTTGATATGGAGGCGCACCACCAGGGGGGGCAAGCCGCCGGTCGGCCAACTTTGAACTTGTAAAAATTCTTGGGGTGTGCGAAAAGATCTGCCGTAAGCAAGCTTTAATCAGGTTGCGGGATGGATCCAGCCGGGTTATGGATCGCAGCTATCCGACCCAATAAAATCAATTTTGTCAACGGTCCCGCACGGGAGGTTCACATTGCGAGTCTATTTAAATTTTTTATGCATCTGTTTTTTGCTGATCGGATCAGCGTCGGCGGCTGCCAATGAAAAACTGCCTGAAATCGACGGAAAAAAAATCGTTGCCACGGTTAATGAGGATCCCATCACGCTGGAAGAGCTAAATCGGGCGACCGCCTTTTCGCATGATACACGGTCAAGGGAAGTTAAAGCCGGGCGGGTGGATTTTTCAAAAATTATGAACCGTCTGATAAACACAAAACTCATTGTGCTTGAGGCCCGCAACATGGGCATCGATGAGCTGCCTGAGATAAAAGAACAAATGGACGTTTATTCACAGCAGCTGCTGGTGGAAATGCTGCTGGAAGATTATGTCAAGGATATCCGCGTAGAAGATGAGGAGGTCGACCAACTTTATCAATCGCTGGTCAGGGAATGGAAAATAAAATCAGTCATCATTAAAAAAGAGGAAGATGCCAAAAAGATAGAATCACAGCTTAAGGCCGGGCAGGATTTTGATGATATCGTAAGCAGGGCCGCCGAGTGGGGCATTGCGGATGGGGACTCAAAAGGGAAATTTATAAAAAACCAGGACCTGACCGCGCCGGTGGCTCGGATCGTTGCGGATATGAGCATTGGTTCGATCAGTCCGGTGCTGTCCATCGGCAAGAAAGGGTTTATCATATTTAAACTTGAGGACATGCGAATTCCCGCCGATGAAGATCCGCACGCGCGGGCCAATGCAAGACGCCAGGCCCTGAACAACAAGAAAGTAAAGGCGGCCACGGATTATTTTGATGATTTAAAAAAGCGTTATGTCAAACTCGATCAGGCGCTGCTCGACACGCTGGACTATGAATCCAAAATGCCCGGATTGGATGCTTTGTTGAAAGACGAGCGTGTGCTGGCTGAAATCAAAGGCGAAAAGCCGATCACCGTCGGCGAATTCAGCCGGGCCCTGAAAGGACAATTTTATCACGGCATCCAGCGGGCCATAGACACCAAAGTAATCAATCAGAGAAAATACGAATTGCTTGATGACATGATTCAAAAAAGGCTGCTGCTGAAAGAGGCGCTCAGCAAGGGTATCGACCGGACAGAGGATTACCGGTACCGGGTTAAACAGCATGAACAGTCGCTGGTTTTCGGAGCCTTTATCAATAAGGTTATTACGCCCAATATCAAACTGGACATCCAGCAGCTGCAAACCTACTATAAAAAAAATTCGGCAGCCTTTGCCACCCCTCAAATGATCAGAATCAAAGGCCTGGTTTTCCGGCAAAGGGATGATGCGGTTCAGGCCTTCAACAAGTTGAAAAAGGGCACCGACTTTGACTGGCTGGGCGCCAACGCCGGGGGGCAGGTTGACAAAAATACCAAAGGGCTGCTGAACTTTGACGGACGGCTTCTGACCGAATCCGCTTTGCCGGAAGATGTCCGGGAAGTCGTTGCAAAGACAAGCGCCGGAGATTACAAACTGTATCAGAGCCCTGAAGGCTATTTTTATGTATTGTACATTAATCAGATCGTCCCGCCGCAGCCGCAGCCCTTTGAGGCCGTCAGCAAGGATATTGCGGAAAAGGTCTTTAATGAAAAAGTTAAAAAAGAAATCGAACAATGGGCCGCCCAGCTTAAACAATACTATCCGGTAAAAATCTACCAGGCAGACTTCATGCAATGAAGATCCACGTGAATAAATTGTCCCCAAAATTTAAATACGCAGCCGTCGCAATCCTGTTTTTGACAATTGGGCTCGTATATTTCAATGCCTGTGCGCCGGCACCGACGCGCCGGACGGGCCAATTCAAATTTGAACGCAAGCAATGTCTGGACTGCCACACCGAGTTCGCCGCCAAATATCTCAACATGCCGAATGTGCATGCGGTGGTCAAAGAGAAAAAATGCGAGGACTGCCACCTGCGGCACGGCATCGTGCCCAAGCTGCTACTGAAAAAAGAGGGCAATCAGATCTGCTTTACCTGCCATGACAGCAAAAGCATCGGGTTGGATAAATCCATTGTCCACACCGGTTTGAAGAACGGCAAATGCGTGACCTGCCACAATCCGCATGCATCTACGGAAAGCCATTTGCTCAAGGCCAAGGGCAGCGAAGTTTGCTTTCAGTGCCATCAGCGGGAAAACTTCCAAAAACAAACCGTACATGCGGCTCTGCGCACGGAGACCTGCCAGCGCTGTCATTTCGCTCACAGCTCCGATCTGCCCGATCTACTCAAAGAAAAAGAGCCGCCCCTGTGCCTGTCGTGCCATGACGCTCAAAAAGCCTCCTTTAAAACGGCCCATCAAAATTATCCGGTGGAAACCGCCGCCTGCGACAGCTGTCATTCGCCCCACTCGTCGGTGCAGCCGGCTTTGCTCAAAACCAGCGCCCATCCGATGACCAACCAGGCAGCCTGTCAACGGTGTCACGCCAATGCGGCGGTGTCGAAACCCTTCGCCGTCACCCAAAAAGGCAGCGGGCTTTGCTACCAGTGCCACAAAGCCGGCGACCTGACGGCAGGAGGCAAAATTGAACACCCGCCTTTTCAAAAAGGAGAGTGTACCGCCTGCCACCAGCCGCATGCCTCAGAGAACCCCGTGCTGCTTGCCAAAGCCGGCAACAATTTGTGTTTTGATTGTCATGCGACCAAAAAAGAGAAAGTCGAGGTGGCCCATAAAGCGGTGACCGAGGCCAGGGGCTGCCTATCATGTCATGTGAGGCATGCGGGTGAGAACAAAAATCTGCTGCGCGCCCCGGAGGAGCCGTTGTGCCTGACGTGCCATCAAAAAACGAAGCAGGCCGTTAAAAATCTGGTGCCGCACCAGCCATTTGTCGAGGGCAAATGCAGCGCCTGCCACAACCCGCATGGGTCAAATTTTTACGGGATGCAAACAAGCAAGACGGACACGGTGTGCTACAGCTGCCATTTTGATGCCGAAGTAAAATTTCTTAAAACCAACACCCACAAACCGGTACTCGAAGGCAACTGCTATACCTGTCATAAATCCCACGGCGCCCCAAAACCCAACCTTCTGCCGGTGGCGGCGGACAGCCCGCAATTATGTGTCGGCTGCCACGGCCCTCTGATGCAGGAAGCCGTGGGCGGCTCCACCCACCCGTATTTTAAAAATGGCAAATGCCTGAAATGTCATGATGTCCATGGCAGCAACATCGGCGGCATGCTGGTCGCCAAGCAGGGATTTTTATGTTTTTCATGCCACGGCACGGATCCCGGCAAAGAGGTCAAAGACATCAAAAGCAAACATGAGCCGGTAGTCGCCGGAGAATGCACCCAATGCCACAACCCTCACAAAGCAAACCTGGGAGCCCTTATGCTGGCCGATTATCCTGATTTATGCCTGACCTGTCACAGCGATCTTAAGGCGAAGATGTACCCCCCGGCCGAGGCTGCGGCCGCTGCTGCCGGGACCTCCGCCGCCGGCTCTAAAGATGCCAAAGCGGCGGCGCCTGCCAAGATTTATGTGCATGCGCCCTCCGATCTTAAAAGTTGCAATATCTGCCATAAACCCCATTTTGCCGCCGAGCCGGCTTTGATGGTCAAGCCGATCCAGCCGTTGTGCGCGGATTGCCACGATTATCAAAAACCATCTTTCAAGCAGGCCCACATCAATATCGATGCCGCCATGATGGATTGCAGCCGATGCCATGATTCGCACACCTCTACGAATCCCAAGTTTTTTAAAGCCATCGTGCACAAGCCGTTTGCCGACAAAACGTGTAAGGATTGCCACATTATCGAATAGCCATGAGACGAACCCGCATAACCTTCAGATCCGCCCGATTTTGTTTAATTTGCACAATTCTTGCGCTTATTTTTGTTGCGCCGGCCTACCCGCAGCACAAAGTTAAGCTTCAGCCCGGTGCCAAGGGCACCCAATGCCTGAAATGCCACGAGGACTTGGCAAAAGCGAGTAAACAACGGTCCGTGCATCCGCTGCTTAAAAAAGGGGATTGCACCGCCTGCCACGATCCGCATACGTCCAACCATAAAAATCTTTTAATTTCGGACGTCAATACGCTTTGCCGCAGCTGCCATCAACAAGTCCTGCCGGATAAGGCGCGCAGCGTCCATCAGGTGGTCGTTGAAGGCAATTGCCAAACCTGCCACAATTCCCACGGGTCGGATAACAGCTTCATCCTCAAAAAATCCGGCAATGCGCTGTGTGTCGAATGCCACCAGGATATCGGTACCATGGCTCAGAACGTGCAGTACAAGCATGAACCGCTGCTAAAGGACAAGGGCTGTCTGAACTGCCACAATCCGCATGCATCGACCCGGGCAGATTACTTGTTGAAGAACACCGTACCCGCGCTGTGCACCGAGTGTCATAAAACCAACCGCCCGAACTTTGCCAAACGCCACATGAATTACAAAGTCGACGACAGCAACTGCGATTCCTGCCACAGCACCCACGGCTCAAACAGAAGGGGTATCCTCTATGATGATGTGCATAAGCCGGTGGCCGAAAAAAAATGCGACCAGTGCCACCCCGGCGCCGGTTCTGCCAATGCTCTTCAAACCAAAAAGCAAGGCGCGTTGTTGTGCCGAGACTGCCACCAGACAATGATCGAGGAAACCTTCAAGAAAAACCGCGTGCACTGGCCGGTGGCGGATAAAACCGGGTGCCTGAACTGCCACAACCCCCACGGAGCAAAAGAGAAAAAACTTCTCAAGGACTCCCAGGTCAAAGTCTGCGGGCAATGTCACGCCGACACCGTTGAACTGCAGAAGTGGTCGAAAGAAAATCCCAAAAATAAAAATCTGTGTGCGCCGGTAAAGAAGGGCGACTGTGTGGCGTGTCATGCGCCACACGCCGCCGACAAAGTTTTGCTGATAACCCAGGAAAACATTTCCATTGATCTGTGCGGCAAATGCCACGAATGGCAGTCCCATTCGACGCATCCAATCGGGGCAAAAGAAATTGACCAGCGCAATCGGAATCTGACGGTGGAATGTTTGAGTTGCCACCTGGCCTGCGGCACCGGCAACAAACCCTGGATGATGCCATTTGAAACTACTTATGAATTATGCATCCAGTGTCACACGGAACGAAAGCGGTGAAAATCTGATGAACCCGGTGATCAAAATTTGTGTCATTCTAGCAGCGGGATCCATGGCGGCTTTGACGCCCGGCAAGTGCCTGAGTGTCGAAGTGCTGAAGTTCCGCCATGAGACATCGATATATGCCGATGCGAAAGAACTGGGACTCAAACAGCCCGAAGGGGTCGCCTGCAATGCGGCATCCGATTTAATTGTGGCGGATACGGGCAACGCCCGGCTTCTGCGTTACACATTCAGAGACAAAGCCGTTGGACCGGAAGTCCGTGAGATCAAGGTTCCCCAGCTACCCTATCCCATGCAGGTTAAATTGAATTCGAAAGACGAAATCTTCGTTTTCGACGGTAAGCTGCGCCGTATTGTCCGACTCACCGCAGCCGGAAAGTTCAGCGGCTATATCGACCCACCCGGCCTTTCCCCGGCCGCCGGACAAACTCCCAAAAGATTTCATATCGATCAGAATGACAACATCTATGTCCTGGACATATTTTCCAAACAGGTAATTATGATGGATTCCCAGGGCAAACTCATCAAGACCATCAAATTTCCCACCGACGACGCTTATTTTTCCGACCTGACGGTTGATGCCCGTGGTCACATCCTATTGCTGGACAGCATCAATGCCAGGGTGTTTTCAGCGGCCGGTCAGACCGCAACCTTTGCCCCCCTTACCGAAAATATGAAGGCTTACATGCGGTTTCCCACCAGCCTGACCACCGATGCGCGCGGCCGCATTTATCTGGTCGATCGCAACGGCGGCAAAATAATAATTCTGGCGCAGGATGGATCCTATCTGGCACGGCTGTCAGCCAGGGGCTGGAAAGGGGGGCTGCTGAGGTATCCGGCTCAGATGTGCCTCAATGCCGACAGCGAGATTTTTGTGGCCGATACCAACAACAATCGCGTCCAGATATTTTCGATCATTGAATAAATCCTTGTGTGGTGCCGCATAAGTAATTTATAAAACTTCGGATAGATTCATACCTTCTTTTCAAGAACAAAGTCGTATAAATCCCATTTTTCAAATTCCAAATAAATCCCAAATTCCAAATAATAAATTCGAAAAAAACTCCCGAATACTATCACCCAAGTTGAGTGATTCCAGAACAAAGATTGGAGCAATAGCCCCGTTATGAGCGGGCGAGGATAAACCTCGCCCCTATCCAACAGGTTTAGCAACGTATCTTAGGGGCGGGCTTTACACCCGCCCGGATTGGGTGCAAGTACCTGAAAATCGACCAATTTAAGTATGAGTTAAATTGATTCGCCTGTCTCTTACTTTCAACATTCGCTCTGAATTGAGACCAAATGAAACTCACCCTCGGCCTGAGCTCGGGTCGAAGGAGAGTGGCAAGCCAAAATTTGTTTGGATCATTGGTGCTTTGAATTTGGATTTTGTTTGTTATTTGTGATTTGGAACTTGGAATTTTTTATATTCAAAGACTATAACCAGCGCCTGTTCGCCTTTTCTGGGATGCAACACCCTATTTAACTTTGTCCAAAAGCCGGCGGGCTTGTCCCGCCCCTTCGAAATCGGACGATATGCGCAGGGCTTTTTCAAGATTTTCCCTGGCCTGGCCGGTGTTTCCGGCGGCATGATAGGCAGCTCCCAGGTGATAGAGAACAATCGGGTGGTCGGGCAGGAAGGCAGCCGATTTTTTAAGTACATCAAGTGCAGCGCTTTTTTTCTGCTGTTTAAATAAAATCCAGCCATAGGTGTCAAGAATCATTCCATTTTGCGGCTCAAGGGCAAGCGCTTTTGCGGCCGCTGCCAAGGCCTCGTCCAACCGGCCACTGTCAGCAAGCACGGCTGCCAGATTATTCAGAGTCCGGGCATTGTTGGGATGTTGGGCGATGATGGCCCGTGCGTTGTTTATCTTTTCCTGGGAGCAGAAGGCCGCGGTGTCCGGCAGGCGGTCCGCAAATTCCCGCGACATCCAATAGCCTACATTGCCGTTGTCGGGCATGGCGCAGTAGGCCCTGAACAGATCCTGCCTGCTGTCGAAAAAACCATACCGGGCCATCCGTTGGGCCGTTATTTGCTCATCGCGGATGGCTGCGCGCAGCCCATCTTCTGCCGGTTTAAAATGGGGCGCAGCATTCGCCTGAAATCGCGGCAGCTGCCATTGCGGCGGTGCCGGCCGCACGGCGGATTGTTTATCGAAGTAGTGGAAATCATCGGTATTGACTCTGGTCTCATGGCCGATCATGCGCGCCATTGCAGCTTCATCCAACCAGAAGAATCCGGCAATACGGGCGACTGTATCAATCTGGTACTCCTTGGCACGAAACCAGGCGGGCAGCCGGTCCAGCTGTTGCTGGAGACGCTGAGTATCCAAGGCAAAAGGTTCGGGCGTCGCCATGAGAAACGCCTGATCGGAGCCGTAGACATACCAGAACGTAGCGTGGGGAAATACGCGCCGGAAAGTGTTCAGATGAATTCTGAAAAGATCGCCGCGCATGGAACCGAGCACCGGCACCCACTGGGCAAAAATGCCGTCGGGCCGAAGGCGCTGCCGCACGGCCCGGTAGAAATTTTCCGTATAGAGAATCCAGCTGTCATAGGCGCGCGGATGGGTCGAATCGCCGACAATCAGGTCATAGCGCTTGTTGCTCGTCACCAGGTAGTTGCGGCCGTCGTCGTTGTGGAAATGGAAGCGGGGATTGTGAAAAACATCACCGTTGACATCCGTAAACAAGTTGTTGATCTGCTCCACATCCGGATTAAGATCGACGACATCCAGGGTGGAAACCCGATCGGAAGCCAGGACGGACCCGGCCGTGATCCCGGCCCCAAAAGCAATCACCAGCACCTGCTTGGGTTCGTCGGATGCGTGGGTTAGGACCGGCAAAATTCCCAACAGCTTGAACAGCTGGGTATGCCAGTAACGGGTTGAGGCCTCCTCGACTCCGTTGAGATACATGTCGCGATAGGAGCCCTTCTTGGGATCCTGCTGTTCAAGAACGGTGACGGTTGCCGCGCGACCCTCGTAAATAAGCTGAACATCAACGGATTGCGCGCGGGTAGCTGCCGCAATTTTTCCGGCATATAGATCCATCATGGGCGGCAGCACCATGGTTAAGAGAATCCCCAGTCCGGCGACGCCCGCAATCGCAACGGACCACCGCCGATACTTTATGCCTGGAGACAGCAGGTTGACGGCACCCACCGCCGCACAAATCAAAGCCAGAAAAATAAGCGCCCCCTGGATCCCGATCAGCGGAACCAGGTAATGATTTACCAGCCCGGCGCCCAGCAGGCCGCCCGCGGTATTGAGCGCATAGAGGGTGGCGGCCTCCCGCGTCGCCTGGTCCTGCTGGCCGGGTTGGAGCATTCGGATGGCAACCGGCAGCAGGGCGCCGATCAAAACTGTCGGCGCAATGATGATCGCCAAAATCGGCAATGGATTTCTCACACCGGCATCCGCCATCCCGGCGAACTGGCCGGCGCTGACCACCCAATCGGTCAGCAGCAGATACGGCGTTGCCAGGACAAAGGCAGCTGCCGCCAGAGCCGCGAAACCAAACAGCCTGTTGCCGCTGCCGGTATGGCGGCACAGCACCCCGTAAAGCCAGGTCCCCAAAACGGCACTAATTCCGGTTCCCAGCAGAAAGCTTGTCAGCACTAGCGGAAAGACCGACACACTGTTGCCCAGGTATAAAATGCTCAGTCTCGTCAAAAGAACTTCATAAGCCAACGCGACAAAACCGATGCCGAAGGTTGCCGTGTACAGAAAAGGACGTAAACGGCTGTCTGTATCGGGAACGCGCGCCGCCGCCTTCCGCGGTTCAGGTGCAGCCTCGCCCGGTTTCGACCCTGAAGCCGTATTAGCCGCCAGGGCGCACAGAACTGCAAACAGGTAGAGCCCAAAGGCACAGGTCAGAGTGGTTTGCACGCCGAACTCGAGCAGCAGATGGTAGCCGGCCGCAAAGCACCCCACCGCCGCCCCCAGGGTGTTGATACTGTAAAGGTAGCCGGTGCGCGCTGTTCGCTGGGAGGGCGAACCGGATGCGGCGCCGGAAATTATGGCCGGAAAGGTTGCCCCCATCAGCGCGGCCGGCAGAAACAGCGCCGCCAGGCTCACTGCAATCCGCACGATCGTCAGGCTGGTGCGGTCGTCAATGCTTTCGGCCAACAGCGTGAAGAGGCGGGACAACAGCTCGAACAGCGGCGGCGAAAGCAGGACATAGATGCCGACGGCAATCTCCAACAGGAGATAAGGCACCAGTGATCGGCGGCGTTTGCCGAAGATTTTGCCGCCGACGTAGCTGCCAAGCCCCAGTCCGCCCATAAACACGACGATGATCATAGCGGTCGCACTCAGCGAGTTGCCGACGACCACAATCAGCATCCGATTCCAGGTGACCTCGGCAATCAGACTGCCCGCGCCGGATGCAAAGAAGGCGGCATAGATGGCAATTAAAAAAATAAGGGAGCGATAGTTAAATCTCATATGCCAGTCTTTACCTTAATATTATCGAAATTTCAACTTTATCAGAGACATCGCCGCAGAATGGGCCGGCGCTGATCCCCGATAATACTGGCAATTAGTATGCCAAAAGGGCTTCGTGTAGAGATAGACATTTAAAGCAGATAGTTGGATATCTTCGGCTGATTCAAGTTCATGAAAATGGGAGATATTCGGTAAAATCACCAATCATATCTGGTGATTTAACCACTACCTAAGCTGAGTGGTAACAATAAGAAGATCGGAACAATGGCCCGGTCTGAGCGGGCGAGGATAAACCTCGCCCCTACCCAACAGGCTAAGCAATATGTCGAAGGGGCTTTTCGCCCGCTCGGACCCGCGCGCAAGAACCTGGAAATCGCTCAATTTAGGCACTAGAATGAATGACATTCCAGGCAACCTTGCGGTTTTTTTTTATGATCCCAGCGCATTGAGTTATTATAAGGGCTGGCATGGGCCCGGTGGCATGACAGGCAGAAAACCTGGGCACCGTAGTTGTCATCCGGATTTCCCGAGGGATACTGCACCCGGGTCACTTTGTTGGTTAACCTGGACCACTGTTCAAAATCGGCATGGCCGGCGCCGGAAATGGTAATCCCCACGGGATGGCGGCGCCACCCTCGCGCCCCGCTGGTGTTCTGGAGACTGTTGAAACGTTCATGACAGGCGCCGCAAAAATTGTTCATCCCGGCGATATAAACGTTTTTTTGGAAATCCGGATCGCCATCGGCCTCAACCGGAGTGCTGTATCCGTTGATCTTTTTTTTCAGGTTGCGAAAATTACCGTTGACGTGGGCGTCATGGCAGCTTAAACAGCCGAAATCGTCCAGGGAAGCACCGCCGGGGGGAGTTAATCCCAGAACCTGGTCAATGGATAGAATATTATGACCGACTTTATCGGAAAAAATTGTGGGAGTAAATGACCCCCCCGCCAATTCCGTTTGCCCATTGAGAACATGGGGAGGATTAAGTCCGGAAACATCCATGCTGCCGTCATGGCAGGCAAGACAGCGGGAACTGATTGGAAATTCAGAATTATCATAGACATACGCCTTAAGCTCTTCCGCAGTCTTATGATGACAGGTCGTACACGGAATGTTTTCATGCTGACCCCAGGCCCTGCCAAACAAAGTCGGCACTATAAAAAAACCGAGAAATATTAGTAAGATATATCTTGTCGGATTAAATTTTCGCATAATTAAGGCACCCATCTATTTGCGGCCTGAATGATAACTTTTTAAAATTTGAAACGCTCTATTTAGGTGTGAGCATATCGGAGAGAAACCTTAGCTGGATTATCGGCTGGGATGAGCGTAAACTTAAGTGCTGAAATGCCTGTTTTTTCCAGCCGTTCATGGGTTATGGATTCAAAGGTTTCAGTGTTCAGTCCAGCCGCCA
>CAYTBC010000108.1:0-16047 GCA_964435765.1 uncultured Desulfosarcina sp.
TCTTATCGATCGATACGACATGGAACAGCCTCTGGTTTTCGCCTGGCTTTGTGCAGCAGTCTTCTGCATTATGACGCTGGGCTTTGCGAATCTCTGGATTTCTCGATATGGACAGGGGCCTTTTGAAAAAATGATGCGCTGGGTATCGGGATAATTGAGCGGCTGCACTCAATTTACCATTGCGGTTGCTTGATTTTTCAAGGTGGCGGGCCCGCAAAAAGGAACTGAAAATTCCGACCGGATCGAAAACCGGAACAATGAATTCCGGTTATTAATTCCAAATAATATCGGACTGTTATTTAGCGTGAATTCGCTTCCCGACCGGCCTTCCACGGAATTGATTCGCCCCGCCGGAATCGATTGTTCCTGTTCATCATCGATCATATTCATATTCTTATTAATATCAATTGGTTAAAGGTTTGGCACACCTATTGCTCAAATCACGGTATTTTTCGGTGTGGTTTTTCTCCGAAAACGCATTCTGTATTTCCCGCATTGTGAAGGGTAGCGACCAGGTCAGAATTGAACGCGGTTTTTTTAACGGTCCGTATGAATTTACTCGGAGTCGAAAATGACTGACCTGAGGTTTTTGTAAAGCAGAGGGTATGATGAATCAAAGCGGCAACAAGCGGTTTGAATTTGAAGACGATGCTCAACTCACTGAGGCAGATCAGAGCGGACAAAAACAGCTTGAATTTGAAGACGATGCTCAACTCACCGACGCAGATCAGAGCGGACAAAAACAGCTTGAATCTGAAGACGATGCTCAACTCACCGACGCAGATCAGAAAGACCCCTGGGCAAGAGATGGGGATGCGCCGAAGCGATCTCCGATGCGTAGAAAAAACAGAGCGCAAACAGGAGGGTTTGAACAGAAACACAAACGCGATGGCAAACGAGATGACAAAAGAAAAAATTCTCGGCTAAAATATGACTGGTAATTGGGTGGAAGGTTGGTTTATCCGGCAATCCCGAAACGACGATAAATATCCCATCTATGCCCCCTTCCACCGGAAATCCTTTCCAACAGAAGGGGAGCTTCTGTTGAAAAAAGAAGTTTACACTTTTTGCTTACCCGAATATTAAACTGGAACCATCTGTAGCAGCTGGGCGCAACACCCCCGCCGGAACGATTGGTTTTATTAACATACCAACCACTTACTTTTTTTGCGAAAGAGCCGATGGAACCAAAAGACTTAGACTATTTTAAAGATCTTCTCAACAGGTGGCTGGATGAGCTTCTGAGCCAGGCCGATATAACCGTATCAGGCTTAAGAGACGCGAATGAGCAACCGGCGGACCCCCTGGATAGGGCCGTTTTTGACCTCGAGCGCAGCTATTTGCTGCGCATGCGGGATAGAGAAAGTGTCCTCATCAGGAAAATAAAGAGGTCATTGGAGGATATCGACAATGGCTATTACGGTATTTGTGAGGAATGCGGCCAGGATATCGCAATTGCGCGCTTGAAAGCCCGACCGGTTGCAAGACGATGTATCATGTGCAAAACCAGACAGGAGGCTTTCGAAAAATTAACGGGCGGTTAGTGCAAACGCACGTGCCGCTTAAAAGCCTATCTGCAAGACCAGGATAGGGAGATCGTAAAAATGTCTTTTAAACAAACTGAAAAGAATTTTAACAGCGGCAGGTTGCCGTCCATCGATAACGTCGAAGGCGGTGAATTCGAGGATATAACCTACAACGACAAAATGAAGGTCGAATGTATCTGCCCCAAATGCGGACGGAAGCATATAATGACTTTTCACTGGATCGGCAGGGGAACACCTAGAAAATACTGCCCCCTGTGCAAAGTCAGCAATTAGCCATTGATAATTTAACCAATTGGATGAAGGGAGATTTGTAAATGAACAAAGGAGATCTAATTAGTGAGGTCGCCAAAATTGTCGATACTAAGAAAGCCGCCCAGGAAGCGGTTGAGTGCGTGCTTTCATCAATCACCCAATCATTAAAAAAAGGCGAAGATGTCACCCTGACGGGTTTTGGATCATTTAAGGTCGTCAAAAGAAAAGCCCGCAAGGGACGCAATCCATACACCGGTGAAGAAATTAAGATCAAGGCCACCAAGGCTCCCAAATTCACCGCCGGCAAAGCCCTGAAAGACGCTGTCAAATAAAGGCTCGAACAGTTAATTCCCACACAACTCATCAAAAGAAAAACGGCAGAACTCCATGTTGAGTTCTGCCGTTTGACATTCGCAATTTAAGTTCCTTACCCCTTGCAAAGCTTCCCATTTTTCATTAAATTGTAATAATTTTCAGCGCTTTGATTTAACGGCTGAATGTTGCGCTCGGATTGATTTGCCCCCACCTTTCCGAATAAAGGACCAAAATGGATACCGGAAAGTTACGTATTGCGTTGATAATGCTGGCAGGCATCATTACCATGGGTACCTGTGGGTATTATTTCTTTGAAAACATGCCCCTCTTTGATGCCTTTTATATGACCATCATTACGATATCCACGGTGGGCTTCTCCGAAATTCGCCCCCTTTCGATGCTGGGCCGCAGTATCACTGTCATCATCATCATTTTAGGTATCAGCGTCGGAACTTACACCGCCGGAATAATTGTTCAATGGCTGGTCGGTGGTGAACTGCAAAAAATTTTCGGGAGGAGAAAATTGCAAAAACAGATTGCGAATTTAAAAAACCACTACATCATTTGCGGATTTGGTCGCATCGGCCATATTATCTGCCAGGAACTGTATGAAGAAAAAATCGATTTTGTGGTGATCGAACAGGACCCCGCGGCAATTGCCGACATGCAGAGCGAAAAGCACCTGTACCTCTTCCTTGAAATGGACGCCACCTCCGAAGAAGCCCTTATGGCGGCGGGCATTATGACAGCTAAAGGCCTGGTGACGGCGGTCAACTCCGATGCCAACAATGTGTTCATCACCTTGACCGCCAAAGGACTGCGGCCGGATATTTTCGTGCTCGCCCGATCTTCTGAAGAAAAAAATGAAGGAAAATTGATCAAAGCGGGAGCGACTAGAGTTGTCTCTCCCTACATGATCGGCGCCCGACGAATGGCACATGTACTCAAACGGCCGACGGTGGTCGACTTTATCGATATTGCCACCTTGGGAAACCGGCTCGGGCTTATTATGGAAGAAGCGAAAATTGATGCAAAATCCAGATTCATTGGCAAAAATTTGATCGACAGCCATATCAGACAGGATTTTGGGGTTATCATCGTCGCAATAAAAAAAATGTCCGGCAGGATGATATTCAACCCGGTACCCACAGAAACCCTTGAGGCCGGGGATGTCATCGTCGTGATCGGCAAAAAAGATGACCTCACGCGCATGAATGAAAGAATTTGACAGCGGCACAATTAATAATTAAATCAATTTTATAAATATTTGCACGGTTGCCAAAGAAGGATAATCAACAAGGATGCCGAAAAATATTGGATTTGTGTCGACGCGGTTTGCGGGAACCGACGGCGTTACCATGGAAGCGAGCAAGTGGGCTCAGGTATTAAAGAGTCTCGGCCACAAACATTTCTGGTTTGCCGGTTTACTGGACCGCAAACCGGAGAATAGCTTTCTGGTTCCCGAGGCGTTTTTTCAGCACGAAAAAAACCGCTGGATCGACGAGCAGGTATTCGGCAAAAAGCGACGTGACCCGTCCGTAACGGACGCCATTTTCGGCCTGAAGACCCATTTAAAAAAACAGCTCAAGGAATTCATCGGGACGTACAAAATCGACCTGCTAATAGCGCAAAATGTCCTGACCATTCCCATGCACATTCCCCTGGGCATTGCCTTGACCGAACTCATCGCCGAAACCCAGATTCCCACCATTGCCCATCACCATGACTTTTACTGGGAGCGCAGCCGTTACATCGTAAATGCCGTCGGGGATTATCTGCGCATGGCCTTTCCGCCCAACCTGCCCAATATCGAACATGTGGTGATCAACTCGGCCGCTCAGGAAGAATTGGCGCTGCGCACCGGCATAACATCCATCATTATTCCCAATGTCCTTGATTTTGAAAACCCGCTCGATATCGATGGCAAAGCAACAAAGGACTTCCGCAAAACCATTGGACTGGAGGCCGACGATGTCTTCATCCTGCAGCCGACACGGGTGGTTCAACGCAAGGGAATCGAACACGCAATCGAATTGATCGAAGAACTGGATGACCCGCGGTATAAGTTGGTCATTTCCCACGAAGCCGGGGACGAGGGGCTCGAATACGGCAACTGGCTGAAAGAGTATGCCCGGGAACGGGGCGTGGACCTGCGTACGCTGAACCTGCGCATTTCCGACCCCATGAACCCGGATGTGAATCGCAAGGATCTCTATACCCTCTGGGATGTCTATCCCCATTCTGATTTCATCACCTACCCGAGCCTGTACGAAGGATTCGGCAATGCTTTTTTAGAGGCCGTGTACTTTAAAAAGCCGCTGCTGATCAATCGCTACACCATTTTCATCCGCGATATTGAACCTAAGGGATTTGATCTGATTTCCATGGACGGCTACCTGAACCACAAAACGGTAAATAAAGTCCGGGAAGTTTTGGAATCGCCGCAGCGCAGAAAAAAAATGGTCGATACCAATTTTGACATCGCCCGGCGTCACTATTCCTACGCCGTGCTTCGCAGACGGCTCAGTACGCTGTTGATTAATTTCTTCGGTATGGATGACTGAAGGATTGTTTCGGATTTCGAATTTCGTGCTTCGAAATTAAGCTAAAATCAGGTATTCAGGGAAGGCGTATCGATTTTTTGAGGCCCATCTTGTTTCTTTTTCACAATATATTCCCGGATCCGGGTTCCGTCCATTTTGTTCACCGTCACCATAAAATCGCCCAGGGAGATTTCCTCTTTTTCCTCGGGAATTCTTCCAATCTGGTATAAAACATAACCGGAAAAGGTATCATATTCTTTCGAATCGGGGATACCCATCTGCAGTTTTTCATTGACCTCGTCGATTTCAGACTTGCCCAGTACCCGCCACTCGTCTTTTTTCAGCTTAACGATAAGGGGTTCGAATCTGTCGCTCTCGTCAATAATTTCTCCGACAATTTCTTCAAGCGCATCTTCGAGAGTGATCAGACCGCAGACGCCGCCATGTTCATCCACGATGATGGCCATGTGTTGTTTGCCTTTTTTAAATTGATGCAGTAAATGGTCTAACTTTTTATTCTCCGGCACAAAATAAGGTTCGCTCATGATTTTGCGGACATCGATAGGCTCGGATGAGGTAACCTGGTGCATAAACAAATCCTTGATATTCAAAATGCCGATGACGTGATCAATATCCTCTTCGATGACCGGAATGCGGGTAAAGCCTGAACGGATGATTTGCTCCAGGTTCAACTGCTCATGGACATTGATGACAAACATATCCGCCCGCGGCGTCATGATTTCCGATGCACTGGTATCATCAAACTCGAAAATATTTTCTATCAGCTCTTTTTCTTCCTCTTCAATGCCGCCTTCCTCTTCAACCACTTCAACAAAGGTCATCAACTCTTCCTCGGTAACATGCGGTTTTTTCTGCATCTTGCCGGTAAGTTTAGGAATGAAATTCAACATAAAAATCAGCGGGGTAAACAACACCGAAAACCAGTACAGCGGAATGATGACCACTCTGGCAATCAGGACATTGTTTCTGGTTGCAATGGATTTGGGGATTATTTCGCCAAAAATCAAAATTAACAGGGTCATAACGCCGGTGGCAATACCCACCGCATTGCTGGCCACCAGATTAAGGGTAACGGCCGTCGCCAGTGCCGAAGCGCCGACATTAACAATGTTGTTTCCAATCAGGATGGTTGAAAGCAGTCGGTGAGGATCGCTTTTCATCTTTTTGATCAAAGCATTGGTTAAACGCTTCTCTTTTGCAAGGTGAACGGCTTTAGCCCTGCTGATGGAAAACAAAGCAGTTTCGGCAGAGGAAAAAAAACCGGAGAGCAATAGAAGAACGCCTAAAACCAAAATTTGTTGAAATAGCATCTGTGCTCCCAGCATAATCATCTATTGGATATGAAGAATCAAAGCAAGGACGGGCGTCGCCGCTGCTTTCTAGCAGAAAATCCAACGATAAATCCTACCAGCAGAACACCGGAACCTGCTAAAAACCATTTGATATATTGGTTCAGTTCAACTTTGCTCAATTCCTCATCCAATTTTTGGGCTTTATTCGTCTGCTCTGCGAGCTGCTCGCTGGCTTTCTTGTACTGGGCTTTAAGCGTTATAAATTCAGCCGACCCGGCTTTCAGCTCCTTATAATCACTGTCTATTTTATTCAGTGATTTTTCCGAGGTGTCCAGGGCTGTCTTCAGGTTCCTATTTTCCTCCTTAAGCCGGGTATTTTCTTCAAGCAAGGTTGTCGCCTGCTCGGTCAAGGCTTTATGCTTGGCTTGCAACCGCTCCAGGAGAACATTGTCGGTCGGCTCGGCTGTAAGATAGCGGGTCAGCATATACCCCTCTTTTTCGTTTGCGAGTCTCACCATGGACCATTCCTCGCCGTGTTCCAAAACCTCTACCTGCTGGCCGGATTCTACAACCGCCAAGATTTTATATTCCGTGCTCGGACCGCTGCGCAGCGTTAATTTGATGACATCCGTCACATACATACTCTCAGCAAAACCAATAGCCGAAAAAAACGTCAGAAAAAACCCAATCAACACGATTCGCTTAAGCTGTATTTTCATAAACAAGACACTCCCCTGCTGAAGATTGACTTATATCCCTTATCGTCTGAATCTTATTGCAATCTGTCGTTAAAATAGCAAATTATATCAACAATGTCTTTAAAAATATTGCCGCCTATGGTAATCTATCCCTATCATTTTCGTATTTATCCAAATTTATTTAAAAATTTATAAAATTACCAATTATCGCTAAGCTCAAGGGGTTTATTTTTCAGAATGATCGCCTACGATTTACAATGCGCCGCCGGCCATGCTTTTGAAGGCTGGTTTGAAGACCGCCGAGCCTACCTTGACCAGCAAAAAAAAGGACTCATCACCTGTCCGGTCTGCAACGATACTTCCGTGGACATTGTACCTTCGACATTTGCCATCAAGTCATCCCAAACGTCAGGCCCCCGAAAAATTTCGGCCGAAGAAGCCGCCCTTGAAAAAATAGGAAAAGAAACTGTCGAATTTGTTCAAAAAAATTTCGACGACGTTGGTTCCAATTTCGCCAAAGAAGCCCTCAAAATCCACTACGGTGCCGCTGAACCCCGCAACATCCGCGGCGTGAGCACCAAAGACGAAGAAAAGACCCTCAAAAAAGAGGGGGTTCAATTCTTTAAGATTCCGATGCCGGCCGGACCGGATACGGACTCCTGACAATCACATCACCGAGCCGGATGATTTATCGATGTCGATGATCCTTTCGCCTTCCACATAATCGCGGGTTTCATAGCGGGTGATGTGCATCAGTTTACGCGACATTTCCCTCAAAGAATTAAGCTGCTGCCTGATTTTTTCGGCCTTCTGCCTGACGGGGCCTTTTTCAAACTTGTCCATCATCATGCATTCGGCAAGTTCCACTAAGGCCACCTGCAGGGGCTGATTCATCTCGTGGCACACCGCACCGGCCAATTCAACTACTGCCTGCAATTTTTCTTTTTGCAACAACTCGATCTCAGCCTGCTTGCGCCATGAGATATCGGAAATGGTAAAAGTGGCTCTTTGCATGGGGTCGGGCGGGTTGAGCGTGTTCACCTTCAGGTGTCCGAAAAAGGTCGTTCCGTCTTTGCGGACAAAGGTTGCATCCAGCACGGCTTCCTTTCCGGCTTTAAAGTGGCTGTGAATAAAATCGCCGATTTGCTCGAATTCCTCATCGGAGGGGTAAATGATGCGCGCGCTTTTCCCCATGTAGTCGGCCTCGGATTCAAATCGAAACAACTTTATCATGGCTTCGTTGATCCGTTTGATAATTCGATTTTCAACCAGACCGATGCCGATTGGAGATGCAGATAAGATACTGGTGACGATTTCGTTGCTTTTTTGAAGCGACTCTTCAGCAAATCTGCAGTTTGCGGCTTCGACTTCAAGCTCTAAGACCCTTTTATTCAATTCCTCATAGGTCGGTTTTGATTTCATAGTGAACCCTTCAATTTCGGAAATCAGCCCGGTTCAGCCGCTCGGCCAGCGACGTCAAACGCAAACCCGGTTTGTCATTGTTTAAGGCAATCTGCAATGCTTTGGGAGAGCCGATCAGGATGACCAGTCTTTCGCCTCTTGTCATTGCGGTATACAATAAATTTCTCTGCAGCAGAACATAATGCTGGGTCACCAGCGGAACAATGACCGCCGGGTATTCGGAGCCCTGGGATTTGTGCACCGAAATCGCATAGGCCATGGTAATCTGATCCAGCTCATGGGTATCATAGCCTACCATTCTGCCGTAATAGTCGACGATCAGCTCGCTTTTCCGGGAGTCAAACCTGCGCACGACCCCGATATCCCCGTTATACACCTCCTTCTGGTAATTATTGATCAGGTGCATGACTTTGTCACCGATTTTAAAGGTGTTGCCCATTGATTCGGTGACAGCCGGCTGCCGATTTAAAGTTTTTTGCAGCATTTGGTTTAAGTTGATCGTCCCCACAACTCCTTTGTGCATCGGGGTCAGGACCTGGATATCGGCGACCGGGTCAAAATTAAATTTGCGCGGCAATTCCTCGCTGCACAACTGCACGATTTTAGCGGCCACCCGGTCCGGTTCAGGCTGTTCAATAAAATAAAAATCGCAGCTCTCATCAATGGTTTGCGGTTGTGGAGCCACTTCAAACTTGCCCTGTCGAACTTTGTGGGCATTGATGATGATGGCGCTTTGCCGGTCCTGCCGGAATATTTTGTTCAATGAAAAAACCGGAATACACTGCGAGTCGATCATGTCGGAAAGAACATTGCCGGGACCGATGGCCGGAAGCTGTGAAACATCGCCCACCAGGACAAGGACAGCCGACGGCGGGACGGCGTTTACCAGGTGATACATCAGGACCGTATCCACCATGGAGGCTTCATCGATGATGACGGCCTCGGCATCGATGGGATTATCCCTCCCGCGCATATAACCCCCGTCCGTAAAATTAAAGCCTAAAAGACGATGGATGGTTCCGGCCTTGCGGCGGGTGACCTCGGCCAGACGCCGTGCAGCCCGGCCGGTGGGGGCAGCCAGCACCACGCGCTTGCCCAAGGTTTCAAAAATGGCGCTGATTGAACGCAGCAGGGTAGTTTTACCGGTTCCAGGCCCTCCGGTGATGATGGCAACCCGGTGGGAGAAGATCTGTTCGAGAACCTCCAATTGCTCCGATGACAGATTGATGGCCAGTTTATGGTGAACCTCCGCCGCAATGCGGTCGGCATCGATTTCAGCAATCTCAGTCGGAACCGAAAGCATGGCCCTGAGCCGGTTTGCCAGACCCGTTTCCGCCCGGTGCAACTCCCTCATAAATATAGCGCTGGTGGCCTGCTCGTTGTCGAAGGGTTCAACCACAATGGTTTTGGCGGCGGCCATTTCTGCGATGGTATGCTCAATGGTCAACCGACTGATTTGAAATTGATTTTCACAGCGCGCAATCAAGTTCTCGGCTTCGGCAAAGGTATGTCCGTCCTCGGCGTTTTGCAAGATGAGGTGCATGATACAGGCCCGCACACGCTCGGGATCTTCAGTTTCCATCCCCAGTTTGCAGGCGATGGTGTCGGCAATTAAAAATCCGGCCCCTGGAATATCATCGGCCAGGATGTAAGGGTCTTCCCGTACCAGATCCACCGCATCCGGTCCGTAAGCTTTATATATTTTGCCGCAGTAGGAGGTCTGGACGCCCATTTCCTGCAAAAACTGCATCAGGGTTCTGAGGGTATGATGTTCCAGCCAGGCGCTTTGTATCATCGCGGCCTTGGCTTCACCGATGCCCTCAACTTCAAGCAGCCGCCCGGGATTGTTTTCGATGATCTCCAGGGTATCGGCTCCGAACATCTCCACCATCCCGGCCGCCAGAAACGTTCCGATGCCCTTGATGATGCCGGAGGCCAGGTATTTTTTAATGCCGTCAGCCGCAGCCGGCAGCGTCACTTCAAAGGCTTGAATTTTAAACTGCTGGCCGTATCGGGGATGGGTCTCCCAGCGCCCCGTGACTTTAACCGTTTCACCGGGACTGACGCCGGCCATATAACCGACCACGGTAACAAGGGTGTCCAGATTTGAAGGTTTCAGGCGCGCAATGGTGTAATGGGTGGCCTCATTAAAGTAGGTGATACGCTCCAGGTGACCCTCTAATGTCACAATTGATGGTGTTTTTGCTATTGCAGTCTTCATCCCGTATAGTTTGTTATATGATCGAAAAATACGAAGCACGAAACTCGAAATTCGAAACAATATCGAATTTCCAAAATTAAAATGACCGAAACAAAATTGCAAATAAGGGAGCAAGCATGGCGGTCTTGTTTGTATAATTGGAGCATTTGAATTTAGGATTTGATTCGGATTTCAGGTTTTCATTATAAGTTGAATGGCTAAGTGCTCCTATTCATAAATACGGTAACATATTTGCCGTAATATTTTTTCACCGCAGAGCCGCAAAGGACGCAGAGAGTGATTATTTTTTATTTGCTGCTGAGAGGCCGGCAAATAAAAAGACTCAAGCCCCGCGGGCAAAAGCCAAAACTGACCTTGGAACTGCTTAGGGCTCACTCAAAAATAACTTCACATTTTATATGTCGATGCATCCCGACCGGCTGCGTTGCGAAAGCTCGGAATATCCAGATATTCCTGTGCTTTCGCGCCTTGCCGGTCGGGCGCCTCAACGCCTAAAATTGTGAACTTATTTTTTCGTGAACCCTAAGGCATTCAATTCCGATTAGGTTTCGTCCCGTTGCAATGTCGCATGGTAATCAATAATCCACCGGGTTGCTTCGAGTAGATTCTGCGCTACCCGATCCGCAGCAAAGGGAGATTTTTTCAATTTATTCTCTACGTCCGGATCCATACCGGATTTAACCAGTACTGTCAGTCCGCACCCGGCGTTGCGGCCGCAGGCAACATCTTTGACGCTGTCTCCAACCATTACGGCATCGGCCAGATCGAGATTGTATTTTTGCCGGGCCTGGAAAATCAGTCCCGGAGCCGGCTTGCGACAGCCACAGCCTTCATCCGGCATGTGCGGACAGAAAAAAACATCCTTAATCCTGCCGCTGCCGGCCGCTACCGCCTCGCACATCCCGGCGTGCATGGCCGCCAGTTCGACGGGTGAAACCAACTTGCGGGCCAGCGCGGACTGGTTGGTAATCACAATGACGGTGAACCCATTGACGGTCAGTTCTCCGATGGCCTCGATGCTGCCCGGAATAAATTCGAATTCGGCCCGGCTCTTGATATAATCCGGCGAATCCCGGTTGATGGTTCCATCCCGGTCAAGAAAAACAACCTTCTTTAAAAGGCTCATGCGGTTACTTCACCCTTGCCTACGCTATGCACTCTGCACCTTGCTCTTTGCGCAGTTCCCCGCGCCCCGCTCTGCTCCATGAGCCGTTCGCCTTGTGCCGTTCGCCGTGCGCCGTCTAATTCCCGCACCCCGCAACCCGACCAGCTATTCGGCTACAATAAACAAATCATGATATCCATCTCCGACCAGAACCGTCTCCTGCGCAGCAGCCTGATCCAGGCTCGTAAATTTCCCCACCCGCACACGGTAAAAGATTTGATCGCCGCGATCGTAAACCGTAACGTGCGCGTTTTTATATTTTTCGTTCAACTTCGCGGTCAGCCGTTCGGCATTTGCGCGATTTACAAACGCACCGACCTGGAAGGTAAAGTTTCCTGAATTAAGGTCGATGGGCACATAACTGAGGGGTGTCCCGCCATCGGTCGTGACCGGCGTGGCCAGGGCAACGACTTCGACTCGGGCGGTTCCGGGGCCGACGATTCCGATCTCTTTGGCAGCGGTGTAGGACAGGTCGACAATCCTGCCCTGCACGAAGGGCCCCCGATCATTGATCCGAACCTCGACCCGGCGGTTGTTTTCGAGGTTGTGAACCTGCACATAGGTGCCCAGCGGCAAGGTTTTGTGAGCCGCAGTCATGGCATACATATCGTAACTTTCACCGTTGGAAGTCTTTTTGCCGTGGAAATCCTCGCCGTACCAGGAAGCAATTCCACGCTGACGGAAACCTGTTGAATCCGGCAGCGGCTGGTACCATATACCGGACACTTTATAGGGTTTTGGGTGGCCGGGCAGCCGCTCAGGAGGCGGAGGTTCACTGATGGCACAACCGTGGACGAAATACAGCAGCGCCGCGAGCAGCAGAATCGCGGTCAAGGACCACTCCGGGCATCGATCGGGATAACTTGATTTTCTCATGACTGAATGGGCCGGTGTTGGATCGAAATTAATCCTTTTTTCCGTCGGCCGGCGGCGACTCTATCTAAGATGCAATCCGCGTGCAGCTAGGTTTGCTTCTTTTTGCGATTCTTCACCACCGAGCAATTTTTTTTATTTTCCAGGGCAATGTCGATTACATCCAGCATTTTATTGACGAAATGAAACGTAATGTCCTTTCCAACATTTTTAGGAATATCTTCCAGATCCTTGCGGTTCCAATCCGGCAATATGATCGTTTTGATCCCGGCGCGGTGGGCGGCAAGGACCTTTTCTTTGACGCCGCCGACCGGCAGTACCTGGCCTCTTAAGGTAATCTCTCCGGTCATGGCCAGATCTTTGCGAATGAGGGTGTTGGTCAGCAGAGAGGTCAGTGCCGTCAACATGGTGACCCCGGCCGAGGGACCGTCTTTTGGAATAGCGCCGGCGGGTACGTGAATGTGGAGATCATGATTTTCAAAAAATTCCTCGTCAATTCCCAGGGCTCTGGCGTTGGCGCGCACAAAACTGAGCGCAGCCGTCGCCGACTCCTTCATGACGTCCCCAAGCTGACCGGTTAGGGTCAAGCCCTTTTTACCCTTCATGGCGGTCGCCTCAATAAAGAGCAGCTCACCCCCGGTGGGCGTCCAAGCCAGGCCGGTGGCCACACCCGGGGTTGTAATCCGGAACTTGGTTTCGGAAGTGAGTCGAACGGGCCCAAGGTAACCGTGAATGTCTTCAACTTTGATGGTCACGGATTCAACCTCGCCCTCGGCGACTTTACTCGCCACGCCGCGGCAGACATTGGCTATTTCGCGCTCCAGGTTCCGCAGTCCGGCTTCACGGGTATACCCCGTGATAATGTGTTTGACCGCACCGCTGCTGAACTTAATTTGTTTGGCGCTGAGGCCGTGCGCCTCCCGCTGGCGGGGTATGAGGTAACGATTGGCAATTTTAATTTTTTCATCCAGAGTGTATCCATGCAGCATCAGCACTTCCATCCGATCCCGCAGGGCCGGCGGAATGGTGTCCAGGATATTGGCCGTGGTGATAAACATCACTTTGGAAAGATCAAACGGCACGTCCAGGTAATGATCGCTGAAAGAAAAATTTTGCTCCGGATCAAGCACTTCCAGTAAGGCGGAAGAAGGATCACCCCGAAAATCGCTGCCGACCTTATCGATTTCATCCAGCATGAAAACCGGGTTGTTGGACTCCGCGCGCCGCAACCCCTGGATGATTCGACCGGGCAGTGCACCCACATAGGTTCGGCGGTGCCCTCTGATTTCAGCCTCATCGCGCACCCCGCCCAGGGAAATGCGGTGGAACTTGCGGCCCAGAGCCCGGGCAATGGATTGCCCCAGCGAGGTCTTGCCGGTTCCGGGAGGACCGGCAAAACATAAAATAGGTCCTTTGGATTCGGGCTTTAGTTTGCGAACCGCCAGATATTCGATGATGCGCCGTTTGGGTTTTTCAAGGCCGAAATGATCGTCATCAAGTATTTTCCGGGCTTTTTTGATGTCCAGGTTATCCTGGGTGCTGGCATGCCAGGGCAGCGAGGTCACCCAGTCCAGATAGGTCGATGCGACGGTATATTCAGCAGACGACGGGTGCATGCGTGACAGACGATCCAGTTCCCGTTCGGCTTCTTTGCGCGCATCTTCCGGCAGATTCATCTTCTCGATTTTGGCCCGGTATTCGTCGATTTCAACGCCGGCCTCATCTTTTTCACCCAGTTCTTCTTTGATGGCTTTCAGCTGCTGTCGCAGGTAGTATTCGCGCTGGCTCTTGTCCATATCCCCTTTGACCTGGCTTTGAATCTTATTGCCCAATTCCAGAATATCGAGCTGATGGTTTGCCAGGCGGGTGACTTCCTTCAAGCGTCTTTTAACGTCCTCCAGTTCCAGAACTTTTTGTTTTTCCTCGGGATTCGAATTAATGGTGGAGGCGATCATATCCGCCAACGTGCCGGGTTCCTGGATGGTCTTGGCCATCTGGGCAATCTCAGACGGCAGCCCCGGCGACAGTTCCACGATCCGTTCAAACTGGCTGATGAGGTTGGCGATCAAGGCTTCGGTTTCATTGTCATCTTTTTCGATGTCTTTAACTGCTTCGACCCGGGCGACGAGGTAGGGTTTTCCATCTTCAAAAGATTTAATTTTAAATCGGTTCAAGCCCTGCACCAGAAGCTGGGTTCGATTGTCCTGGGTTTTGGCCATTTTGAGAATTAACGCACTGGTGCCTATGGCTGCCAGATCTTCCTGATCAGGCGCCTTTTTATTCTCGAGCTTTTTGGACACGACCAGACCAATGATTCGATCCTTGGCCATGGCCTCATCCACCAACTTCACGGATTCACCCTGCATGACGACCAGCGGCAAAACCATTTTGGGAAACAGCGCGGCATCATATAGCGGTAAAATTGGAAGAACTTCCGGTAATTTCTCGGCCTCAAACTCCCTGGTTGACTGTTGCTCAGCCATATTTTCCTCCCAACGTCGGGTTCTGATAACAATTAATCAAATTTGAAGACAAGCCTGATTTCAATCCGCCTGTCTTCCCGGGTGATGGTATCCGGGGTTTAAGATTACCCTACAATCAAATTCAAAATCCACATGCCGGCCGCGAATCAGTTTCAGCGAGTGCCCGGTTTTATTTTCGACCTTCCGCATTCCCCATTCCGACTTCCGCACTCCAGCCTCCCCATTCCAAATTCCCAACTCACCCCTCTAACCATCCTGAATCGGGATTTTATGAATTTTCTCGGGTGGTTGTTTTGCCAGCCGAATCTCAAGCAATCCGTTATGATAGGCGGCCGACACCACTTCCGGATCAATGGGTACCGGCAAAAAGATAAACCGCTCGAAACGGCCGTACTGAATTTCAGCGAGTCGATAGGTGGCATTTTTGGAGCAATGTTTGGCGAAACGCTTCCCCTGAATCCTGACGGCTTTGGAACTGATCTCAACTTCCAGATCATCTTTGTCCACTCCCGGAATCTCGGCCACGATCACAACTTCGTCCGGGGTTTCGTTCATGTCCATCGGGGGTTTCCAGCTGCGCTCAGCCAGGGTGAAGGCCGGGCCCATCGATCGAAACATTTCTTCGATTGTTTTTTCGAATTTGGAACCAATATGATCGAAATCATCTAAAAACCGTATTTTGATGTACTCCATTTTCGGCTCCTAAAGTTTATTATTATGTTGGCGTCTCCTCCGGATAAGATTGTGACGAAAATAACACTGAAACCTGTCTTTGTAAAGAGTTGAAAGAAGACACAATTCAGATGACTGCAGCACCGGCTGGGAAGCGAGGAAGCTGGGAGGCTGGAAAGCATGGGCAGAGTTTGGAATTCGCAATGGGGAATGGGGAATGTGAAAGCAGAGCGCAAAGAGCATAGCGCAGAGGGTAAAGAAAGATGAAATAAAATAGGTTTCAGGTGTCTGGTGTCAGGTGTCAGCCCAACCGCTGGCCGCCGTAGTTACCAGTTTGATCGGAAAAGAAACTAATGAACATCGAACATTGAACATTGAACGTCCAACATCGAATACTGTATTCTATCAATTTAAAAAAAATACCGAACAAAGCGAATCTTCTCTTCTAAATTGTTCGGTTAATTTGTTTAAAATAGATGAAGCATCGCGCCATCCATATTGGACGTTCGGAGTTGAACGTTCGAGGTTGAACGTTCGATGTTC
>CAYTBC010000109.1:0-16036 GCA_964435765.1 uncultured Desulfosarcina sp.
TGGGTTGAGCGGCTCATGATCTGCGCCAGCCGTGGGCGGCGGGATCTCTGTGTCTTCCTTGTCCTGCTGATAGCCTCTTCAAGCATGGCCTTTGGTCAAGACGAGACCCCGTTATCCTCTCCAGAGCAATCGCTGTCCTTCCCGCTGGCATCGCCGCCGCCCGCCGTTACAACGGAGAGAAAATCGGATGACCTCGAGCAAACGGTCGAGCACGCCCGCACTTTGATGTTGCAGGGTAAGCTCGGCGAGGCTCGGGCGATCCTTGAAAGCTTACTCAGGCAGACTCCGGAGCAAGCCAAGGCCTGGCATTGGCTGGGCATGATCGAATTACAGCAGCAGCAGACAGCAGAAGGCATCAGCGCGCTGGAGCGTAGTGTGCAACTGGCCCCTGGCGACCAGGCGGTGAAGTTCGATCTCGCGGCCGCCTATGAGGCGGCAAATCGCCCGGCGGAAGCAGAGCGTCTATACCAGGGTATGCTCGGGGAAGATGCCGACGGCATCGAGGCCAGGTTTCGCCTCGGGCGTCTCTACAGCCTGGCGGGCCATCTCGACCAAGCCATCGATGCCTTCGAAAAGGTGCAGGCGGCGAAGGACCGGGCACCGGTGCGGGCGCGCGCCGCCGCGGCACAGCTTGACGGTCTTTATACCCGCAAGGCCCAGGCGTTGATGGATGCCCTGGAGCATGGCGAGAGCGACGCCTTCTCCAAGGCGGTGGCCTATGGTATCGCCCTGGCCGGCAAGCAGCGGCTGGACGACGCGCAGCATATATTCGAGACGGTGATCAAAGTTTTCCCGCAGAAGGCGCCAGGCTATTATTGGCTGTCGCGCGTCCAGATCACCCGTGGACAGCTCACCGAGGGCGTGAAGAGCCTCGCACGCGCCTCGGAACTCGCGCCGGATAACTTTCGCGTCAAGATGGAACTGGCCAAGGCCTACGACGCCGCTAAACAGCTGGACGACGCGCAGCGCACCTTCAAAGATATAATCGACCATGCCCAGGAGCCGGCTATGGTCAAGGAAGCGCGCAGCCGCTATGGCTTGCTGCGCGCGCGCAAGTTGTTTCAGGTCAAGGATTGGGCGGGCGCGCTGGTCGTATTCGAAACGCTGCTGAAAGGGGACCCAGCCGACCCCCGCTTGCTGGAACTGAAGGCTCAGGCATTGGAAGAACTTGGCAGGCACGCGGAGGCCGACGCCGTCTTCTCCACCCTGCTCGAGCGCTTCCCCGATAACGTTGCGCTGCGTGCCCGCGTGGCCGGGGCCTACGAGCGGCGCGGGGATACGGGACGCGCCCGCGAGCAGTATGCCCGCATCCTGCAATTGCAACAGACGGGAGAGCAGGCCCGTCTCGCCCTCGATCGCCTCGGTCTCAATCGCGGCTCAGAACTGCTGCAGAAGAATCAGCCCGTCGAGGCCTTGAAGATCTTTGAATCCGTGCTGGCCATCGCCCCGGAGACCCCGGCGGCCAATCTCGGCGCTGGAATAGCCTATCATCGCCTGCAACTTAACGCAGAGGCCGAGGCGGCGTTTAAGAAGGTGCTCGCCAGCGATCCCAATAACATGGTGGCATGGATCGAGTTGGCGCAGATCTATGAATCGACCGGTCGCGCCGCCGAGGCAAGCACTGCATTCGAGAAACTCGAGCGTTTCGCCCGCACCGATGAGGAGCGCAAATTCCTCAAGGAGCGTTTGGGCGCGCTATACAAGCAAGAGGTCGAACGTGTCACGAAGGACTTCAAGAGTGGTAGCGTCGATGTAGACGCTGTGTTGTCCCTTGGTGAGCGTCTAGTAAGGCGCGGCTTCAATGAGGAGGCCATCAAATTGCTGAACGCCGCCCTTGAGCGGTCACCCAATGATCAGCGTCTACATTTATCGCTGGGTAATGCCTACCTGGGGCTTAGCCAGTCCGATCGCGGTTTGGCGGAGATCGAGCGCGCCACGCGACTGGACCCCGACAATCATGCATTGATGATGAAACTTGCCGAAGATTATGTTCGCGCCAATCGATTCGAGGATGCCGAACGGACCTTGCTGGAGGTCATTCGCCGTTCTAACGACGATGATATGAAGCGCCAGGCCAGTCGCAGCCTTGGGCTGATCCGCATCAGGAGACTTTTGCAGGACAAGAATTACAGGGAAGGACTTGCCGAATATGACAAACTGCTGCGCGAATTCCCCGATGATCTACAACTGATGTCGGACCGTGGCCGTATCCTGGTGGCGCTTGGCCGCAAGGAAGAGGCCGAGGCGGTCTTCGGCCGCCTGCTGGAGCTGGCTCCGGATAATGTCAATATCCGTCTAGGTGTTGCGGAAATGTACCGTCAGCTGCAACAGCCCGAACGGGCAGAGTCGATTTATAACGCCATGCTCGAGCGTATTCCCGGCTTGGCCGTCGCCAGATTCGAACGAGCGAGACTTTATCAGGAGACGGGGCGCGACTTGGAAGCCCTCAAGGACTATGGCTTATTGCTGCAGCAATTTAAGGATACCGAAGTGGGAAAGCGGGCGCTGGCGCTGGCCGATAGACTGACCCGACAACTCATTCAGCATGGTGCCGCACTGATGGATGAAAAAAAACTGGATGATGCCCTGTCGCTGTTCACTCGCATGGCGGACATCCAGCCCAGCAACGGACAGATCTATTACATGATGAGCAAGATCTACAAGGAGCAGAAGCGATTCGATCTGGAGGTGCAGGAACTCGAAAAAGTTGTGGAGCTGCAGCCAAGCAATACTGCCATGAAACGTCGGGTCGCCTTTGCCTATATCGACGCCGGCAACGCTGCAAAAGCCTCCGAGAAATTGCGCGAGGTATTGAATGCATTCCCGTATGACAGCGAGGTCCGACTGGCGCTTGGTGACCTTCTTGCCCGTGAGGGTCAACATGAACAGGCGCACCAGGAGTATCTTACCCTGCTCAAACTCAATCCCGCCGAAGAATGGCGCGCGAAGGCCTTGGATAGGCTCGGGCTAGATAAGGCGCGCACGCAGGCGGCGCAAGGAGAGGCGTCGCAGGCGATAGTGACGGTTCAGGAAGTTCTGGACATCGCTCCCGATGACCCGATCGCGGAAAGGGTGCTGGCAAAAATATATTTAAATAACAATATGTTAAAAGAGTCCGAGGCGGCTTGGCGAAGGGTGCTGATGGCAAGTCCGGATGATCGTGATGCCCGGCTGGCCCTGGCGCGTATTTACGCCGCTACCGATAGGGACGAAGATGCAATTAAAGAATATTACAACCTGGCTTCGGAGGAGGCGCTAACCTCGCAGCGGGACGAGGCGCGCAAGGAGCTCGATCAACTGCTGGTTAAACAAGCTAATGAAGCCATTGCGCAGGTTGCTAAAGTCGGCAACAACAGATCCGCCGAGAAAGGCCTGCTGTCTGCAGGAGTCGAATTCTTTAATCTGGATAGCTTGGACGCGGCACAGAAGATATTCGATTACCTGGTGAAGCAATTCCCCAATAGTGCGGCATCGCTATACTGGCTGGGTCGAGTGTACGCCGAGCGTAAGCAATTTTCCGACAGTTTGGTATTCATGAAGCGCAGCGTAGATATTGCACCGCTAAATCCAACCTTTCTCCTTGGCCTTGGTCAAGCCTATAAAGACATGGAGGTCTTCGAGTCAGCCGAGCAGACTTTGGAGAAGGCCCGCGACTTGGCGCCGAAAAATGTCGATATACGCATTACGCTGGCGGGGCTATACCAGCGCCGCGGTGATATGCCACACGCGGAGGGGGAGTATGCGCATGCTTTGGAGTATGCCCTAGATGGTGCGGCGGTGCGACGCGTTCTGGATGCGCTTGGGTTGCCTGATGACCCGAAGCGATTGAGTGAAACTGAACTGAAAAGGGTATTGCGGCTATTCGAGAACATGATGTCCGGGCCGCCTCGATCGGTATCGGCGAAGTACTATGTGGCGGATGCTTATCAACGCCAAAGGCGATATGTGGAAGCCGAGGCGGAATACCAATCCGTTTTATCCCAAGACGAATCCCATGCGGGTGCAAGTCTGCATCTGGCGCGGCTCTACGCCGAGACCGGGCGCTTGGATCAGGCGATCACGCTTCTGGAAAAGGCGGTTGGGCGCGGCAGCGAGCGGCCTATGCAGCAGGAGCTTCAGAAGCAACTCTCCGATTTTATCGTCAGTAGAGCGGAAAATATGACGACCCTATTGCGGCGTGGTGAGGGCGACGTGCACAAGGCCAAAGAACTCAGTAAGAAGCTGATGATTAGAGGTAAGGCCGATGCCGCCGCGGCGCTGATGGAAGCGGCTGTAAAGGCTGCCCCAAACGATGCCGAGGCTAATTATCTTTTCGGACGTGCTCAAGTGGATCGCGGAAAACTTGAAGCGGGAATTGCGGCTCTGGAGCGCAGCGTCAAGCTGGCCCCGGCCGATCTGCAGATAGTCCTGCGCCAGCAACTTGCGAACGCCTACGAACGTGTCGGTCGTTTTGATGAAGCGATCGCGTTGCATCGTGATCTATTGCAGCGAGCCCCTAATGAACAACTGCGTCGGCAGGCAGGTATGCGTCTCGCTATGGCGAGTGCCAAGCAATTAATTCAACAAGGCAATAATGACGCCGCATTACAGGAATACAATACCGTTTTGAGGCTTTTCCCTGACGAGGTGTCGCTATTGATCGAGCAGGGACAGCTCCTTGCAAAGATGGGGCGTACACAGGAGGCCGATCGTACCTTCGAGCATGTGCTGAAGCTTGCGCCGGATAATGTGTTGGTGCATTTGCGCTTGGCCCAGACCTATAACGAGCGTGGTGATAAGGAGAAGATGGTACCGCAGGCGACTGCTGTCATAAGAAGCCGTCCTTTTACTTCCGAGGCGCAACAAGCGAGGGAGATGCTGGGCTATGATAGAGCTGTTGAGTTGATAAAGTCAGGATCATTGGAGGATGCGCAAGACACCTTAGAGCGTATCCTGACGGTTATCCCCAAGGATCCCGTAACTCGCTTTGATTTGGGGCGTATCTATTTCCAGCAAAAAAAATATGCCGAGGCGGAGCGTATGCTGGGTAAGCTTATCCGTGACTATCCTGATCACCAGGACGCGCATTTTCTCCTCGGCGATATCTCACGAAAACTGGATCGGCGGGAGAACGCCATTGCGGAATATGAGCGGGCGGTAGCGCTCGGCAGGCAGACCGTAACCGGGCAATTAGCGCTCAAAGGCCTTGAGGAGTTGTATAGACTGCAGGTTCAGGAGCAAATCGCAGCCGGCCAGGATGAGGCTGCGATACTCGGACTCAACAAGCAGATTCGGAATGATCCTGCTAACGTTGCAGCCAGAGCAAACCTCGTTGTTCTGTACTCTCGCAAGCAAAAATATGACGAGGCGCTGCAGCAATTACGTGAAATGGCTCGTTTGCAGCCTAATAATCAGCGTATCTATGCGCAAATGGGCTCTCTTTACGCTGCGACCCAGCGTAACGTACAGGCTGTAGAGGCTTATGCTAGCGCCATTTCACTGGAAACTGACGAGGGATCGGTCAATCGCGATTTGCGGTTGCTCATTACGTCATTATCTCAACAACTGCTTGATAATGATAAAAGCTTTGCGGCGATCAGGGAGCTGACCATGTTGAATGACATGGGTTTGGGTAATGATCGCACCAATTTTATTCTCGGTGTTATTTATCGCCAACAAAACCGCTACGCGGAGGCGGCATCGGCATTTCGCGATGCGGTGCGTGAAAATCCCAATAATCTACTTATAAGGTTGAATCTCGCTCAGCTCTATGAAATCACCAATGACTATGATCTTGCTCTTTTGCAGTATCGCCAGATCTTGCGGCTCGGCAAGCCAGGGGGCCGTATCGTGGAGGCCGCCAGGCCTCGCGCCGATGCGTTGAAGAATCGCCTGGCATTATTCAATTCACAGTTGCAGTATGGGATGACCATCGGTAATTCTAATATCGAAGAGCAGGATATCTCTAACACCGGGGCTATCAACAGCAACTTTAGTTCGACCCTTGTCTATAACCTCGGCACCAATTTTTGGCCGGCCCACAATCTCAATCTCAGGCTCGATACCGGCGCCATACTGGTGACGAATCACAGTACTCAGACCGATACCTTCGTTCCGAGGGTTGGGCTGACTGGATCTCTTAATTACCCCGATACCTTCTATTCGGCGTCAGCTAGGGTCAGTGAAATACGCAGCCTGATGCTCGAAACCAGCAGCGGGCGTACCTTTGACTATAGTCTCACCGCGGGATTGAGATTGAGGAACGCCTTTGATTTGCTTAGTCGCTGGCGTAGAAAAAAGAGCTCAGAATTCGGTGAAACGGCGATAGAGCGCATATCCGAGTCTCAGACCGCGGTAGCGGAGGTTGTCGCGGAAAATAAAAATCTGCGCTCTGCTCTGCAGGAGGTCTATCGTCAGCTATATCCGAGCTTTACCGTGAAACAACCCGGCATATCGATTCGTACCTATAAGGTTGTTCAGGGTGATAGCCTGTGGATCATTGCCTCACGCTTCTTTGAGGATCCGTTCAGATGGCGGGACCTGGACCAGCTCAATCCTCAAATCGTGAATCCCAACCTGATCTATCCCGGTGATCTGATTTTTCTGGAACCGCCGCAGTCCGCCCCTTTGTTTCAAAAATTCGATGCCGAAATGATGTTGCAGCGGGACGAGGATATCCGTAAGAGTGTTGGGGCGGCGATGGATCTCTATACCACGGGGCAGACACTGATGCGCCAGGATAAACTGGGTGAGGCGCTCAAATTCTTTGACCTTGTGCTGGATATCGTGCCGGACGATACTTTGACGCTGTTTAATGTCGGTATCATCTATCAGCGCCAGCATGAATTTGACCTCGCGGAGCAGGCTTTTCGTAAGGCCTTGTCGGCGGACCCGGAAAATCAGTCTGTGCGTTTACACCTGGCGGATATCTACGAAGAATCCGGGCGGATTGATAAAGCCATTTTGATGGATGAGGAGGCGCTGCGTCATACCCTTTCTGAACGAGAGCGTCAGACTGCCAGCGCGCAACTTCGTAAGCTTTATCGGCGCAAGGCGGATGCCATATTGGGCAAAACCGAATTGTCGAAAGGCGACGCGGATGCCTTGCTCGAACTTTCGAAAAATCTTCTTGATATGCAAAGTCCTGTTGCCGAGATCCTTCTCAAGGAACTGTTGGGCAAACGCCCGAATGATGCCGAGGCCAATTTCCATTTGGCGCAGCTCTATCTCCAATTGAATAAGCCAAACCAATCCCTCGAATTCGCACGTAACAGCGTTAAGCTGGCGCCCGATAACGCGCGTTACTTGTTGACCTTGGCGCGCGCTGCAAGGGCCAATGGGAATTATAGCCAGGCTGAAGCTGTCTACCGAGGGCTTGCAGGGTCGGAAGCTGATGCTTCGGCGGCTGTTGCCCAGCATGAATTGGAAATGACGGAAGCAGAACGGCTAGAGGTAGCAGGAAAGCTCCAGGAGGCGCGTGGGGCCTATGTTCGCTTGGTGGAAGAGAACCCGGAGGACGTATATCTAATGATTAAGGTGGCCAGACTTTCCGATCAATTGAATTTGTTGGACGATAGCGTGAAGTACTATACGCGTGCCATTGCCCTTGAGCCCAAGGTCCTTGATTATCGTCTGGCGCTTGTGGATGTCTATTCGCATGAAAAGCAAAATGATAAGGCGCGTGAACAATTGATAGCGGCGAAGGGCATTGCTCAAGATGCGGAAGAACGGCAGGCCATCCTCGACCACCTTGGATTCCAGGAGGCCCTGGTCAATTTGCGGCGTGACGAGCCCGGCAAGGCCCTCGATGTCTTGCGGGATATCGAGTCTGTGATGCCTGATGATGCTTTGGTGCAGTTGAACATTGGCGTGGCTTATCAGAGACAGGAAAAGTATCCCGAGGCCGAAGCGCAGTTTCAGAAGATTCTCGACGCCGACCCCGGCAATTTGAACGCCTTACTTCGCCTCGGCATGGTATACGCCGAGAGTGGCAGAGTCGACCGCGCGATTACGGTTTACGAAAGGGTAATCTCTCAGGGCCGTGGCCTGAGGGTGAGTGAGCGGGCTCAAACTGAGCTGCAGGGTCTTGAAAAACGCCGTTTGCGCGTGCTCACGGGGGCCGATACCGAGCCCAGCGAACCATTGATCAAGACCTTGCAGGGCAGGTTGTTTGCTTCGAGGTCGACGTTGCCGGGCAGGTCATTGACGCAAACCGATACGTGGGGAGCGGGAGCTACCTATTATTATCCCACTGTGGAGCATGGAAACTGGATATTCAATTACACGTTTAATCTCCGGGATAATGTCGACCCGATTGGTACGGACTACGCGTACTACTCTCATGATCTGGGGCTTACCTGGCAGACGCCCATGCCGAATTTCGCGCGATGGTTGAGCCCATGGTTCGGTACGGAGGAATATATCCCCGGTTTGACCGCCAGCTTGGGATTAGACCACGAGATGCGCTTCTACAGGTATTTCGATTCCAATTATCTGAATATTTTTGGGAAGGCGCAGCGCCGCCGTCAGACGGTGAGTACCTTGACCGCCGGATTTACCTATCGATTCCCGAACATAGACCAGATGTCACTTTATGTAAACTATACTCGCGGCTTTACCCGGTCCAATTTACCGGTGGGTATTATCTTTACGCCCGAGGGCGTACCGGTAGCCTTCCAAAGCACTGGGCTTGGTAATTTTGATCCCAACTTCGCCAGCCTGGGATTTGCGTTCCAATTCTGACGGATCCCCTGCTATGTCAATGGTATACTTAAACAATTCAGCTTTTCTTCCTTCAAGGAGTACATTCCCATGAAGCCACTCTCCCTGGCAATAGCCCTGGTTCTTGCTCTGGCCCTCAATCCCGCTTTTGCCCAGCCGACTGGCGAAGAAATCGTGCAGCAATGTGATCTCAATACCAACATCGGCCAGGATACACGAAGCACCTTGACCGTTACTTTAAAAGACGCCGATGGAGGCGAGCAGAAACATATCTATAAACGTTACTGGCTGGATCGCAAGGGCAAGGACCAGATCGTCGACAAGATGATGTTGTTTACCGAATTCCCTCCCGCCGAAGCCGATACGGCCTTCATGCGCTGGGGGTATGTGCCTGGTATCGGCAAGAACGCCGAGCAGTGGTTGTATTTGCCTTCTCTCAAGTCCATGAAAAAGGTCTCGGTGCGCGATCCAGGAGACAGTTTTTTGGGCTCGGATTTGACCTATCAGGACATCAGTTATCGTGGGTTGAAAGAAGATACCCATAAACTGCTCCGTGAGCAAAAAATCAACGGCAAAGAATATTACGTCGTGGAGAGTGTGCCGCGCGAGAAGGATCCGTTATACGGCAAGAAGATCGCATGGTATGGAAAAGTTGCGGATTGGGCCGACTGCAACAAGCGTCGTGTCGAATATTACGATACGCGCTCCAGCCTCATCAAGACGCAAACTTTTGCTTGGCAGAAGGTCGGAGATGCCTGGCTCTGGGATGAGGTATTTGTAGAGAACGTGCGCACCGGGCACAGCTCCCTGTTCAGAATTACCGACCCGGAGGTCAACGTGGGTCTGGATGATGATATGTTCAGTGAACATACCTTGAGGCGCGGGGTACGCTGATTGTCTGGTGGGATAGATGCTTAAGCCTTTCTTCGTAGTTCGAGGAGGCAGGTTCGGTCCTGTTATTTTCGCATTTTTTCTGATCCTCGTGATGTCCGGTCCGGCCCATGCGGGGTTTAAAGATGATTTTACATGGGGTGGGTATCTCAAAAACGAGACCGCCTATCGTATCTCGGAGCCACGGACTTTCACCAAAATCCGCAATATTCTCGATCTTAACGCAAAGTACAAGATCAACAAGAACTATTGGCTCACCGCTTCGGGTTGGTATTACTACGACCTTGTCTATGATCTTTTTGATTATCGTACTATAGCGGCGCGCTCCGTGCGCGAGAGTCAGCAGCCTTTGTCCTTTTTTGAAAATCTGCTGCAGGAGAAAGACAGTAATATTCTCGAGCTTCGGGAATTTTACCTGGATGCATCATTTAAAAACCTGGATATCCGGGCCGGACGGCAGTTCGTGGTGTGGGGAGTATTGACCGGCGTGCGCATTGTCGATGAGGTTCAGCCCATGAACTTTCGTGAGCTGATCCTTCCCGATCTGCTCGATTATCGCATCCCGCTTTGGATGGTGAAGGCCGATTATTACGGCGAGAACAACCAATACGAACTGCTCTGGATTCCGGATATCAGGTTTCATAAGCCGGCGCCGCGTGGTTCGGAATGGGAGCTGCTTCAGGATATTCGCGACACAAATGGTAATCTGCTCATTAACTATCCCAACAGTCAACCAAAGAATTGGGAGTGGGGCCTGAAAGTCTCGCGGACCATCGGAGAAAACGAGATATCGCTAAGCTATTTTTATACCTGGGATGATTTTCCAGTGAATTTTCGCTTATCCCCTTATCCCGCTCAAGTCGGCGCCCCTGATCCGATCTTTTTCCCGACTTACACTCGTATTCAAATGTTCGGTGGAACATTGCAGCGCCCCTTTTTTGGTCAGGTGCTCAAAGGGGAGGTCGCCTATGTGACTGGAAAATATTTTGGTATTGGCGAGGTCGATGCAAATGGTGATGGTTATCTCGATAGCTTGGGGGAATTGAAACGGGACCACCTGCGCTGGGGGCTCGGTATTGATTTCAACGTGTTAAAAACTGATGTGTCACTGGGCGTGGCACAATGGATCATATTCGGTTACCGACCGGAAATGGTGATGGATAATTACGATACTTCGATCAATATCTTTCTGCGCAAGGAATTAATTGATCGAAATGCGGTGTTTACCCTGCTGGACATCTGGTTGATCAACCTGAATGAGAATTACTTGAAGCCCAAGATCACATTTAAGATGACCGACTACTTCCAGGTCGCCGTGGGCATGGATTTATTCTGGGGAAAGAAATCTCAGCTGGGTGTAGCCTTCTCTGGCGGCCGTCCGACGGATCTGGTCGAGGTGCCACAGCGCTCGCAGTTTATTGGCAACTTCCAAGGCAATAACCGGCTGTTCGTAGAGTTCAAGTATTCTTTTTGATATGACATATTGCATCGCCACTTATCTCGTTTTTCGGGGATAATCTGCATATGGGCGCCGAGCGTAAGAAGTTGGGAATATGGCATGAATAAATCGCGCAATACTTTGGCGTTGCTTATGCTGACGGTAATTAGCGCATCGCTCCCGGCCGTCTGTCCTGCGGCGCAGCCCGCTGACGAGCGTTGGAGTGTATCTTTTTCTCTTGGCGGCCTAGTGCCGAACCTCGATACATTGGATAACGGCCTATTCAAATCCCCTTTTACTGGGACGGCTACGGTCTTTGCAACGGAGGGGGGGGTTGGTTCCGGTATTACTGGAACCGCTGCTAATCAGACTACTGATATTCCGTTTCGATATGAGGCCAATCTTCCTCCCGTGTCATTTGCAACCCAGGGCGGTGTGGAGTTTTACTGGCATCCCAACGAGCGACATGCCTTTCTGTTCGGTATTTCCTCCATGGAGCATACATCGGTCACAAATTCCGTGGGAAATATTCCGCTGCAACAATACTTCGTAAGCAATGTGGTCCAAAGCGAGCGTCGCGGTACGATCTCCTACACCGAATATTCTTTGGGCTGGCAATATAATTTTTTTCGCCGTCCCCGCTATCGATTCTATAGTCGTTTGTCTTTGCACGAGGTATTCGATATCGATTACCGCGATGACTGGTCGTTTGTCTTCACCCAATCTCCCATCCCCGATTTGATCGGCGTACGGCGTGATATGATAGCGCAGGCCCAAACCGCCTCGCTATTCATGGGGCAAATTGGCGGCGGTGTGGAATGGTTTCTCCAGGATTGGTTGTCCGTCGGCCTGGAGGGGGGTTATCTGGTGGGCCAGAATAACTTCAGCCTGGGGGATGTCCATATCCTCCAGGATTTTCAGGCCGGTGATGGTATTGCGCGCACCGGCATGCCCTATCGCGATATGACGGATGGCACACTGGGCTATCTGTCATCCACGGCGACGCCCAATGATCTTGAAGCTGCCTCGACGCGTGAAAATTTCTATCGTCCCGTCAGGCTACGCTTCGACGGCTGGCGCGTGCTGTTGCGGCTGAATCTGTACTTTTAACTGGCGGTCACTGGCGATGAAATCGTTTAATTGAGCTGCCGCATCAGAAACAGTAGACCGCGACCGATGTCGGTGGGAGTACCGTCCATAATTTTGACGGCTGCAACGATTAATTTTCCATCAGCAGTCACGGCGCCGGTGCCGGTGAGGGTATTGCCGCCAATGGTTAAACTGAGTGTGGTCGTGCCGTCGACGGCAGGGGCGGTGATCGATCCGGATACCGTCGTTTCAGGGGTCGTGGATGGCAGCGCGGTGAGGGCGTCCGATGTTGCCAGCTTGGCGGTGGCGATATCGAGGCTGGCACGGTTGCTGATCAGGCTACCGCCGGACACGGTGGAGCCGTCGCTGCTCAAGGTGATTGTGCCGTATTTGTAGCCGCTGTCGACGCTGGCGGCAGAGCCCCCGTTTAGGTAATACGCATACTGGACTATATTATATGTGCCTGGTGACAGGATAACCGGAGAAGAAGCGGCGGGTGTCTGGCGGATGGCGATGGCGAGGGAATGTGTTCCCGTCGCATCATCCGTCGCCTGATGGCCATTGTCATCGGGCGTCTGCACTAGGTTAAAGATCTCGCCCGTTTGGGTCACTGTGCCCAAGCCTAAGTAGGTATAGGTGCCCCCATCATTATCGCGAAAGGTCAGATTGCCGGAAAAGGCGTTCACATTGTAATAGCCTCCTGAAGCGCCGCCTATGGCGCTTGTGCCGGTGCTGCTCGCGACGGCATTGGAGTCGATGTCGAGGCTTAGGATGTCGGTATTCAGGGTGTTGACCGCAAAGCCGGCATAGTTGATGGGTTGCCCGCCGCTGTCAGTGATAGCCAAGGTGTTGGAGCTGTCGAATGTGAGATCGCCGGTCGCCGTGCCGATGGTGATGGCGTTGCTCCCCGAGGCGGATGAGGAGAGTGTTTGCGACAACCGAACCAGGTGGTAAGCCGTTCCGCCCGCCCCGCTGTCATCAAGGAATGTATTGCTGAACGCGATCTGGGGTGCGCTCGACGACGACCCAAAGGTGCGATTGCCGGCGGTCACAATTCGAATTCCCCGGGATAAGGTAATATAGGGCGCACCGCTGATAGGGGTGTTGCTGGTCTCCGGAAACACCATTAACGACGCATCGCTATTGACGATCCCGAGGGTGCCGTTGCCGTTGGTATCCCATACGACGACCTGACCATCGGGATTGACCGCATAGGCCACTCCCTCTAGGTCTGTATTGCCGGTATTTGGATCGCTGGCGCTTTGAGTGACCGTTGATAGATCATGAAGCAGTGGCGCGATGATGGCTTCCAGGCTGCCTTTTACCATGGTATCGCTCGCGTCAATCGTCCCGCCGCCATAACTGGTGGACAATGCGATACCACCGGCCGAGATCCCCGACAGTGAGTACGGGTCCAGGAGGTTAACTCTGGTGCTGATGGTGTTGTAGAAGTAGTCCTGTAAATTTGTGCCGGCGCTGGTGCCGAAGTAGCTCGTTACCAGGCTCGTTAAAATACTTCCGGAAGCGGTTTGGATGGTCGACACGGCACTGTCAAAGCTCTGGCCGCTTACGTCGATGCCCATGCCCAATAACAGATAATCCAGGGCCGCTACTTCCTGGGTGGTGAGATTGGAGAGATTGACGCCGAGACCGCTCTCAATGACCTTTCGGAAAACGGTTTCCGATGCTGGCGAGATATCCACCTGATTGCCGGAGACGAGCGCGCGCATATTGGTGGCGGGCCCGTTTACGACGCGTACCGCGAGGGTGCTGTCTGGGGTAGGGATATTGGCGCCGGAGAACGAGTAGGCGCCGGACGAGTCCGTGGTGGTGGTGGCCAGTACCGAGGTCACCGTGCCTTGATTGTTGAGTCTGACCAGTTGCACGGTTACGCCCGCCCCGGCGGGTGTGAGGCCACCGATGTCGGCGGCGAAGATAGGAAGGACACGTTGCAGTGCCGCGCTCACTGAACTAGGAATGCGTACGATACCGCTGACGGTGGCGGTGGGGCCGACATCTGGATGGCCGCTGCCGCTGCACCCCGATACGGTCAGTGTCAAGAAGAGGGCAATGGCCGTAGAAAATAATTTTCCCATGCAATTACCCGATGTATAAACCGCCATAGATAAGCACGCAAATTGCAGCCGTGGTTCCAGGATTAATCCAACAGTATCCCCTTATCCCGCGAAATTATCATGGAGAGTAAAAGCAGTATAGAGCAGGTCGATGAAGCCGAGTGAGCCGCTAAAAAAACTCTTTAAATTACAATTAAGTAAAAAGCTATGGGCCTGGGTATGCCTTTCAGTCAATAGTTTACGGCTATGTATGACTTGTGGGATATGGGAGATCCTCTTCTAATGGAGGTTGGCGGCGACGCTACGGGGTTCGGGTTGAAAAAACTCCATAGCGCTGTCGAACTGTTGTTCCACCTCGGAGATGACCGTCGAGATGGTGTGGTCGGAAAGATCGGCCAGTTGCCAGGCCTGGGGGTCCATGGGGGCCACCACGGGATCGCCGGAGCTGCCGTATTGCAGGGCATCGGCTACCACGTCGGCGATATGAATCAGGGCGGTATCGCGGGGGAAAAGCTGCGCCATCCCCGGGGTATGATGGAATTCGGTGGCCTCTTGCAGGTGTTCGGGTAATTTCCATTTGCGCAGGATCTCCACGCCCACCGCGGCGTGGTCAAAGCCCATGACGTCCTGTTCGGCGCGGTAAAGCGGTACGTTATTGTATTGGGCGCGCAGCAGCGCTTCCCGAGCCAGTTCCGGTATCTTGCGATAGACCAGCAGACTGCCGATGTCGTGCAGCAGTCCCGCCACGAAGAAGCGTTCCACCAGTTGTTCGCCGCGCTGCGCCGCCAGGGAACGGGCCGCCAGGCCGCAGCAGATGCTGTGACGCCAGAAATCTTCCATGGTCACCAGGTCGTTGGGCAGGCCCTTGAAGACCCGCATCACCGAGGTGGCGAGGATCAGGTCGCGTAATTCGCGGGTGCCGATCACGGTGATGGCGCGGGAGATGGTATCGATCTGCGAGGGAAAACCGTAGAAGACGCTGTTGGCGATTTTCAGCAGGCGGGTGCTGAGGGCGGCGTCGTGACTGATGACGCGCCCGATGTCCGCGGCGGAGTGACGGGGGCTGTCGATCATCTCGTTGACCTTGAGAAACACCTCGGGCAAGGACGCGATCTCGATGGCGCCGGAAACCAATTCCCGTGGACTGATGCTCATGCGCTTCCCCTCCCGCTTGGTGTAAGCTTCGATACGGCCACCGCGGCTGACGGTGCTTTTAGCGGACAGTTTCTTCTCGGACAGAATCTTTAGGCTAATTCACCCGTCTAACGGGCAGTGTGGCAACGGTCGTCCGGCCGTGGCACACCGCTTTGAATCTACGACCTTTTAGGGGGCGCGATCAAGCATTTTGTGCCCAGGATCGGAATTGGCTCACAATTTTCAGGTATAGGATAAGGTCCTTGGCTGAGCAACATCACATACGCTTATCCATTTCCGGCATGAGTTGCGCAGGCTGCGTCGGCTCGGTGGAAGGAGCCTTGCGCGCGGTGCCGGGGGTGGCGGACGCCAACGTGAATCTGGCCGATCGCAGCGCGGATGTGACCGGAACGGCGGCGGCGCCGGCGCTGGTGGCCGCCGTAGTGGCGGCGGGCTACGAGGCGGCGGAGTTAAAGGGGGCCGAGGATGAGGCGGTCAAAGAGGCCGCCGAGATGGGCCATTACCGGCGCCTGTTGCGCAAGACCCTGGTGGCGGGCAGTGTGGGAATCCCTCTTTTCCTGGCTGGCCTCGTGGGGGTGTTACCCGCCTTGGCGACGCCGGGCGGCCGTGGCTTCTGGCTGGTAGCCGGAGTGGCGACGGCCCTGGTCATGGCCTATGCCGGTGGCCATTTTTTCCTGGGGGCCTGGAA
>CAYTBC010000110.1:0-15713 GCA_964435765.1 uncultured Desulfosarcina sp.
GTGACATCATCTCCTTGATGCGCGAGGCGCCCATCATCACGTCCCGGACGACCGCTTCCGGGGTGATTCCGCGCTGCGCGGCCTGGGCCGGAATCTGGTTCAGCGCCAGCGGAGTTTTGACAAATCCGGTGCTGAGTGTAAAGGAGCGGATTTTACCCTCCCCTTCGGCCGATATGGATTGGCTCAGGGCCCTTAAACCGAATTTGGTAATGTTGTAAACAGGCTTGTTTTTGGTGCATATATGGGCGTGAATGGAGGCCATATGGCCGATAACGCCGATGCCGTCGCTGCTTTGCCGCATGTGGGGGATGGCTAGTTTGGAGAGATAAAATGGTGCCCGCAGCATCAGGCGCTGCATCAGGTCATATTTTTCCATGGGAAAATTTTCCACCGAATCAATATGCTGGATGCCGGCGATATTGGCCAGATACTTAATCGCGCCCAATTTGGCAGCCTCCGAAACAGCGCTTTGGATGTCGGCATCCCGGGTCAGGTCGGTTTTAATAAAGATCATCTGTCCACCCAACTCACGGGCCAGATGTTGGGTTTTTTTGCCTTCGGCTTCATTGATATCCAGTCCAACGGTCATCAGATTGTTGGCGGCGGCGGCAATCGCGGTTGCCCGGCCGATACCGGTGCCTGCACCGGTCACTAGGCACACGTGATCATGGTTGAAATTATCATCCTGGAGAAAAAGAATTTCTTCACGCTGAATATCCGGTTCTTTTGTGTCGGCAGGTTTTTGGGTTTCCATGGCTTCGCACCTGAAAATTGGCGTTAGGTTTTAAGTTGGACGGAATAAACAATTAAATCAAGTGCAAATGTCAGACCATCCTTGAGCAAATCGATTGGAATGCGGCTGCCGGAAGTTTAAGGTCATCATAACCTATAAATACCATTCATAATTTTTGAATTTTAATAAAATATGACTTTATTTTACCCGGTGGCCTGTACTTAAATGTATCGACCTAAAAGCGTCTCAAAGAATATACATGTCTCCAGTTGGAAACAAAAATGTGTCACGCGGGGTGATTCTCCGGTCAGAATCAATGCATACCGACAGATTCATTTGACAATGTTTCCGGATTTTGCCACAATAAGCCGTCCAGCGTTCACATCCGTGCTGTCACCGAAAGTGAAGCTCCTATTCATGCCGCGTCCGTGCAAATGGCACGCACCCGGCATCCGACCGCTCCCTGCTGACCCTGAATCTCGCTTGAAAGCCGCAGGCCCGCATTGTTTGCTGGATATGAAAAATTCCAATGTTGGGTGTTTGAATGCAGGTTGAAACCCGGTTGATCTCCGCAACCCGGCAAAACTAAGGAGGACATCATGAAAAACATCCGTCTGAATTATGAAACCCTTATCAAGATTACCAAATCCCTGTCGAAATCAAAAGATCCGGAAGAAATCATTCGGATGACGGTGGAAAGCATTAAATCAGCTTTGGATATCAAAGGCTGTGCGCTGTTTTTGATGAATCGCCAGCTAAAGGAACTGGAAGTGGCGGCATCGGCCGGACTCAGTCGGGAATATCTGCACAAAGGCACGGTCAGCGCTTTGCGCTCCATCGCCGACTCGCTTAAAGACGGACCCGTGGCGGTTTATGACGTCAGCGACGATCCCCGCATCCAGTATCCGGAAGCCGCTGAGAAAGAGGGCATTGCCTCCATTCTCTCCGTGCCCATCATGGTCGGCGAAGAGGCCATCGGCGCTATCCGGGCCTATACGGCCGAAAAATGGGAGTTTACCCTGGACGATGTCAATTTCGTCCAGGCCCTGGCCCAAATTGCCGGCATTCTGATTGAAATGACCCGGCTGTACCAGGGGCAGAGCGAACATATCGAGGCGCTGGCCGTGATGTGCGAGTCGCCGAACCTGTAAACAAAAGCGATGCAGCGCCGCTAACGTTCATTTGTCCCTCGGAAGGAAAATTTTATGGACAAATTATCTCCGGACAATTGGCGGTCAGCGGTCGTTAAATCCGAAACGGTGATCGAAAAAATCAGACCCGGCATGAGTATTTTCTTGGGCACGGCTGTGGCCGAGCCGCGCACCATGGTCCGGCATTTGATGACGTCTAAGACCAAAAACCTTGAGGATCTCGAGCTGATTCAACTGGTCAGTGTCGGTGATGCCGTTTCACTGCAGGCCCTTCAATCCAAGAATTTTCGCCTGAAAACATTTTTTGCCGGCTGGGTGGCCGATGAAGCCATCGAACAGGGACGGGTGGATCTGATCCCCAGCCGCTTTGTAAAAATCGGCCGGCTGTTTGAATCCCTCCTAAGGCCGGTGGATGTGGCCATCATTCAGATTACTCCCCCGAATGAGGCCGGATTCTGCAGTTTAGGGATCGCCGTCGATGTTGCCCGGGAAGCCCTGGATCAGGCCAGCATCCGTGTCGGTGAAATCAACACGCAAATACCCCGCACTCTGGGCGACACTTTTGTGAGGGCCGCCGAATTTGATTTTCTGGTGCAGTCGTCCGATCCGCCAATTTACTTCGAACGCTGGGAGATCAATGAAGTCTGGGATCAAGTCGCTCGAAATGTCGCCTCATTAATAGAGGACGGCAGCTGCCTGGCGTTTTCCATCGGTCCGCTCTACGAAGCCCTGGCCCACAGACTGACCGAAAAGCGTCATCTCGGCATCCACTCGCCCATTTTCACCGACCCCCTGATGGATTTAATGGAAAGCGGTGCAGCCACCAATCGGCGCAAGGAAAACTTTCGCGGCAAAGCGTTGACTTCCTATGCCTTTGGAACCAGAAAGCTGCTGGATTGGTTGGACAACAACCCCCTGGTTGAATTTCAGCGGGTCAGTCGGGTGTTCAATCCGGTCATCATCGGCAGCAATCCGCGATTTGTTACGGTGGTTGCGGCCAGAAAAGTGGATTTGCGCGGCCGCATCGGGCTTTACACCGGCAAAGGCAATGTGGCCTCCGGACCGGCTGAAGTCATGGATTTTCTAAACGGTGCCGAGCTGTCCGACGGCGGACGTTCCATCTTTGCCCTGACCAGCCGGGACCCCAATGGAAGTCCGAATATTCTACTGTCGATTGCCGATCTGCCCAATCAGTTCGGTGCGATCGAATCCGTGGGGGCGGTCGTTACCGAACACGGCGTCGCTTATCTTGAGGGACGTACGCTCAGGGAGCGGGCCCAGGCCCTGATCGACATCGCCCATCCGGGTGATCGGGCCGCTTTGGTTCAGGCCGCCAAAGACAAAAAGATTTTGTACCACGATCAAATCTTTAAAGGCGCAAGCGCCAGTCTTTACCCGGCGGGCATCGCCGCGACCCAAACCGTCAAAGACGATCTCAGCATCCGGTACCGAGCCATCCGTCCCTCGGACGAAGAGGGCATGCGCACCCTCTTTTACCGGTTTTCGGATGAAGCCATCTACTCCCGTTATCTCCAGGCCGTTAGAAGCATGCCGCATCCCAAAATGCAGGAATACGTCAATGTGGACTGGAACCAGACCGTGTCCATTGTCGGCCTGGTGGGTGAAGAAGGCCAGGGCCGCATTATCGCCGAGGCCCGTTTTATTCGGATACCGGTCCACTCTCTGGCCGAAGTGGTTTTCGTGGTAGACGAGCAATATCAGCGCCTTGGAATTGCCTCTTTTATGTACAGAATGCTGATCCGGCTGGCCAAAGAGCGCGGAATCAGGGGATTTACGGCCGAAGTTTTATTTTCCAACACCGGCATGATGAAGGTGTTTCGCAAGGGGGACTTGCCGGTCAATGCATATCTGGAGAGCGGCGTCTACCATCTGGAGATACCTTTTGACAAGGTGAGTAAAGCGTAATCCATGAAAACATAATAGTTCACCGCTGTGTTCGCAGCAGAATCGGCGCCTCCCCATCGAAGAGATGGATGATCTCCGGCCTAAAGTGGAGCCACACCGTCTCACCGGGTCGGTACTGTTCAGCGGCCGCTACGACGGCCTTGGCTTCGATATTTACACCGTCGCCGAGGTCGAGAGTCAGCACCCTCGTCTCCCCCTGGAACTCAGTGATCCGAACCGTGCAGGGAATCGAGTTTTCTTCCTTCTTTTCGCGGTAGACCATGATCTGTTGGGGACGGACACCGAGGGTTGCTTCGGATTTCATATACTTAGAGTCCACGTCCCCCTCGAACTTGAAGCGCCACTTCCCCTGCGAGGTCGGGATAAAAAGGCTTCCCCTGTTTTCGATTCTGCAGGGGATGAAGTTCATGGCAGGCTCACCCACGAAATGGGCTACAAATCGATTCGCCGGACGCTGCCAGATATCATCAACGGTCCCGATCTGCTGCAACTCGGCGCGGTGCAGGATGACCATCCGGTCACACAGAGCTATCGCCTCCGCCTGGTCATGGGTGACATAGACGGTGGTATTCTCCATCTCGTCGTGGAGATGGCGGATCCGGGCTCTGATCTCTGCCCGAACCCGCTGGTCCATGTGGGAAATCGGTTCGTCCAGCAGCGTCAAGTTCGGCTGCCGCACAAAGGCACGGGCGAGCGACACCCGCTGCTGCTGCCCGCCCGCGAGCGACGAGGGGTACTTCTTCAAAATCGAAGTTAGATCGAGGAGTTTTGCGATGGAGGTCACTTTTTCATCGACGAGTGTTTTCTTCATCTTGCGCGCGCGAAGCGGAAATGCAATGTTGTCGTAGACCGTCAGCCTGTGGTAGAGGGCATACGACTCGAAGGCCAGAGCGATGTTTCTTTGTGCCGGGCCAAGGTGGTTAACCACATTGCCATCCATAAGGATTTCGCCTCGTGATATTTCTTCAAGGCCGGCCAGCATGCGCAGGGTGGAGCTCTTGCCGCCCCCTGAAGGTCCGAGAATGGCCAAAAACTCCATGTTCTTGATGCTGAACGTGAGATCCTTTACGCCGATCACCTGCCCGCGCGGGTAGATTTTCCACACCTGTTTCAGGTCTACATTGCTCACGATTCCCTGTTCCTATAATTGGGTTCCTATGATTTGGCTGAAAGCTCGATGGATTTGGGAAAGAAATACATATTGCTCTGATCAAATTCGAGCCAGATCTTCTCAGACACGCGACAGCCGGCAAGATCCATCAGATGCCGCGTCCTGGCGTAAAAAAAGGTTTTTTCGAGCTCGAAGGTGAACACGCAGCCTTCGGCTTCCTGCACGATTGCGTAGATGGGAAGCTCAAATGAGCTGCCCAAGGTTTTGTTTCTTGTAAGGCGAATGTGCTCGCACCGTATTCCCAAGCGGGATACCAGGCGGCCGTTTTCGTTGCGCGCCGAGCGCTTCATCGATGGCACCAGGTCATCCCGAACAGGAATTATAAAACTATCCCCTGCCTTGAAATAGACTTTCCCGTCTTGCTCGACAATCTCTCCATCCATCAGGTTCATCGGGGGCTCCCCGATCAGCCTGGCAACGAAATCCGAAGCCGGGGTGTAGTATATTTCTTCAGGCTTGCCCTCCTGCTCTATCACGCCCTTGCGCAACACCGCCAGTCGGTCGGAGAGGGCGAGTGCTTCGCGGTAGTCGTGGGTCACATAAATGATGGTGCTCTTGTATTTCGATGCAAACTCCTTCAGCAGCGACTGGGTGGAAAATTTCAAACGGGCATCAAGGTGCGCGATGGGTTCATCGAGGAGATAGACCTCGGGCCTGCGCACCAGCGCCCGGGCCAAGGATACCCGCTGTTTTTGGCCGCCGCTCAGGTGCTGCGGCAGCCTCTCGAGCAAATCGCCGATCCCCAAAAAGGCTGCAATTTCTTCGACTTTCCGCTGTTCCTCCTGATGGTTAAGCTTCAGAGCCCAGCGGGGAGCCCGCAGTGGGAAGGCAATGTTGTCATAGACGTTCAGGTGCGGATAGAGATTGTAGCTCTCGAACGCCATGCAGACGTTTCGCTCCTGGGGGGGAAGGCTGTTCACTACGCAGCCGTTGAAAAGGATTCGGCCCGAAGTGATGTCCTCTATGCCGGCGATCATCTTCAAAATCGTGCTCTTGCCGGAGCCGGTAGGACCGAAAATGGACAAAAACTCCCCCTCCCTGCACGTGAAACTTACGCCGTTTACGGCCTTCTTGCGACCGTAGAGTTTGGTGACGTTTTCTAGTATAACCTCGGCCAAGGCTACATGCCCTCCTCTTCTTCCGGTGTCTCCTCTGCCTCATCCAGTTCTTCCATCGGCCGAGGCCAGAAGGAAATCAGGGCCGCGGCGGCGACTGTGGCGATGACGGCTCCGACCCACTGGCTGATGAAGTCCTGCAGGTATTTCAGCCACAGAAGATTAAAGAATATCCAGGTCAAGACGGCCCACGTGATGCGGTCCGACAATTTCAAGCGGGGTAGCTTGTGCATGTCTTAAAACCTCTGTTTTGAAAAAGGCGGCTCCGGTAGGTAAAGGCGCAAAGACAGGCCTCATCCCTTCACCGCTCCGAATGTCAGCCCTCGTATGATGTAGCGCTGCATGAACCAGGCGGCGAGAAGGGTGGGCAGAATCGTAATCGCCGCACCTCCGGCCATGAGCCCGTACTGGACCTGCAGTCCTCCCCAAAACGATGAGATCAGCACGTTGACTGTTCTCGCACTGGACCGGGTAAAGAGGAAGGCAAAGAAAAATTCGTTCCACATCCAGATCAGGCAGAATACCGAGGTCACCGCAAGCCCGGGCTTTATCAGGGGAAAGACGACCTTGCGGAATACCTGCATGCGCCCGTATCCGTCAATCATGGCTGCCTGCTCGATCTCTTTAGGCACATCGTTGAAAAAGCCGTAAAGCAAAAACGTCGCAAACGACACGTTGAAAAAAACGTAGAGCAACATCAGACCCAGATGCGTATCCAGCAACCCGAGCATCTTGAACACGACAAAGTGGGGGATCGCGGCGACGGCCATGGGAAACATTCTGGTTGAGACCGTTATGAAAAGCAGGTCTCCCCCCCCCGTGTTCCAGCGCGCGAAGCTGTAAGCCGCCAGCAGAGAGACAAACATCGTGATAATGGTGCCCCCAACGCTTACGATGGCCGTGTTCAATAGATTCGACCAGAAAGGGTATTCCGAAAAAAGGGTGCGGAAATTTTGCAGTGTGGGTTTGAAGACGACAAGCTTTGTAAGATCCGAAGCGAAGATGTCGGTTTGTGACTTGAAAGCCGTCAGGTAAATCCATACCAGCGGAAGAATGATGCTGAGCAGCACGGACAACGTCACAAGCCAGAAAAGGATCTTTCTGATCATCTATTTCCCCCTAAATTTTAGGCGCCAGCGCCTTCATCAGTTGCCGGAACATGAGCAGGCATAGTGCTATCGTGAAGGCCAGCGAGACGATCGCCATGGCCGAGCCGTAGCCTATGTCGAACATGACAAATGCGGTCCGGTAGGTGATCCAGTCGAGAAGCTCGGTGTTGACACCTCCGCGCGTCGTTCCGAACAGTGGATCAAAGAGCCGTATCAGCCACATGGCCCGCAACACGACGATGATCATGATGAGCGGCGTCAGCATGGGCAGCGTGAGCTTTCGGAAGGTGTAGAATCCGGAGGCTCCATCGACTTTCGCGGCCTCGAAGACGTCCCGGGGCAGGCTTTTTAAACCGGCCAGCAGAACGAAAACGGAAAAGGGAAGCCACTGCCAGATCGTGATGCCGCAGATGGTCAAAAGAGCGAAATTCGGAGACCACCAGTAGACTTTTTTTAACCCGATTGCCTGGAATACCTGGTTGACCACGCCAAAATCGAAGTCCAGCATGAAGTTCCACAGCAGTGAAAGGATAAGAGGTGCAACCAGCAGCGGAAGCAGGGCAAGCCCCCGCACGATGTTCTGCCCTCTGAAATCACGGTTCCAGAGCACGGCCAGTGCCAGCCCCAGGGTGAGCTCGACCGCGATGCAGATTACGAGCACTGCCAGGGTCCGGCCGAAGGCGGCAAGAAATCCCTGGTCATTGACCAACTGCTTATAATTTCTAAGACCGCTGAAGACGGGCGCCCCCTGCATGCCCCAATCGTGAAATGAGAAATAGATGCTGTAGAAAAGCGGGTAGAGCATGAAAATCGCAAGCAGGAGCAGAAGCGGAATAAGGAGCGTCCACCTGAAATTTCTTTCGTTTGTGAGCGTCTCCCAGATCGTAGGTTTTCGCCCTCTGGCAGAGGCGTCGATTTCTCCGACCAGCAGGGTGGTTTCGTTTGCCATGGTGGTTTCGGCCTCACTTCGTCTCCGGAGTTGCCCCCGCAGTCGGGGCCGGTTCCGGCCTGCTGTCCTGAAGCGCCGCAGATGTAGTCTCACAGCGCTTCAGGATATCATTTAAGCGAGCATATAACAGAAAACAGGCTGCTTCCCGATCTATTTTTCTTCAGAGATCGGAACTTTCCTGTCGAACTTGGACGTCAAGTTCAGGGTCTGCTTCGTAACATTTTCCACGACCTGGTCGATTGTCTGCTCCCCTGTCAGGGCCTTACTGATGGCATATATCTGCATGTCGTAGACCTTGCCTCCGGCCTTGGTATTGAAGTACCAGTAGTTGGGAACATACTTGGCGGTCGCCTTCCAGATATTGATGTGGTAGTCCGCGAGCATGCCCAAAGGATAGTAGTTGGCCGGCTGGTGGATGACCGGGTCTTCCAGCACGTCCATCCGGGCAGGGATCATCCCGGCCTGCTTGAAGATGATATTCGCGCAGTCGTAGGAGGCCAGGTAGCGCAGAAGCCAGTAGGCTGCCTCCGGGTTCTTGGAGTCCTTGGACACACCGAAAGACCAGGCGCCGGTATAGGGATGGCCGCCGGCGGTCGGGTAGATCCCGATCTTGCCGCCCGGGACCTTCTCTCTCAGAATGCCGTCAGCCCATACGGTGCAGTTGGCCCAGATCGTCGGGCAGATGATGGCGTTGCCGTTTCCCATCTGGGCGACCACGAAGTCGAAGTTCGCGGTGAGGGCACCCGGGGAGTCCCACTGAAGCTCTGTCTTGTACTCGGTCAAAGCCTCCTTGAGGGCCTGCTTGTCTGCCTTGGTGATCACGAATTTCGAGATCTTGCCGGAAGCGTCCCGAACGACCGTGACCCAATCCTGGTTCTTCGCCCAGAGGCGGGCCGAGGTCTCGTCGTTGCACTGGTAGGCTCCGGCCTGCATGGAAAGCCCATAGATGTCATGATCCAGGGGCTGGCCTTTGAGGAGCTCGCCCTTCTTTCGGGTGAAGAATTGCGCCAGCTTCATCAGCTCGGCTTCGGTCTTGGCCGGCTGCAGCTCGGTTCCGAATTTCTTCTTGAACTCCGCCTTCTCCATGGGATCGTCGAAGACGTCCTGGCGCACCCACATGGCCATGTCGAACGTATAGAACGGCAGCACCATCTGGTCGCCGTAGGCCTGGCCGCAGGCGAGGATCGAGGGGGACATGTACGCAAGGTCCTTGGCCAGAGCGGCTTCCTTGCCGGGATCGTATTTGTTGGCCAGATCCTTTACCTTGTAAAGGTAATCCGACCACTCGGTGGTCCAGGATGTTTCCACGTAGACGAGGTCGTAGAAACCGGTCCCGGCCATCAACTCAACGTTCTCCTTGCCATACACACCGGACGAGGCGACCCTCTCCACGTTGACTTTCACCCCGGTCTTCGTGGCGAACGCCTCAATGGCAGGCAGCGTTTTCCCATGGGCATCACCGGTCTCGATGATGATGTTTAGGGGTTTCTTGTTGGCGATGTCAGGAATGTCGTTCAGACCAAACTTGGCATCCTGCGCGACAACACAAACTGGAACGAGGACAAACAAAAACATGGCAAATCCTAATAGGGACATTGTTTTTTTCATCCGCGACCTCCTTTTCTGAATGATGCTTGTGAAAACAATAGGTGAATTATTGAATAACCCGGCTATCCTTTTGACTCACCCCCTTTCATTATGTTGGGCAACTTACGCGGACGACCTTATATGAGGCCATTCATTGGTGTCAATAGCAATCTTTTGCTCATTTTACTCGAAATAAATGGCGCTTTTCAGGCTGCGCGCCTGCGAAATGCTATCCAGCACACTTTGAATCTCTTCCAGTGCAGTACGGGAAGATATCAAATCTTTAACGTTTATCCGACCGCCCGCCACCAATCGCAGAGCGCGCCGGTAATGACTCACACTTTGACGGGTCGTGCCGGTTACCTCCAGTTGCTTGTAATGAATCAGGTTGGTGTTAAGAGTGACGTGCGCCTTGTCCGGCGGCAGTCCGCCGAAGAATATCACCCTGCCGTTGACGGCGGCCAGTTCCAGGGCAGCCTGCTGGGCCTGGGGTGCCGGACAGGCCGTAATACAGACATCAACGCCCCGGCCCCCGGTCAGGCGGTCGATGTCTTCTTTGAGGGTTTCGGATTCAACCGTAATAAAAGCGCTGTCCAGCCGGCGGCACAAATCCAGCCGTTCCCGACTTAAATCATTGAGAATGATTTTTGCAGCCCCCGCTGTTCGGAACATTTTGGCGTGCATGAGACCGATCGGTCCGGCGCCGATAATCAGGGCGGTTTCACCGGGGCGCAGCTTGCTCTTTTCAAAGGCATTAATCACGCAGGCCAGGGGTTCCGCCAGGGCGGCCTCTTCAAATGAAAGGGTGTCGGGGATTTCCATGACATTGCCCTGACACACATAGCCGGCGGGAAGTTTGATATATTCGGCAAAAAAACCGGGCATATGGATTCCGAGGGCTGTGAAATGCGAACAAAGCTGGGTGTTGCCGCCGACGCAAAAGTCACAGGTGCCGCACCCGATGTTGGGTGCCACCGCAACCCGCATACCCGCTTTATAATTTTTGACCCGGCTGCCGACCCGGGCGACAACACCGCTGCCCTCATGTCCGAAAATCAAGGGGGTTGCCTCAGAGACCCCCTCATATCCATGGTGGTACATGCGCACGTCAGTTCCGCAGACATAGGCCACTTTGACCTGAACCAGTATATCCCCGGCACTGATCGACGGTACGTCGACTTCTGCGACCCGAAGATCCTGTCTGCCGTAAAGGGCGGCGGCCCGCATTTTTTGTGTATTCATGATACCCCGGTGGAATGACGATTGACGAATGTCGAACGACGAATTGTGCAGGTCGCTCGCGCGGCGCAGGCGCTGCTGCAGTGCCGGCGCTCCCGCGGCGTTTGCGCCGCGTGACGCTCCGATCAAACACAGCCTTTATTTGCCAGACTGCACCCGCTCTATCCTTGGGAACCCGACACCTTCGGTTTATTGCGGCATGGCGCCCCCAACAAAGCGCCGCAGATCTAAACCGAGACGGTCAACACCTTTACGCCTCTTTCTTCAAACTCGAACTTTTCGTGGCCGTCGATCCGGTCGATGACCAGAGTGTTAATTTGATTCAGGGATGCGAAGTGCGCGAAGGAATCCCGTCCGAGCTTGTGGCGGCCGCACAAAAGGATCACTTTTTGGGCACAGGCGATCATGGCTTTTTTAGTTTCAGCCTGCTGGATGTTGGGCGTTGACGCACCTTTGGAAATGGAAAGACTGTTGGTGCCCATGAACGCCTTATCGACTGACAAGTGCGCCAGCATGTCGATGCCGGCCGCACCGACGGTGCAATGAAATTTTTTCCGCATCTCGCCACCGAGCATTAAAACGCTGATGGCGCTCATTTCTTCCAACACCCTGGCAATTTCAAAATCATTGGTTACTGCCGTAATGCTGCGCCGTTGATTTAAAAGCTTGGCCAGCTCCAGGGTCGTAGTACCGGTGTCGAAGACAACGGTGTCACCGTCGCTGATGAGATCAATGGCCAGCCCCGCAATTTGCTGCTTGGCGGCGAGGTTTAAATCCCGTTTCTGCTCTGTATCCGGCTCAAAGCTCGCCCCGGTTTCGATGATGGCCCCCCCGTGGGTGCGGATGATGTGCCCTTTGTCGTTCAATTCGCGCAGGTCGCTGCGAATGGTGGCGCTGGAGACATTGAACATATGGACCAGCTCGGAAACCGTCACTTTCTTATTTTTGTTTATGATATCGATGATTTTGAGTTTGCGCTCCTCGACGAACATCGTACCATCGGGCTCTCTCATGATCGTCCACCTAACATGCCTATCAGATTGTGAAAAGTGCTTCGCTGGTAAACTTTAATTATTGAAGCAATTTTCATTTGTCAACATATTTTTTCATTGTTACTAAATTATCTTTCATTTTATCTTGTTTTATTTCTTTTACTTTCCTATTTTTGTTGATTTTTTTATTTCCATAGGATACACATGATTGAATTAATTATACAAATGCCATCATCGCGAACGGTTTTTCACCCTTGGAGGCCAGTCGACAAGCAAGAGGAAGAAATGACAGATAGACATCTAATTGGGCCGGGATACGCGCTGTGCCCCGCATATCTAAAAAGTGCCGGCTCGGAAGAACAGGTTTTCAATACTTGAATAAAATTGGAGGATTTCTCAGGATGGGAACACGCAGGTATCAGAAAGCCACCCGGCCGACATTTTATTTTATCGGGGTCACCACCGGCAAATCATCGATCATGAAAGTCTTTCCCGAATGGGCCAAATTCCTCGCTCTGCCGGATGTCGTCATCAAAGGGATCGATTTTAAGCCCCACGACGAGCCCGACAATTATCGCGAAGCAGTGAAATTCATTAAAAACGACCCATTGGCGCGCGGGGCCCTGGTCACCACCCATAAGATCGACTTATTGAAAGCCTGTCGGGATTTTTTTGAAGAACTGGATCCCTATGCCCGGATCATGGGAGAAATCAGCTGCATATCCAAACGCAGCGGGAAGCTGATCGGCCACGCCAAAGATCCGATTTCCAGCGGACTTGCCATGGAAGCGTTTTTGCCGCCCCGCTACTGGGCCCAAACGGGCGCCGCCGCTCTTTTGCTGGGTGCCGGCGGGGCTTCCATCGCGATCACATCCTATTTGATGCAGACCTGCCAGGGTGCCAACCAGCCGTCAAAGATCATTGTCACCAATCGCAGCCAAGCCCGTCTGGATGAAATCCGGCATTTTCATCAGAAGCTCGAAACGGACGTGCCCACGGATTACTTTCTGACGCCCGAACCGGATGACAACGATGCGGTTCTCAGGGATCTGCCGTTGGGCTCGCTGGTAGTCAATGCCACCGGCTTGGGAAAAGATGCACCGGGATCGCCCCTGACCGGTGCCGCCGAATTTCCCGATCGTGGGGTGGTGTGGGAACTTAACTACCGCGGCAACCTGATTTTTCTGGACCAGGCCGAAGCGCAGCGGGCAAGCCGCCATCTGCGAATAGAAGACGGCTGGGTGTACTTCATCCACGGCTGGACGCAGGTGATTGCCGAGGTGTTTGACATCGACATCCCCGAGAAGGGTCCGCGATTCGATCAGCTGTCGAAAATTGCCGGTCATTTTAGATAGTAGCTTCGCCCGGAAAAGTTAAAGATCGGGCGTGGATAAATCATAGTTGAATAACGAACAAAAAAAGCCTAAAGAATGCGCAGCATAAAGTAATTAATCCGCGGAACTTCGATATAACAATACTCTTCAGTATTCGCAGAAAACCCTGCAAAATTGCAAAAGGCTATTTTTTAAAACGGAGTAATTAATGAAAAAAATAATGGTGACACCCAGATCCTTGACCAAAGACGGCGATCCGGCCTTGGAGCTGCTGACCCGGCAAGGATTTGAGCTTGTTTTATCGACGCCCGGCAAGACCCCGTCAACCGCCGAGTTGATTCGTCTGCTGCCCGGCTGCACAGGCTGGCTGGCTGGCGTAGAGCCGATACCGGCGGATGTGTTGGAAGCGGCCGTCGATTTGAAAATCATCAGCCGCAACGGCACCGGCATCAACAATATTGACATTCAGGCGGCCCAGCGGCTGAACATCGAAATCGTGCGCGCCGAGGGCGCCAATGCCCGCGGGGTCGCCGAACTCACCTGGGGAGTGGTTTTGGGACTGATCCGCTCGATTCCTTTCAGTGACGCCCGCATGAAGAGCGGATTGTGGGAGCGGCGCAAGGGTATGGAACTGCAGGGCCACACCCTGGGGTTGATCGGGTGCGGCAGGATCGGACAGCTGACCGCCCAATTGGCGCTGGCCTTCGGCATGAACGTGCTGGCCTATGATGCCTTCCCCGATCAGCGGTTTGCCCCGGCACCCGACTTCAGGTTCACAACCCTGGAAGAGGTCCTCGCCAACAGCGATATCATCAGCTTCCACTGCCCGGAGCAACCCGATGGCCGGGCCATCCTGGGCCGCGCCGGACTGCGCCGTCTGAAGCCCGGCGTGTTTCTCGTCAACACGGCCCGCGCTTCTCTGATCGACGAAACCGCCGTCCTTGAAGCGCTTCATGACGGGCGGGTCGCCGGTTTGGCGCTGGATGTCTACGACCGCGAGCCCCCGGCTGCGGCCCCGCTGCTGTCCCATGACCGGGTGATTGCCACACCCCATATCGGCGGCTATACCTCGGAAAGTGTTTCGCGGGCGACGCGAGCGGCCGTGGAAAATCTGCTGAAATTTTTCAAAGGAATTTAATGATGAATACGATCCTGGAGAAAATCGGCGCGCTGCGCCTGATTCCTGTCGTCAAAATTGAAAACAGCGAAAATGCGGTTCCCTTGGGGCAGGCCCTGCTGGAAGCGCGCCTGCCGATTGCTGAAATTACGTTCCGGACCGCTGCCGCTCAAGGGGCCATCCGGGCCTTGACGGCAGAACTGCCCGAACTGCTGGTCGGGGCGGGAACCGTACTGACGGTCGACCAGGTCAAGTCGGCCGTGGATGCCGGTGCGCGCTTTATGGTTGCGCCGGGTTTCAACCCAACGGTCGTCGACTATTGCCTCGAACACGACATCTGTGTGGTCCCGGGCGTCAACAACCCCTCTCAAATCGAAAGGGCCCTGGAACGCAAGCTTGAGGTCGTTAAATTTTTCCCGGCCGAAGCCTCCGGCGGACTGCCCTTTCTTAAGGCCGCGGCGGCGCCGTACAGCGATATTCTATTTTTGCCGACCGGCGGCATCAACCTTCAAAACCTGATGACATATCTGTCTTTTCCGCGGGTCATCGCCTGCGGCGGCAGCTGGATGGTCGAGGCCGATCTGATCTCGGCGGGCAACTTCACGGAAATAAAAAAGCGCACCCGGCAGGCGGTGGCGGCAATAAATAAAAATTTTGGTTAATCCCAACAAAAATTTTTAAATATGAATTTCTATCAGCGCAATGCTTTCCTGAATCATTTCTTCTTTCTGTCTTACCTGGTGATTCTGCTGATAACAGCACCTTACCTGAAACGCACGGCCTTTTTCGAAACCGCCCCGGCTGCGATTTTTGTGTTCGCGGTATACCTCAGCTATGGGTTTATCTATCTGCTGCCGGCACTCTTAATAACCAAATTCGCGCACTACATCCTGGCCTGGAGTAAAAAAAATCATGACCTTTCGCCCGCAGCGGCAAGGATGGTTTATACACTTGCCATCACCCTTACGGCGGGAACAACCATTCTTCTCTTCGTCGATGCTAAAATTTTCGAAATTTTCGGCTTTCATATCAACGGTTTTGTCTGGAATCTGATCACCACACCCGGCGGCATCGAATCAATGGGCGGCGACAATGCCACCATGGTCCTCTTCGCCCTGGCAATACTCAGTTTTATATTTATACAGATCGTCTTGTGCCGGGGTCTTTATCTCATTTCAACCAGAAAGACTTTTGCCTGGATCCGCCGGCCGCGCAAACGGTATCGATACCTTCTGTTGATTTTTTGCCTGTGTACTGCCGGCGAGCGCATTGCCTACGGAATCAGCTTCT
>CAYTBC010000111.1:0-15703 GCA_964435765.1 uncultured Desulfosarcina sp.
GTTTCATACGAGCGCCGCCGCTGGCCGCGAGCGTCCAGTCTGATCGGAAAAGAAACTTAATGAAGTTTCATATAAGGTTTTATTTTGTGCTTCTATTTTTAAGTTTGTAAATCTGACATTAGAAACTGCTAATCTAAAACAAAGCGAAAAGGTAGTATAACGATATGCATGAATATCAGTCTATATTGCAAGAACTCGACAAAATCCTGGTGCCGTTCGTTCCCCGGGGCAAGACGATCAACGAGCATACGGATCTGGTTGCAGATCTGGGGCTTGATTCGCTGAAGGTAATGAAAATTATCGAATCGGTGGAAGACTGCTTTGACATCTCGATTCCGCTCAATGTGCTGCCGGACATTCGCACGGTAAAAGACTTTGCCTTGCAGATTCAAAAAATAAATGGGGATGAATGACGATGACTATATTTGACAAATTTCAGCAGTTGGCCGCCGCCCGCCAAGAACTTGAGCAAAACTGCGACAGCTTTTTCAATATCGTTATGGAGGAGATCATTTCGGGCACCGAGGCCGTTGTGAACGGCCGCCCCGTGATTTTGGCCGGAAGCAACAACTACCTGGGGCTCTCGTTTGATTCCGGCTGTATCGAAGCCGCATGCGAGGCCGCCCGCAAACAAGGTACCGGTACCACCGGATCAAGGATGGCCAACGGAACATTTTCAGGCCACGTGGCCCTGGAGCAGGAACTGGCTGATTTTTTCAACCGCCGAGGCGCCATTGTTTTTTCAACCGGCTATATCGCCAATCTGGCCATGCTGTCCACCCTGGTCGGCCCGGGAGAAATCATCCTGCTGGATGCCGATTGCCATGCCAGTATTTATGACGGCTGCCGGCTGGGAAGCGCTGAAGTCCATCGTTTCCGGCACAACGACCCCCAGGATCTGGAAAAGCGGCTGGGGCGTCTTGCAAAGCGCAACACCAACATCCTGGTGGTGGTCGAAGGTCTTTACAGCATGCTGGGAGACCGCGCGCCGCTGGCGGACATCGTTGCCGTCAAAAATAAATACAACGCTTATCTGCTGGTGGATGAGGCGCATTCTTTAGGGGTTCTGGGTGCCAAGGGACGCGGCCTGGCCGAAGAAGCCGGGGTGGAGGCCGGGATCGATTTTGTCGTCGGCACCTTCAGCAAAAGTTTAGGGGCGATCGGCGGGTTTTGCGTCAGCAATCATTCCGAGCTCAACCTGGTCCGCTATGCCAGCCGCCCTTACGTTTTTACGGCGTCCTCGTCGCCATCGGTGATCGCCTCCACCCGCAAGGCCTTGCAGATTCTGGAAACAGGAACTGAATTGCGTCAGCGCCTCTGGGAAAATGCCAACAGGCTGTACCAAAAACTGAACGACCTCAATTTCCTGGTGGGACCGGAGCCAAGTCCGATTGTGGCCGTCAGACTGGCAGACAAAGCCGAAGCCTTTGCCCTCTGGAGCGGATTGCTGGCGCGCGGCGTCTATGTCAACCTGGTTTTGCCGCCGGCCACCCCGGACGGCAACTGCCTGCTGCGCTGCAGCGTAAGTGCCGGACACACACCGGAGCAAATGGAGCGCATTTGCCAGGCATTTACAGCCGTGAGAGAATTAACTGCAGTGCCTCAAGCAGTTTAAGAAAATAGGATTATGCGGTTATTACTAATATTTGCCCGTCGTTACCCATTTCACAGCTTGGTGATGGTGCTCGCATTATTGTTCTCCGGAGTTTTGGAGGGCATCGGACTATCCATGCTGCTGCCGATACTGAGCATTGCGACGGGAAAGCAGTCCGGCCGTGGTGCCGATCCGGCTATCGAACGGTTAGTAAACGCTGGATTTTCAACTTTAGGCATCTCTCCGACAGTCAGCACCTTGCTGCTGGTCTTGATCGTGGCCATTACGCTGAAAAGTGTGATGATGCTGGTGGCCAACAAGCAGGTGGGTTACACGGTCGCACGTGTGGCCACCGATTTGCGGCTGGAGATGCTGCACGCTCTGCTCGGTAGTCGCTGGCAGTTTTTTCTCAAGCAACCCATCGGCCACCTGGCAAATTCCATGGCAACCGAATCAAACCGGGCCTCCAATGCTTATATGCGTGGCGTCATCATGACGACTGAATTTATTCAGGTCTTTGTATATGGTGTTATCGCGCTTCTGGTATCCTGGAAACTGACAATAATTGCAATGGTTGCCGGACTGGCAATCCTGAGTGGCTTAAAACATTTTGTCCACAAGGCACGCCGTGCCGGTTCGCGTCAAACCGAGCTTTTAAAATCATTATTGGCGCTATTGACGGACACGTTGCAATCCATAAAGCCTCTAAAGGCCATGGGCCGCGAAAGTCAGTCCGACTTTCTGCTGGAAAAGAGGACCAACCGTCTTAACAGGGCCATGCAAAAGGAGGTGCTGAATAAGGAAATTTTGAAAGCCTTTCAGGAGCAGATGGTCACCATTGTCCTGGTTGCCGGCCTTTTTTTTATGTTTGTTTACTGGAAGATGGAGATTGCCAGCATTATCGTCTTTATTTTATTGGCTTCAAAATTGCTCAAACAGCTGAACAAAGTTCAAACGAAATATCAGGAAATGGTGATTTTAGAAAGTGCCTACTGGTCCATGAAAAATTCGATTGATGCAATGAAACTGGAGCGTGAAATTCTGACAGGCAGCCGCAAACCGGAGTTGAAAAAATCAATCCGCTTGGATCACGTGAGCTTTGCCTATGATAATCATTATGTATTGCAGGATGTATCGCTTGTTTTCCCGGTAGGCTGTATTACTGCAATCCTGGGCCCCTCAGGATCCGGGAAAACAACCATCGTGGACCTGGTCAGCGGTCTGCTGAGGCCGCAGGTAGGCGAGGTCTGGATCGATGAAGCGCCCCTGACCGAATTGGATATCAAAATGTGGCGACATCGGATTGGCTACGTTCCCCAGGAACCGATCTTATTGCACGATACAGTTTTGAACAATATTACGCTTGGAGACCCGGAACTCGGTGAGACTGATGCTGTTGAGGCCCTGCGCGCAGCCGGTGCCTTGCAATTCGTCCAATCGATGCCCCAAGGGATACAAAGCGTCGTCGGTGAACGTGGGGGTAAGCTATCGGGCGGACAACGGCAACGGATCGCTATCGCGCGGGCAATTGTGCACAGACCCAGGCTACTCATCCTTGATGAGGCAACCAGTGCGCTCGATCCCAAAAGCGAGGCGGCCGTATGCGAGACCCTGCAGCATTTGCGCGGGGAGCTTACCATTCTGGTTATTTCGCACCAGCCGGCTTTGGTTGAGCTGGCAGATAAAACCTACCGAATCGAGAATGGAAAGATTTTAAAAATCGAAAATGGCCATGGAAAACACCAAATTATGGAAGCTGCTGATATTCAGCCTGAGCCCGCTCGACAAGCAGCGTTTAAATCCGGAAAATCCCGATGACCCAAATTTTCAGACAGTTTATAATTGCTGAAAGATAATATGGATTGAAAATAAAATGCCCCACAAAAGCAGGCAACATGGTATTGAAGAAGTCATGCGACGTATCCGTTTGATTGCCTTTGACTTCGACGGGGTCTTTACCGACAATATGGTTTATGTTCTTGAAGATGGATCCGAGGCCGTGCGGTGTTTTCGAAGCGATGGCATCGGTCTGCAAAAGATGAAAAGCTTGGGAATTGAAACCATCATTATTTCCACCGAGGCAAACCCGGTGGTATCTGCCCGGGCGCGCAAATTGAAAATTCGCTGTGTGCAGGACTGCCGGGATAAACGCGCTGTGTTGGAAAAAATAGCTCAAGAACAGGGTATCGGCTTAACCGAGGTTGCTTTCGTCGGCAACGATATCAACGATCTGCCCTGTCTGGAGTGCGTTGCTTTGCCCATGGTGGTTCAAGATGCACATCCGGATGTCGTTTCGACCGCACGGTATCAGACAAAAAATCCAGGCGGCCATGGTGCTGTGAGGGAGGTGTGTGATTTGTTCGAACGCGTGCTGACACCCAAAGGATTGAATATTGAAAATTGATGATTGAAGATTTGTGGCATTCTACCTATTTTATTTTGACCTTCTTCATGAAAACATTGATAACAAGATAAGAAAGACACAGTTCCTTAATTATTCAATTTACAATCGTCAATCTTCAATCATTAGTTTAAACTGAAGTTATTCTGCTACAAGTATAAAGTGTAAAAAAACTAAGAAGCCAAAACAACAACCCCAGGGAGGAGAAAAATGCGCAAACTCATACTGGACGGCAAAGTCATTCAGGATAACAGTGCTTGCTATGTCATCGCCGAAATCGGGCATAACCACCAGGGTAAACTCGAAACTGCCAAAGAGATGTTCCAGGTAGCCAAGGAATGCGGGGCCGATGCGGTCAAATTGCAGAAACGAGACAATCGTTCGCTGTTTACCAAGGCCGGCTATGAGAAGCCTTATGACAATCCCAACAGCTATGGTGAAACCTACGGCGAGCATCGGGAGTATTTAGAGTTCGGCTGGATCGAATATAAAGAACTCTTGGATTACGCCAATGAAATCGGAATTACCATGTTTTCCACCGCCTTTGATTTTAACAGTGCAGATTTTCTGGCTAAGCTCGATATCCCGATATTTAAAATCGCATCCGGCGATTTGAAAAACATTCCGCTGCTGACCTATATTGCCGAGTTTCAAAAACCGATGATTCTCAGCACCGGCGGGGGAGCCATGGAAGATGTCAACCGAGCCTATGATGCAATCATGCCGATCAATCAACAACTGTGTATCATGCAATGCACCGCCGGTTATCCGGCGGAATTCAATGAACTGAACCTGCGGGTAATCACAACCTTCCGCGAAAGGTTTCCCAACACGACGGTCGGTCTGTCTTCCCATGACAACGGCATCGCCATGGCAGTGGCGGCCTACATGCTGGGAGCCAGAGTGATCGAAAAACACTTTACCCTCAATCACACCTGGAAAGGCACCGACCACGCCTTTTCCCTGGAGCCCATCGGCTTTCGCAAGCTGGTCCGGGACCTTGCGCGCACAAAAGACGCTATCGGCGACGGCATCAAGCGCGTCTATGAGAGCGAAGTGAAACCGATCACCAAGATGGGCAAAAAACTGGTGGCCGCACGAGATCTGCCGGCGGGCCACATGATTCGGCGCGAAGATCTTGCCATCAAGTCACCGGGGGATGGTCTTCAGCCATACGAGACTGATAAAGTCATCGGACGGGTAACCCGCCGGGCAATGAAAGCAGATGACGACATTACCTTTGAGGCCTTAAATGGGTCCGAGCATCTGGCCGAGGCCGTATCGTGAAAAATATTTTCGATTTAGAGGCTGAAGTTGCCGTCGTAACAGGCGCCCTGGGCAAGCTGGGTCCGATCTGGATTGAAGCCCTGCTGGATGCGGGTGCCGCGGTGTGCGCGCTTGATCTGGCAGGCACCCGGATTTCGGATGAGTTCAACCGGCTGCAATTGCGCTATGACGAAACCCGGCTGAAGCTGGATCGCACCGATGTGAGAGACCGCCGGGCATTGGAAGCCGCCTGCAACAACTGCGTGGCCGCTTTCGGAATTCCCACCATTCTGGTGAACAATGCCGGAATCGACCGGCCGCCGGCCAATTCAGCCAAAGAATACCGCCTGGAAGATATTCCACTGGAGGCAAACCGGGAAATTCTCGAAGTCAATACCTTGGGCCTATTTCTGGTGACCCAGGTTTTTGGCGCCCGCATGGTGGGTGCCGGCCGCGGATCAATTATCAATATCGGATCGCTGTACGCCAGCGTTTCACCGGACGAGCGATTTTACGACCACATCCCGGGGGATCCGCCTTTTCTCAAACCGCCGGCCTATGGCGCCTCCAAGGCCGCTGTGGTCAACCTCACCCGGTATCTGGCCACCCTCTGGGCGCCCCGGGGCGTGCGGGTCAATGCCCTGTCACCCGGCGGTGTATTGGGTAATCAGGACGAGGAATTCAAACGCAAATTTTGCAGCCGGGTCCCTTTAGGCCGCATGGCTACTGCGGAAGATCTGCGCGGTCCCCTGCTTTTTCTAGCCTCCCGCGCATCCTCCTATGTGACCGGCATCGAGCTTTTGGTCGACGGCGGTTTTACGGCATGGTGATTGGAATGACGAATGAAGATAGAAGAATTAAGGAATTCTATCAATTTTAATTTTTGCCATAAAAGATGTTGGAGCGCAGCGACTTCCACCATTCGTCATTCAACATTCTTCATTCCAGCGGATAATTGACCACCGATATTTTAAAATTAGCATGAGTTTGCATTTAAAAAGGAAATATAATGAACCCACCGAGCCTCCCCGCGACAATTCCTAATTGGATCAACGGCCGGGAAGTCGGAGCCGCTTCCGGCGACACGTTCGGCAAATTGTCGCCCCATAGCGGCAAACAACTTTTTGCGGCAGCCCGCTCCAATGCTGACGATGTCCAACGCGCGGTTCAGGCTGCCAAACAGGCGCAGCCTGCCTGGGCAGCCGCGACGCCTGTAAATCGCGGAGACATTCTGTATGAAATAACCCGGGCAATGCGCAGGCACAAAGAACAGATAGCGGGCATCGTCGCCATGGAAACCGGAATGTCGTTCAATGCGGCTCTCGGCGAGACCGGCGGCGCCATCGCCCAGGGTGAATTCATGGCCGGGGAAGGACGCCGGTTTTACGGCCGCACCACCACCAGTGCGGTACCGAACAAATATGCCATGACCATCAGACAACCCCTGGGGATCGCCGGCCTGATCATCGCCGCCAACACGCCCATCGCCAATGTGGCCTGGAAAGTGTTTCCGGCCCTGATTTGCGGCAATGCCGCCGTATTGAAAGCCGCCGAAGACACCCCTGCCACCGCCTGGTATTTCGGTAAACTCGCTCATGAATCGGGCATACCCGCCGGTGTGCTCAATATCGTTCAAGGCTACGGCCAAGAAGCCGGTGCGCCGTTGGTGGCGGATGAAGCGGTGGATGTCGTCAGCTTTACGGGCTCCGCCGGTGTCGGGCGGCAAATTGCGGCCGTCGCCGGCAAGCGCTTGGCCAAGGTATCGCTTGAACTTGGCGGTAAAAATCCGCTGATTGTGTGTGACGATGCCGATCTTGCCAACGCCGCCAAGTGGGCGCTGCTGTCCGCCTTCAGCAATGCCGGGCAGCGCTGCGCGTCCGGCAGCCGCATCATTATTTTTGATGCGGTCTATAATCAATTCCGTGAAATGCTGATCGAGCAGACCTTAAAACTTAAACTCGGACCGGCCGATGACGACGATCTTGGCCCGGTCATCAATGCCAAACAGCTCGACAATATGCTCGCGGCTGTCGAACGTGCCCGCCAAAACGGCGCCGTTGTCATGACCGGCGGGCATCGCCTGAGTGACGATGCCCATGCCGGCGGTTTTTACCTGGCTCCCACGATCATTGAAAAAGCCGATCCACACGACGAAATTTCTACCACCGAACTCTTTGGTCCCATAACGTGCCTTTACCGGGTCGCAGATTTTGCCGAAGCCATGCAATTGGCCAATGATTCGCCCTATGGCCTGACGGCCTGTATCCATACCCGCAGCATACATCGCGCAACCGAATTCAGCCATAAGGTGCAGGCCGGGGTGGCGGTAGTCAATGCAGGAACCTATGGGAGTGAACCCCACATGCCCTTTGGGGGCTTGAGACAATCGGGAAACGGCTCCCGCGAACCGGGTACCGAGGCCCTCGACGTTTATTCAGATTTAAAGGACATTTATATCAATATTGATCCGGAAAAAATATAGCTTTTGATAGAAACGTGTATGTATGCGTTGCCGCAATACATTCCCTGACGAGCCTCGCATGGTCCCAGCTACAAGTTTCCCAGCCAGCTAACATCAATATAAGTATAAGATAAAATAAAAAAATTGCACTTTTTTAAAAAAAAGATTTATAATATCTGCAAAATTGAAAAACATTTCTATTTTAGAAGTTTTTAATTTTAAAAAAATCCATTATCAATGCTGATAAGGCTATCGTTCACGGTCAAGACAACCCTGGCCCTGTGAACCTGTGAATGTTTGCCGAATATCCAAACGCAATGGGCAGACTGAAATAACGCCAATGTATGAAAATAGATATAAAATAGTGGCTTTGATTCCTGCGCGGTCAGGCTCCAAACGGGTGCCGGACAAAAATATCCGTTCACTGGCAGGCCATCCGTTGATTGCTTATTCCATTGCAGCGGCCCTGCAAAGCGGAATTTTCGCCGACGTGATCGTATCGACGGATTCCGAGCGCTATGCGAAGATAGCCGCGTATTATGGGGCCGACATCCCGTTTTTGCGGCCGCCGGACCTGGCCGGCGACGTTTCACCGGATATTGACTGGCTGCAGTATACCTTAAAGAGACTTCAGGCTGAAGGCCGCACTTATGACTGCTTTAGTATCTTGCGGCCGACCAGCCCCTTTCGTTTGCCCGAAACCATTCAGAGAGCCTGGCGGATATTCGCGGAGCAGACGGGTGTCGATTCCCTGCGGGCGGTGGAAAAATGCCAGCAACACCCCGGCAAAATGTGGGTAGTCCGGGGCAACCGCATGCTGCCCCTTTTACCGTTGGGTCCACCCGAACAGCCCTGGCACAGCAGCCAGTATCCTTCCCTGCCTGAAGTCTATGTACAGAACGCCAGCCTTGAGATTGCCCGGACAAACGTTGTCTTTGAAAGCAAGACCATTGCGGGTAATGTCCTGATTCCCTTTTTTACAAAAGACTATGAAGGTTTTGATGTCAACAGCGAATATGACTGGAACCTAGCTGAACATATGGTCAAAAACGGCCTGGCGTCCTTGCCTTCGATCCCTAAATCACCTTATCCATATCCATCAAAGGAAGATTAAAATGACGTTGGAAATCAGACTCATACCGAAAAAAGAATTTCAGCGGGTTCAAGACGCTGAAATCGATAAATGCGATAAACTGTCCCTGCTGGCCGACATGTGTCGGGCCAATGCCTTGGCTACGGTAAAACGAGCAGGCTCCGGGCATCTCGGCTCCAGCCTCAGCTGCCTGGATATCGTCACCTTTCTTTACCACGCTGAAATGAATCTCAAGCAAAAGGGCATCGAAAGCCCTGACCGCGATATATTTTTCTCCTCCAAAGGTCATGATGTTCCCGGCCATTACGCCGTGCTGTATTCTTTGGGGATTCTCTCGGAGAATTTATTCAAGAACCTGAGAAGGTATGGCGGCACCCATGGCCACCCGGATATCAGTCTCGCTGGAATTGAAGCCAATTCGGGCTCACTGGGCATGGGCATTTCCAAGGCCAAGGGCATGGCCCTGGCCAAGAAATTGAAGGGCTGGGGCGGACGCGTGATCGTGATGACCGGCGATGGTGAACTCCAGGAAGGCCAGATCTGGGAATCATTGCAGACAACCGCCCATCAGCACATAAACAACGTCATCGTGATTGTTGATTTTAATAAAATACAGACGGACAAGTCAGTGGAAGACATCATCAATCTCGGGGACCTGCAAAAAAAATTCGAGCTGTTCGGCTGGTATGCGGAACGCTGCAACGGCCACGATTTTGCCGAACTCGAAACGGTCTTCAATAAATTCAAACAGATAAATGACAAACCCAAAGTGTTGATTGCCGACACCATCAAGGGCAGGGGCATTTCATTTATGGAAGGCCCCACCGCCCTGAAAGAAGGCCGGGGACTGTATTCATGGCATTCCGGCGCTCCGGATGATGAGACATTCGAATCCGGCTATGCTGAACTTGTCGATGGAATAAATGCACGCTTGCAGACCTCTGAACTGGCGTCGCTGAATACCGAGCTTCTTGAGACAAGGGGAAAAAATCGGGTCAGACTGAAAGATACGGCCGAAAAGGTGGTCACTGCCTACGGGCAGGCTTTGGTGGAACTGGGGGCCAAAAGGCAAGACTTGATCGTGATCGATGCCGATCTTTCCGCCGACTGTGGGTTACGTCCTTTTGAGCATGCCTACCCGCAACGTTTCATCGAAAACGGAATCGCCGAACAGGACATGGTCTCCATGGCCGGCGGGCTGGCCCTGCAGGGTTTGCTGCCGATCGTAAATTCGTTCGGCGTCTTCCTGGCATCCCGCGCCAATGAGCAAATCTACAACAATGCCACGGAAAAAACCAAGATCATCTATGTCTGCCATTACGCCGGCCTCATACCGGCCGGTCCGGGAAAGTCCCATCAAAGCCTGCGTGACATATCGCTTTTGGGTGCATTGCCGAACTGCATTATTTTGGAGCCGTGCAACGCCTCCGAAACCAAACAAATGGTCGCATGGTGCGTGCAGAATGCTGACGAAAACTGTATGATACGTTTGGTAATCTCGCCGTCACCTCGGACAATCCGGTTGCCGCAGGATTATAATTTCGAATTCGGCCGGGGGACGGTCATCAATGACGGCACCGACACGGTCATATTCGCCTATGGCCCGGTCATGCTGCATGAGGCCCTGGTCGCCAGCGAGAAGCTTGCCGCCCAGAACATATCCTTGAAGGTAGTGAACCTGCCATGGCTGAACCGCATCGATTTAGGCTGGCTCGAAAAAACTGTCGGTACTGCAAAAATGATGTTTGTATTGGACAATCACATGCATTGCGGGGGCCTTGGCGATCATTTGCTCAATTTCGCCATGGCGTCAAACAGATTGCGCAATAAGCCGTTGATCAAGTTTGCCGTCGAGGATTTCCCGGCATGCGGTACACCGGTTGAAGCACTTTCCCATCATAAACTCGATGGCCGGAACCTGGCTGAACGCATCCAAAATTCAATGCGTTAAGATGGCGAACCGGGTCCGTTTTTAAAATGTATCATATTTAAATTCGATCTTTCCAACTAAAGGGTAATTTCCAGTTATGCAGAAATCCAATTCGAGGGCATTGTTGTTGATTCCGGTGGAAAATCAGGTACGCGAGCTCGATCCTAAGCTGTTGCTTGCCTGCGTGGCGGCCCGGCGGGGCTTTTCATCCGTAATCGGCTCCCGCCGCGAGATGGAATTCAACATAGACGCGTATCCGAAGAGCATCTATCTGTCCAAGAGCATGACCGTCCGCAGCCTCCTGTTTTTTAGAGTTGCCAAACGGTTCGGCCATGAAATCGTCGCCTGGGATGAGGAAGCGCTGGTTCACCTGCCGGCCGAAACCTATTTTTCGCGCCGGTTGGATCCCAAGGCCATCAAGTTTGTTTCGCATTTTTTTGCCTGGGGTGCGGGCAATGCCGATCTGTGGCGTCAGTATCCTCAACTGCCGGAAAATAAGGCAATCCATATTACCGGCAATCCACGAAGCGATCTGCTGCGGCCGGAACTGAGGATCTTTTACGAACAGGAGGCTGCCGAGTTCCGCAAGCAATACGGGAACTTTATTTTGGTGAATACCAATTTTAACCATGTCAATGCCTTTGGACCGGATATGAATTTATTCAAACCGGCGAAAAGATCCGGACAGAAGCCTAAATTCGGACGCGCTGCGCGCGGCATGAGCCGTGAGTATGCGGAAGGGCTGCGGGACCACAAATTAGCTGTTTTGGAGGAATTTAAGAAGATCATTCCACAGTTGGAAGGTGCTTTCCCGGATCATACGATCGTCGTCAGACCGCATCCGACGGAAAATCATGAAGTTTATCAAAAGATAGCGAAACACGGCAAGCGAATTAAAGTGACCAACGAAGGCAATGTCGTGCCCTGGCTCATGGCCGCAAAGGCTCTGATTCACAATGGTTGTACGACCGGTGTGGAAGCATATGCCATGGGAGTTCCCGCCATCACCTACCGAGCGGCGATTGATGACCGATACGATGACGGGTTTTATCGTCTGCCCAACAGGCTCAGCCATCAATGCTTTGACTTCGAACAGCTCAGGCACACGCTGCAGCGCATCCTGGACGCCGATCTCGGGGCCGCGGACGGCGATGAACGCCATACGCTCATGGCACGATATCTGACCGGCCGGCACGGTAAACTGGCATGTGAGCGCATCGTGGATGTAATCGAACAAATTGACCACAATTGGAGCGATACGCCGGCGACCGCCCTGAGGAACCGATTTGAACAATGGATCGCAACTAAAGGACTTCATGCGGTCAGAGCCATCAAATCCAAACTCCCGGGCTCTCACAACCGCCCGGAATTTCAGCGCCATCGGTACCCTGGTGTCCAGCTGGAAGTACTGCGTCAGCGTATATCAAAGTTCCAGCAACTGCTGGGTTATCAGCAGGAATTGAGTGTAGAACAAATTTCAAATGTTATCTTTCGCATTAATGCGTAGCAACGAATATGGCACCGATTTAAAAGCTTGGGATGAGAACAGCAACAGCTAAATTACCGCTAATTATTCCGGTGGAAAATCAGGTACGCGAGCTCGATCCGAAGCTTTTGCTTGTCTGCATAGCAGCCCAGCATGGATTCACGTCTGTCATAGGATCTCATCGGGAGATCGACCTGCGGATTACCTGCTTTCCCAGAAGCGTCTACCTGTCAAAAAGCATGACCGCAAGCAACCTGCGCATGTTTGATATCATGCGCAAATTCGGCCATGAAATTGTGACCTGGGATGAGGAGGCGCTGGTGCACCTGCCGCCGGACACTTACTATTCCCGCAGGCTGTCACCGGTTGCCATTCAGTACATTTCGCATTTATTTGCGTGGGGTGAGGACAATGCCGAGTTATGGCGCCGGTATCCTGCGCTGCCGGAAGAAGTACCGATTCATGTCACTGGAAACCCCAGAAGCGACATGTTGAGGCCTGAATTGCTGCCATTCTATGAACAGCAAGCTGAAAAGCTGAGGCAGACCCATGGCGATTTTATCCTCGTGAATACCAATTTCAACCATGTGAATGCCTTTTTCCCGGCTCAGAATCTGTTTCAACCGGTAAAAAATCCGGGTGAAAAACCGCAATTCGGCAAAGCCGCGGTGGGAATGAGCCGCGAATATGCCGAAGGACTGCGGGATCACAAACAAAGCATTTTTGAAGCTTTCCAGCAGATGATCCCCCAGCTGGAAAAGGCGTTTCCAGCTTATTCGGTGGTTGTGCGGCCGCATCCGACCGAAAACCAGCAGATCTACCAGAAAATCGCCGCCGGCTGCAGCCGGGTGTGCGTAACCAACGAGGGCAACGTCGTTCCCTGGCTGCTGGCGGCGAAAGCGTTGATTCACAACGGTTGCACCACCGGCGTGGAAGCCTATCTGATGCAGTTGCCGGCCCTATCGTACCGGGCACAAACAAATGAATACTACGATCTTGGCTTTTACAGACTGCCGAACCTGGTCAGCCACCAATGTTTTGACCTTGAACAATTGCGTGATACCCTCGGCAAAATTTTAAACGGGGAATTGGGAGCCGCCGATGGAGATGAGCGCAAGGCCCTGGTCGCCGGCTACCTGACGGCCGGGGATGGACCGCTGGCCTGTGAACGGATAGTTGGCGTGCTCGAAAAAATGATGGCTTTAGGGATGGGTCGATCGCCTATCTCACTGAAAGATCGAATCGCCGCACGATCGCTGGCGCAAGGCCGCCGGCTGGCGGTAAACCTCAGGAAATACCTTTCGACCCAACATGCGCCGCCGGAGTTTCACCACCACCGGTTTCCCGGAATTTCCATTGAAGAGCTGAAAAAACGGATATTGCATTTTCAAGATATACTCGGCCGCAACACGCCGCTTGAGGTAACTCAGATATTTAAACATATTTTTCGGATCAGTGCGGCCTAGAGGATGCAGCCGGAACTCGAATAAACTTTTCACCCAAAAAACAGGTCTACGTCTAGCGTGAGACCACGAGGACATAAATGAAAGTTTTAATCTTAGGATTAGGAAAATCGGGCACCACCGCGATGGTGTACAAGGTGGCCGGCGGGCTTCCAAACGGCCATGCTTTTTCCGGCGGCCAACCCGGAAAACACATCGGCAACTATGAAAATGCGGTGTATAAACACACCTATGAAGAACGCAAAGGCAAAAGCTTCGAACTGTACAAAGAGCATTTGAAAAAAGAATCGTATGACCGCAAAATCTGGATGGCCAGAGATCCCCGTGATGCCGCGGTCAGCCGGATGCTGTATCGATGGCACAAGGGCTATCTGGGAAAAAGAAAGCAATATGAGGCCCATTTGGATCTGGTGCTGAAAAAGGAGAAGGAGCCAAAATCCGTATCCTTTTGCGAAATTTGCCGATATACGGGGCACAACGAATTTACCCGCAGTGCCAATGAGGTGGTGGAAGAGGAAAAACACCGCTATCAGCAAATGCATCAATTTGTGAAAGGCCTGGGAAACGATTGGTTATTGTATACCTATGAGGATATGATCGCCAAAAATTTTGAAGCCTTGAATGCCTATCTTGGATTTGAAGTTCAAGCGGAGGCCGGCGTCCCGAGTTCCTCCGGCAAAGCCAAAGTCATTCGCAAAAAAGCCTCCGGCGACTGGCGCCACTGGTTCACGGAGGAAGACATTGCACTTTTCAAACCCGCTTTTCTGCCTTACATGGAGCTGATCGGCTATGACTGCAATGACTGGAGCCTGAGCCCGAACCCTGTTATCGAGCCGGAATATTCGTCGGTTTACATGCAAAATCTACCCCGCAAGGCGACCAATAATATAATCCTGCGATATCTAGATCCATTCATCCAGCGCTTCCAAAAAAAGCGCAGCGCCGCTTCCTGACAGGTGGGGACTGTGGAAGCGACAGCAGCAGACAGGAGTCGATGAGAGGAATGACCAAAGAGAAGCCAGTTTTCTTGATTCCGGTGGAAAACCAGGTCCGCGAACTGGATGCCAAGCTTTTGCTGGCCTATATCGCAGCCAAACGCAATCTTGTATCCATCATCGGGTTTAAACGTGATGTAGAATCACGCGTTGCGTCTTTTCCAAGAAGCATCTTTCTCTCCAAATCTCTGAGGATCGGAAACCGCAAAATCTTTCCGATCGCGCGCAGGCTTGGCCATGAAATAGTGGCCTGGGACGAAGAAGCGTTGGTTCACCTGCCGCCGCCGGCCTATTTCGACCGCCGGCTCTCGCCGGTCGGCATGCATTATGTGTCCCATTTATTTGCCTGGGGGGAAGATAACGCCGAGCTCTGGCGCCAGTATCCCAACCTTCCGGATAACATCCCGATTCATGTTACGGGCAATCCCCGCGGCGATCTGCTGCGATCCGACACACGCGGGTATTATGAAACGGATGCCCGGCAGATCCGCGACATGTACGGCGAGTTCATCCTCGTCAATACCAACTTCAACCATGTCAATGCGTTTTCTCCGAACCAGAATCTGTTTCAGCCGGTCAAGGTGCCCGGCCGGCAAGCCGAGTTCGGTCAGGCTGCCCGAGGTATGACGCGGCAGTATGCTGAAGGATTGCGCAGTCATAAACAGGCGGTGTTGGAAGATTTTGAGCGGCTTATTCCAGCCCTTGAGAAGTCCTTTCCCGAACAGACGATTGTGGTGCGCCCGCATCCGACCGAAAACCACGACATCTATCATCGGATTGCGGCGCGATGTCGGCGGGTGCAGGTGACCAACGCGGGCAACGTCGTCCCCTGGCTCATGGCTACCCGGGCGTTGATTCACAACGGCTGTACGACGGCCGTTGAAGCCTTTGCGATGGGAATTCCGGCGATTTCCTATCGGGCGACGGTCAATGATGAATACGATGACGGCTTTTACCAGCTGCCCAACCGGTTGAGCCATCAATGTTTTCATTTCGATGAATTGCGGGATAAAA
>CAYTBC010000112.1:0-15629 GCA_964435765.1 uncultured Desulfosarcina sp.
GCTACCCGGCTGGGGCTGCATGAAATTGTAACCCAAACGCATCGGTTGGACGGACTGAGTTTCAGTTGTCATGTCGATCGGCCGGCCTACGGGATCATCAATCAACTCGGCTTTATCCCGAACGACCTGGCGCTGGACGGCGTGGAAGTTTCCCGCCGTGTCAAGCTGGCCGAGGCTCACCAAAAGGTGTCAGGCATCGAAAAATTTGCCTGTATCACCAGCTCGGATGCCCATTTTCTGGATGATATCGGCAAAATCTGGACGGTCTTCCGGATGGCCGCACCGACGATTGAAGAGATCCGCAAATCATTGTTGAACCAGGACGGAAGGAGGATCGTGGTCTGATTGCGCGAGTTGGCACTGCACATACTGGATATTGCCGAAAACGGCATTACCGCCGGCGCCGATTGTATTCGCATACAGGTGGCGGAGGTTCGCAGTGAGGACCTATTGACCATTAAAATAGAAGACAACGGGCGCGGCATGCCCGCCGAAAAGCTCAAGAACCCGACCGACCCGTTTATTACTTCCCGCACGACCCGCAGGGTGGGGCTGGGGCTGTCCCTGCTGGCGGCCGCCGCCCAACGGTGTGACGGCAAGCTCGAAATCTCGGCTGAACCCGGCCGCGGAACCTCGGTGGTGGCCACATTCCGCTACAACCATATTGATCGTGCACCCGTCGGCGATATGGCTTCTACGATTACCACCTTAATTATGGGCAATCCGCAAATTGACTTTGTCTACACCCATATCATCGACGCCGCCAAGTTCAGCCTGGACACCCGGGAACTCAGGCAAGGCCGGGACGACCCTTCCCTGACTGATGCGGTGGTCATCCATCATTTAACCCAGAGGATCCGCAATTCTCTGAAACAGCTGGCGTTAAGCAGCGGCAAGTCCGACGCGACGGAGGAAAATCATGGCAAAATTGACGATTGACGATCTGAAAAAAATAAAAGAGGAAACTGCCAAAAGCACATCTCTGCGGGATGGCAAAGCCAAAGTGAAAATTACAGTGCACATGGGCACCTGCGGAATTGCCGCCGGCGCACGCGATGTCATGAATGCACTGATGGAAGAGATGGCCCAGACCGATCGTCAGGACATCCGGGTGGTGACATCCGGCTGCATGGGTATGTGCAGCAGTGAACCCAATGTGACGGTCGAAATCCAGGATGCCGAACCGATCGTCTACCAGAAGATGGAAGCCAACCGAATGCGCCAGGTATTCAAACGCCATGTGCTCCTGGGGGAGGTTCAAACTGATTTTGCGCTGGGGAAGATGTAATATGAGAGTAGACGGAAAAGACATTCGCACGATCTGGCTCGCCGAAGATCAAAAAAGCGTTAAAATTATCGACCAGCGCAAGCTGCCGCACGAATTCATTATCGTAGATTTGAAGACCGTCGATGATGCCGTCCGGGCCATCAAGGAAATGTACGTCAGGGGCGCCCCCCTTATCGGAGCCACCGGTGCCTATGCCCTTTATCTGGCAACCTTGAACGCGCCGGGCGGACAAATAACTGATGATTTTTTTAAGCTGGAAGCCGATCGCATCAAATCATCGCGGCCGACGGCCGTCAATCTTGCCTGGGGGGTGGACCAGGTTTTAGCCTCCATTCTGACGGTCCACGATCCCGCCCGCAAAATCATTGCCGCCCGGGATACCGCCGGAGACATCACCGAACAGGAAGTCGAAAACTGCCGCAAAATCGGCGAACACGGACTATCCGTTATCGAACAAATCAGCCGTGCAAAAAACGGAAAAACTGTTAATGTGCTGACCCACTGCAATGCCGGCTGGCTGGCGTGCATTGAACACGGCACGGCCACAGCCCCCATCTATGCCGCCTATGATCGCGGCATCGACATCCATGTCTGGGTGGATGAAACCCGCCCCCTCAACCAGGGCGCTCGCCTCACGGCCTGGGAGTTGGGCAAGCACGGCGTCAAGCACACCCTCGTCACCGACAACGCCGGCGGTTATCTGATGCAGCACGGCATGGTGGACCTCGTGATTGTGGGCACCGATCGCACAGCCGTGAGCGGTGATGTGGCCAACAAAATCGGCACCTACTTAAAGGCCCTGGCCGCCTGGGACAATCAGGTGCCCTTTTACGTGGCGCTGCCCTCCAGTACGTTTGACTGGAGCATTACCGACGGCGTCAACGCCATTCCCATTGAACAGCGCGATCCGGATGAAATCAAATATGTTTACGGCTTGGATCGGGACCGCCCAACCCGTGTTTTGATCTGCCCGCCGTCCAGTCCGGCCGCCAATTTTGCCTTTGACGTGACGCCGGCCCGGTATGTTACCGGGTTTATTACCGAACGGGGAATCTGCCAAGCCTCGGAGGAAGGTATCAGGGGCCTGTTTCCGGATCTGGCCGGATGACGGAGGACTGAAGGCGGGAGGTTGAGAGGGTGAGAGGGTGGGAGCGTCCAGTCTGATCGGAAAGGATTCGGAATGCTGACGGAACTTGAAAAGAAAATCATCGCTTCAATTCAGGAAGATATGGCCATTACCGATCGCCCTTATCTGAAAATTGCACAAGCGCTGGGGATATCTGAAGAAAAGCTGCTGAAAAACCTCCAAAGTTTGTGCAACCGGGGATTCATTCGTCGTTTCGGCGCAACCCTGCGCCACCAGAAGACAGGGTATACCGCCAATGCCATGGCAGCCTGGCAGGTGGAGGAAGACCGCATTGAAGACGTCGGCAACCGGATGGCATCCTTCAAACAGGTTTCCCACTGTTACCGGCGCAGCCCCACCGACCGCTGGCCCTACAATCTTTACACCATGATTCATGCCAACGACAAAGAAGCCTGCCGCCAAACCGCCCGCAGGATGTCGCAGGAAACGAAAGTTGAAAAGTACGCCCTGCTTTTCAGCCGCAAGGAGCTGAAAAAAACATCAATGGTGTATTTTCCCTCCGATGAAGATGACTGAAAAAATACGCCGCGACACGCCCCATGTTCTGCTGATCAACCCCTGGATCCACGATTTTGCCGCTTACGATTTCTGGGCCAAACCGCTGGGTTTGCTCGGCATGGCCGGCATATTGAGAGCGCACGGCATCCGGGTTTCGTATATCGACTGCCTAAACCGATTTCATCCCCGTACCCCTGCTGCCGATCCTGAGGCAAGATACGGACGGGGACCCTATCTTAAGACTCTGATTCCTAAACCTCCCGGTTTGGACGACGTCCCCCGCAACTTTTCGCGGTACGGCATCAAGCCGGAATGGTTCAAGGAAGATCTTCTTAAACTGGCTTTGCCCGATCTTGTGCTGGTCACCTCGCTGATGACCTACTGGTATCCGGGGGTGCGCGAAACCATTGAAACAGTCAGATCGGTTTTTCCCCGAACACCGATTGTACTGGGGGGGATTTACGCCCGGCTGTGCCCGGATCACGCCCGCAGCCGGGCAGGCGCCGATCGGATTGTCAGCGAGCCTGCCGAAACCGCTGTGTTCTCCCTGGTGCGGCAGGCCACCGGTTTTGAAGTGCCTTTAAATTTTGACCCGGCTAATCTGGATTCGCACCCCTACCCCGCCCTGGATCTGCAAACCCGGCTCAATTATGTTCCCCTGCTGACCACCCGGGGCTGCCCGTTTAACTGTGCCTACTGCGCCTCCCATTTCCTGGAGCCCGAATACCGGCGGCGCAGCCCGGCGTCCGTCATCGCGGAAATCAGGTACTGGCACGGCCGGCACGGGCTGAGCGATTTCGTTTTATACGACGATGCCTTTTTGGTGGACGCCGAAGCGCATGCCCTTCCGATTTTGGAGGGAATCTGCAGCGCCGATCTCAAGGTCCGCTTTCATACGCCCAATGCCCTTCACATCCGGGGCATCAGCGCTTCAACCGCCCGTCTCATGCACCGGGCCGGCTTTAAAACCCTGCGCCTGGGGCTGGAAACCGCTGAATTTGACCACCGCCGGCAATTCGATCAAAAAGTCTCCGAGCAGGAATTCAAGCGCGCCGTGGCGTGCCTGCATGAGGCCGGTTTTGACCGAAGCCGGGTCGGCGCCTATTTGCTGGTCGGCCTTCCCGATCAGGATTTGAGCGCCGTCGAACGCTCCATCCGGACGGTCATCGAAAACGGCCTGACGCCCGTGCCGGCTTATTATACCCCCATCCCCCATACCGCCCTCTGGCCCCGGGCGGTGGCGGCGTCACGCTACGACCTGGCCTCGGACCCGATTTTCACCAACAACGCCATCATGCCGTGCAGCCGGGAACCTTTTTCCTGGCGGGTGGTATCACATTTAAAGCAGCTGGCGGCCGCGTGAGTGTTCTGCCCGTGAGCGGGAGTCCTCAGGAAGCCCCATTGCAAGGGACAAGGACAATTTCTCATCATTTACAAATCCGAAATTCTAAACACGAAATCCGAAACAAATTCGAATGAAATAAATCCCAATGACAAACCACAAATTCAAAAAGGTTTGAAATTTTCAGAAAACGGTGTTAACCAGTGTCTCCCTAAATACACCCAAAAGGAGAGAAATTATTATGCTTCACCTGAAAACGGCCGACCTGAAAAAACAATCCATCGATGCCCTGGCAATTCCCGTGTGTGAAGATGAAGATATCCATGCCGACCCGCTGATTCAGGCACTCGTCCAAAAAGTGCTGACGCTCAAGGAATTCGGCGGCAAAAAAGATGAAAAGATTACACTTTACGATCTGCCGGATATCAAGGCCCGGCGGGTCACCTTTTACGGACTCGGTAAAATAGAAAAGCTGGACCGGGAAAAGCTGCGCGAAATGGCCGGCAAGGCCGTTAAAAGTGGTATTAAAAAAGAGCTGGCCAATTTGTGGATCGCCGTACCCGCGGCAGAGAAACTTGGCCTGGAGATCCCGGCCGCCATCGAGGCCTTGATGGAAGGTGCTTGTCTCGGAAATTATATATTTCAAAAATACAAGGGCGAGGAAAAGAAAAAAACGCTCACGCAGATCAATCTCCTGGTGAATGCCCGGGTTGCCAAAACACAGAGGAACTTGTGTTCAAGGGTTGCCGCGGTGTGTGAGGGAACTGCCCTGGCACGCGAGTGGGTCAACATCCCTTCCAACGATAAGACACCGGAAAAATTCGCCCGGATCATCACGGTTCTGGCCAAAAAACAACAGCTTAAGGTCCAGGTGCTCAACGCAGCCCAAATGAAGCAAAGAAAATTCGGCGCCCTGCTGGCCGTCGCGGCCGGCAGCCCGAACAAACCCTGTCTGGTGGTGCTGGAACACAGGGCGCCGGGCGCAAAAAAGACGGTGGCCCTGGTGGGCAAAGGGGTGACCTTCGACTCCGGCGGCCTTAACATCAAAACCGGCGGTTCCATTGCAGATATGAAGTCGGATATGTCCGGGGCGGCGGCGGTGGCGGCCGCCTTAATGACCGCCGCCCGCCTGAAAACGAAGCTCAACATCATCGGTGCCATTCCGCTGGTCGAAAACATGCCCTCCGGCACAGCCACCCGGCCGGGCGACATCATTCACAGCTACGCCGGCAAAACCATAGAAATCGGGAATACCGATGCCGAGGGACGCCTGATTCTGATCGATGCCATCTCCTACGTTCTCAAAAGATACCAACCGCAAATGCTGATTGACCTGGCAACCCTGACCGGCTCCTGCGTTGTAGCCTTGGGGGAAAAAATTGCCGGGGTGTTTTCCAATGACGAGGATCTGGCCGCCGCCATCACGGCCGCGGGCGAAAAAACCCATGAACGCTGCTGGCGGATGCCGCTGCCAGAGGATTACAAAAATATGCTGAAAAGTGACTTTGCGGACATCAACAATGTGTCCGAAAGCCGCTGGGGCGGCGCCATCACCGCCGCGCTGTTTTTAGCCGACTTTGTCGGTGATACACCCTGGGCCCATATCGATATTGCCGGCCCGGCGTATCTCAAAAAGGGGAATGCCTACTGCCCGGCAGGGGGGACGGGCTTCGGGGTGCGGTTGTTGATGGAATTGTTGGACAGGATATGATTTCTGGGGGAAGGGGTTATTGGTTATTAGTTATTTGTTATTGGTTTCAGGTGTCAGATGAACAAGCTCATAGCTGATAGCTCATAGTCAAAAGACAGGGCATTTGAATTCGGAAGTCGGAGTGCGGAATTCGCAAACTTGGATGCCGAAGGATTCGAACTATTTGACACGTAATCCTTTTCGTTCCGAAAGCCGAACTCCACGTACCGAACTCGCTTTCCTTTATGCCATGTGCCGTGCGCCTTGAGCCCTGCGCCTTTCTGTATCGAGCATCCAGTATCCAGTATCCAGCAACCAGCCTCCAAGCTTCCCGGCTTCCAAGCATCCAAGCCTTCTCGCCTTCCAGCTTCCCGGCTTCCCTACCATCCTCCCAGCAGATCCTGCCCGCAGCGGCGGGCGGCTTCTTCCTGGAATTCGTGAAATCGCGTTCCCACAACGGCCGCCACGTTTGTCATCACCAGGTATCCGATATCCGGATCTTTTTCGAAAAGCTGCCGAAGCCCCTCCCGATCAACTTTGATTAATTTGCATCCCTTGTCGGGACAATAGCCGGACAGCCTATATTTGTTCGGTGTTGCAAAGCTTGACCACCCGAAAGCGCCGGCTTCGGCGATGGATGAAATTGTGGTCGGCCCGGAGGCGGTGCCTCCCGGCGGATCAAATTGCAGATCAACGCGCCCCGCTTCGACGATCCACAGATAGGCGGCGTCTTCGCCCTGTTCAAAAAGCTTGGTTTCAGACTTGAATTCGGCCGTTTGACAATGTTTTGCAATTTCGGCCAGCTGCTCCTGATTGAGACCTTGGAAAATCTGGACTTTTTCCAAAAATTCGATATTGATCATGATCATCTCCTCTGAATTTTAAACCCCTCACAGAGCGCGCTGAGCACACCGAGTATTTTATTCTCTGCTAACTTAGTAGGCTCGAACGAAGCCCCGCAGAACGGGATGCGAGCAAGGGTGAGAGAATCATCTTTTTTCAATGCCACGTGACTTAGGTACCCGATGTTAATGCTGAGATTCGGCTAAATCTATGGCAGAGCATATTCGGTCTGAACCGCGCCTTCCAGAATATGCCGCCTGAAAACCCGGCGCATTTTGTCGGGATTCATTTTCTGGTAGATCACCGGATCTTCACCTTCGATCATCACCGTCACGTTCGGATGGGTTTCACAATTGCCGAGGCACCCGCCGCTCTTGACCTCGATTTCCGGCCGGTCGGCGGCGGCCATTTCCTCCATGAGCGCGCTCATGACTTCCCGGGCGCCGGCAACGATCCCGCAGGTTGCCAGATGCACGGTAATCTTAATGCCGGCGTAGGAATGCTTCGAAGCCGAGTCCTGCAGCCGGCTAAACCGTTTACCGATAATTTCCACCAGATTCGACATGGCCACATAACCGGTCCGCGTGTCTTGATTGAAAATCTTTACCAGCTCAGCTCTATCGATCTGAAGGACCTTGCAGGATTGGGTGGCACAGTAGGCCGAAAGTCTGTATTTATGGGGAGCAACCAGGCTGGACCATCCGAACGTCATGGTATCCGATAGGGATGAGATGGTGTTTCGGGTCGAGGTCGAACGACCCGGCAGATCAAAACGCAGGTCGATCTGACCCTCCCTCACAATCCACAGGCAGGCGGCATCATCGCCCTCGCTGAAGAGTTTTTCATTTTGCCGGAATTCCATTGCGCGGCAGAGCTTCTCAATATCGGCCAGCCGACGGTCATTGATACCCTTGAAAACTTCAACGCTTCGCAGAAAGTCGAGACGAGTCATCTGTAGCTCCTTATTATCCAAAACGGTTTAGTCATCTCAAAATCCTGATACAGGCCTCAATTTTGTTGAGACCGATTCGCATCCGGCAGCTCGCCACCGGATGTCGGATACCGGATCCCCGCAAAATCCGGATTTCAATTCGGCGAAACTATATCCGATCGATGAATAAAATGCAAATTCAGGACAAGCTGCCAATCCCGGCGGCATGGATCTTTCCGGCAAGGTCAAAGGCGCTCTCGGGCCACACCAGGATGGGGATGCCCTCTTCGTTGGCCTTATCGATGGTTTCCCGATCAGGCTCATGCCCTCCGGTCAGAACAACGGCCGCCATCTCGTGCAGCACGGCCACCGCCACTATATTCTGATGGGTTTGCACCGTCAGCCAGACACAACCGCTGGGCGCGTTGGCCATCACGTCGCTTAAAAGATCGCCGCAGTACCCCCCCTGGATTTGACGATCGAGTGCCTTTTGACCCGCGGCCACATGCAAACGAAACCTTTCCGCTAATTCTTTAACGTTCACGTTTTTGTGTTCCTTTCCGTTGGCTGAATGCTTTAAATAAAAACTATAATAGACTCGTATGAAATTCAAGAACAAATTAGGGTTTACTTTGATCCGGCCCAGCGGGGTACCAGCAATTTCCGGTGAAAAAAGCAAACATACTATCTGAGAATCGCTGGTCATATTGATTTATGATTGACTTTTGGTTATAGTAACCAGGCAATCCGGCACAACGACTTGCTTCAATTATCAAAGGACAATTCACAACCCTGAATGAGCCATTTTCTGGGGCGGATTAATTAGGCTGATTCCAAACGGGACAGACTATGGACGATCAAAAACAGCTGCTACCCAAGGATACCATCGGGAATTCCATTGGCTCGGGGCTGGATCTCAGTCATATCCTCGATCTGCTGCCCTGCTACATATCCGTGCAAGACCGTGAATTTCGCATTGTCTTTTCCAATCGTCTCTTTAAATCCGACTTCGGCGACCCCGACGGCAAGCCGTGTTATGCCGTTTACAAAGGTTCACGGGAAATTTGCCCCAACTGCCCTGTCCAGAAAACCTTCCGCGACAAACGTTCACATGTAAACGAAGAAACAGTTCAGTTGGCCAACGGCGAAATCTGTCAAATTCTCATCCAGACAGCCCCCATTCTGGACGATAACGGCGACGCAGTGGCGGTTATCGAAATGTCCACCAACATCACTGCGATCAAAAAGAGTCAAAAAGAGTTGAAGACCCTGGGCCAATCGATTGCCCTGCTGTCCCATGGCATCAAAAATATCCTCGAGGGCCTTGAGGGTGGCGCCTATGTCGTCAGCGAAGGCTTCAAGGACGACGACCTGCCCCTCGCCAGGAAGGGATGGAATATCGTTAATAAAAATATCATCGAAATTACGGATGTTGTCAAAAACATCCTATATTCATCTAAAAACCGCCCCCTTAAATATGAAACCGTATCGCCCGGCCAATTGGTCAAGGATTCCCTCGCCCTGTTTCAAGAAAAAGCCGCCGGTTTTAACGTTCGACTCAGAGAGCAGATCAATCCCCACGTACCTGAAGTTCAAGTGGACATCGCCAGCGTGCGTCAGATGTTAAACAATCTGATCTGGAACGCGGTGCAAGCCTGCCTCAACGACACACAAAAAACGAATCATTTCGTCACCGTCAAAACTGATTTCTATGATGACGATCATTTTTTTTTTAGAATCGCCGATAACGGAATCGGAATGGATCAGGACACCCAGCGCAACATATTCGAGGAATTTTTTTCAACCAAAGGCAGCGGCGGCACCGGACTTGGCCTGGCCGTGGTGGAAAAAGTCGTCAACAAACACGGCGGCCGCATTGAGGTTGACTCAACACCGGGCAATGGGAGTCGATTTACCCTTATATTCAGGTTAACCTAATCCTGATATACAGGAAATGACAAGGTCTCTCGCCAAGACGCGAAGACGCCAAGATTAAACTGAAAATTCACCTTTGCGGGCTTTGCGCCTTTGCGAGAAAATATTTTTGCAGTCGATAATCGGATTTATCTTGACGAAACGGTGCAAATAATCCATACCATAGTTGTCGGGTATAGATTAATGGTACCTGATACGATCAATCGGTTCGTCATCAACCTTTTAATACACAGCTTCATATAAAGAGGAGATCAGCATGGAAAAAAATCTTAAGATTGTTTTGGTCGATGACAACACCGATTATCTCTTTACCATGCAAACGTTTCTTGAGCGCAACGGTTTTGAGGTACTCACGGCGGATGACGGCCAAAAGGGATTGGATTTGATCCGCAAAGAGAAGCCCGACATTGTTTTGCTGGACGTAATGATGGAGTCCCTTTTTTCAGGCTTTGAGCTTTGCAAAAAATTGCGGACCGAGGATGAGCTGAAGCACATCCCCATCATCGGGATTTCCGGCATGGGCGACGAATTGGGTATCAACTACAAACAATGGCCGGATTTTGAGTACTTCAGCCCGGACGCATTTCTGGACAAACCGGTTGACAAGCAGCGCTTGATGGAACTTATTCCGGAAACGATTGAAAAAGTCGGCAAACGTAAAAAACGGCCGAAGTGGAAAGAAAAAATGGATGAAGATTGGGCCAAAAAGGCATCCAGCACGCAGTAAACCTGAGGCCGACCTCAAGCCGCGTATCTCCTTCATTCCTGCTTTCCATCTGACGAGCGGGTTGCCGCCAGCCGGCCCGCCAGGGGCCGGCTCTTCCGGCCACCACGGCTATATCCTATGCAGGGTCTGACAGACGCAACCCGAGTTTGCACATCGATTTCAGCTTCGCGGACCTGCACGGCCCCAACGCTCCTGATCTGAATTGCGGCAACATCCCCTGGAGATTGTCAAGCAATGTTCAATTCTCTGTGGTACCCGGCGCTTATCATTTTTCTCCTCGGTCTGATCTACAAAATATCAAATTGGTTTATCAGACGATTCGGATCGGGCGGGCTGACCGGCGGCACCTTCCAAAGAGTGCGGGCGGCGGCCGGCGGCATCCCGGCAGTGATATTCAGCACCGGGCTTTGGAAGGTTCTCAAGGCCGTTCTGGTCGATGTGCTGCTACTGGGTAGGGTTTTCAAAGAGAGCGTCGCCCGCTGGTTGGCGCACATGCTGATTTTCTACGGATTCATGCTGTTGCTGCTCATGCACGCGCTGGAGGCGGTCACAACCGCAGCCTGGTTTAACAACTATTACCCGACCCTGAATCCTTTTTTCTTTCTGCGGGATCTGTTTGGCGCCATGGTGCTGGCCGGCGTGGCCGTCGCCGCTTTTCGCCGCTATGTCTCAAGACCAGCACGCCTGAAAACCGGGGGCCGCGACCATTATGCCCTCATAATCCTGGCTGTCATCATGCTTTCCGGAATCGGTCTGCAAGGGCTCAAGATAACGTCGCACCGTGAGTTTACGCGCATGGTGGAAGACTATGCCGGTCTGGATGACGAAGAAGAGATCCAAGCCCTTGAAACCCTCTGGGTTAAAGACTACGGCCTGGTTTCACCCAATGTTGAGGGGCCGCCCTTCGATGAAGATGTCATCGATGCCGGCCGCGAAGTGCACGAAGGCAACTGCCTGGATTGCCACGCTTCCGCCAAATGGGCCTTTACCGGTTATGCCCTGGCCAAGATGATTGCACCGGTGGCCGTCCGGCTGGATGCAGCCGGCGGTGTTTCCATCCTCTGGTACCTTCACATCATCGCCTGCTTTGCCGGGCTGGCCTACCTGCCTTTCAGTAAAATGTTTCACATAGTTGCTGCGCCCATCAGTCTGGTTGCCGGCCGGGTCATGGACCCGCAGCGTTCGGCACCGGCCAATATACTGACGCGCCAGATCATGGAATTGGACGCTTGCACCCACTGCGGCAGCTGCAGCCTCCACTGCTCGGTCGGCATGATTTATGAGGTGCTCGGCAACGAATATATTTTGCCCTCTGAAAAAATGGCTTGCCTCAAAAAAATGGTGTCCGGCAAAAAAATGAACGTTGCCCAGATGCGTGCGATCAGCGAAGGTGTTTATCTGTGCACCAATTGTGACCGCTGCACGGTGCACTGTCCCTCCGGAATCCAACTGAAAGAATTATGGTACCATGTCAGAGAGGCGCTGCTGATGAGCGGCCCGCCCCTTGCGCCGGTGCTCACCCCCTTTTCCTTTGCCCGGGGCGTGGTGATCCGGGAAACACTTAATGCCGCCGACTACAGCCTGCCCATCCGCAAGGCGGTCGGATTAGTGGCCGGGCAATCGGAGCAGCTCATCAAAAGCGATGCCGCCATCCCCTTGAATACCCTGCCGTCGGCCGCCGGGCGGCCGTCTCCGGGCGGCAATACATTTTCCCATTGTTTCAGCTGCCAGAGCTGCACCGCGGTGTGCCCGGTGGTCGCCAATTACCCGCAGCCGGAGCAGATATTAGGACTGTTGCCCCATCAAATCATGTGCTGCCTGGGGCTGGGATTAACGGAAATGGCCGTGGGCGCCAAAATGATCTGGGATTGTTTAACGTGCTACCAGTGCCAGGAAAACTGCCCGCAGCAGGTGGACGTGTGCGACCTGCTGTATGGGTTGAAAAATGCGGCGGCAGCGAAGGCGCGCCTCGTTTGAACGGATCGCTATTTATTACTTATTATCGGTTTGTATGGAAATCTATAAAATCGCTTGCGGCTTGGAAGCTCGGAGGCGGGGAGGCTGGGAGGCCAAAGGGCCGGAAAGCTGGAAATTTAAAACAGACAGAATTCATTAACTTTAGTCATTTTTGACATTTTAGTGCATTCTTGTCCGCCATTTTTTAGGCGGATTAGGCAATTCTCTGAGAATCCGGAATCTTTCTTAATACCTGATAGTCAATTTTGGGATCTTAATACAAATTAGGATAACCACCATGCAATTTGCATCATTTCTGGGCTGCAATATACCCGCCCGCGTCGGTCAATATGCCGATGCCACCGGGGCTGTTTTTAAAAAATTGGAAATCGAGCTGATTGAGCTGCCCGAATTCAATTGCTGCGGCTACCCGGCCCGCAATCTGGACCAGCGGGCTTTTGTGCTGTCGGCCGCCAAAAATATGGCCGTGGCCGAAAGCGCCGGCCTGGACATGATGGTGATGTGCAAGTGCTGCTACGGTTCCCTGAAAAAAGCGCAGTATGCATTAAACGCGGATCAGGACTTGAAAAAGGATATCAATTCCGTGCTGGCAAAAGAAAAGCTGCACTTCGAGGGCCGCGTGCGGGTCGACCACTTGCTGTCGGTTCTGTACCACCAGGTAGGGACTGCGGGTTTAAAGCCTTTGATTTCGAAAACCTACAGCGGTCTTCAAATCGCGGCCAGCTACGGCTGCCACGCCCTGCGGCCGAGCAGCGTCACCGATTTCGACGATCCGGTATCGCCCAAAATTTTTGACGAACTGGTGGAAATCACCGGTGCTTTCAGCGTTGACTGGGCGCGCAAACTGGACTGCTGCGGGGCGCCGTTGACCGGCAGCAATGATCGTCTGGCAATGGACATGGCCTTAAAAAAAATTGCCAGTGCCAGAAATGCCGGCGCCCACTTTTTGTGCACGGCCTGTCCCTACACGCATTTGCAGTTCGATCGGGTGCAGCTTCACATGGCGGCCAATTCTGAAAATTGGGAGCCCCTGGCCCCGATCCTCTATCCCCAGCTGCTGGGTTTATGCATGGAAATTGATGCGCACCATCTGGGGCTTTCCCACAATAGTTTAGATATTACCGGCATTTCATCATTTTTAGTGGCGGGGTAATTATGTCCAACAAAGATTTAGGCGCGGTAATGGTGGTCGGCGGCGGCATCGCCGGAATGCAGGCGTCTTTGGATCTGGCCGATTCGGGATACTATGTCTACCTGGTGGAAGAATCCAGCTCCATCGGCGGCATGATGTCGCAGCTGGATAAAACCTTTCCCACCAACGACTGTGCGATGTGAATCATATCGCCGAAACTGGTCGAGGTCGGCCGGCACATCAATATCGAACTGCTCACGCTCAGCCAAATCCAAAGCGTCGGCGGCGAGGAAGGCAATTTCGACGTTCATTTGATTCAGCGCCCGCGCTACGTGGACATGGAAAAATGCATCGCCTGCGGCGCCTGCGCCGAGAAATGCCCCAAGAAAGTCGCCAATGCTTATGACGCCGGCCTGAATAAACGCAAGGCCGTCTACGTCCAGTATCCCCAGGCCGTTCCGCTCAAATACTGCATCGATCCGTCCCAGTGCATTTATCTCATCCGCGGCAAATGCCGCGGTTGTGAAAAATTTTGCCCGACGAATGCGATCAACTTTGAGGACCGCGAAAAGGAAATATCCTTAAAAGTCGGCGCCGTCATTTTAGCGTGCGGCTGCGGGGCCTTTAACCCTGCGGTTCACGACACATTCGGCTATTCCAAGTCGGCCAATATTGTCACCAGCCTGGAATTTGAGAGGATCCTCTCCGCCTCGGGACCCTACGGCGGACACCTGGTCCGGCCCTCCGACAAATCCGAACCTGAAAAAATTGCCTGGCTGCAGTGCGTCGGATCACGGGATAATCATATCGGCGCCAAAGGCTACTGCTCCGGCGTCTGCTGCACCTATGCCGTCAAGGAGGCCATTTTAGCCAAGGAGCACAGCCGCAACGGCCTGGACGCGGCGATTTTTTATATTGATATTCGAACCTTCGGCAAGGACTTTGAACGCTTTTACAACAAAGCCGAGCAGAAATCGGGCGTGCGGTTTATCAAGTCGCGCATCACCCAGGTGGAACCCATCAACGAAAACGGCAAACACCTGATCCGCTATGTCGATGTTGCCGGCAACGCAACCGCGGAAGAATTCGATATCGTTGTATTGTCGGTAGGATTGGGCGTCCGGGATCAAACCATATCCCTTGCCCGGAAGCTGGGCATCGAGCTGAACCATTATAATTTTGCCAAAACAAGCAGCCTGGACCCCGTTAATAGTTCCCGGGCGGGTATTTATGTCTGCGGCGCCTTTCAGGAGCCCAAAGATATCCCGACCTCGGTGGTGGACGCCAGTGCGGCGGCCGGCAAAGTCGGCAGCCGGCTTTCCGCTGCGAGATGGTCCCTCACCAAAACCAGAGAGCTGCCGGCCGAGATCGACATCAAGGGCGAGCCGCCGCGCATCGGTGTCTTCGTCTGCTGCTGCGGCACCAACATTGCGGGTTTTGTGGATGTCCCGGCGGTCGTGGCGTTTGCCAAAAGCCTGCCCAATGTGGTTTATGCCGACCAAAATATGTTCAGCTGCTCCCAGGACACCCAGGGTCAAATATCCCGGATCATCAAAGAACACCGTCTGAACCGGGTGGTGGTATCCGCCTGTACACCCAAGACCCACGAACCGCTCTTCCAGGAAACGCTGATCAACGGCGGTCTGAACAAATATCTTTTCGAGATGGCCAATATCCGCAACCAGTGTTCCTGGGTCCACAAGGACGATATGGACAAAGCCACCGCCAAGGCCAAAGACCTGGTCAGAATGGCCGTGGCCAAGGTCGCCCTCTTTGAACCTCTGACGGAACCGGTGATGAAAGTCAATCAGGCCGCCCTGGTCATCGGCGGCGGCGTTGCGGGAATGACTGCCGCCAAAACCCTCGCGGCCCAGGGATACGCCACCCACCTGATCGAAAAAGACGGGGAGCTCGGCGGTCAGGCGCGGCGGCTGCACCAAACCTGGCAGGCCGAACCGGTTAAGCCTTTTCTGCGGCAGTTGATCGACGAGGTCAATGCCGCTGCCGGCATAACGGTTTATAAAGGCGCCCGAATTGAGCATGTCGACGGCTTTGTCGGAAATTTCAAGACCACGATCCGAACCAACGGGGACCTCAAGGTGTTGGAACATGGCGTCAC
>CAYTBC010000113.1:0-15585 GCA_964435765.1 uncultured Desulfosarcina sp.
GCCGCGCAAAAGAAAGGAATTCGCACGCGGCGCGAAAAGCCGCCCTAAATAAAAACGTCCCCGAAGGGGACTCCCTAGCGTTTCTTTGCATCCTTTTCCATTAAATTCTTACGGCGCAGTCTCACAGCTACCCACGGACCGTGGCAAACAGCGTTTGCCGTCGGTCCAGATGGCATTGCCCAGTTTGGCGTTATGCAGGCTCGCCCCGCTCAAATCGGCGCCGGTCAGATCTGCATAGGAAAGATCGGCATTATCCAGAAGGGCGTTGGTGAGTTTCGCACGTCGCAGGTTGGCCCCCACCAGGATCGCCCGGCGCAGGTCGGCGCCTTGCAGGTTGCTGATGCTGAGCGCGGCATAGGAAAGATTGCCGCCCTTGAGCGTGCTGCGGCGCAAACTCGCCCCGGTCAGGCTGGTACTGTAGAGCGTCGCCCCCGTCAGGTCGCGCTCTTCGAGGCGCACGCCATCCATGACGCAATTGCTCCAGTTGACATGGGGGGCGGCGGGGCTCCGGCAATCCGCACCCGATGACTGCGGGGGCGGCGTATAAAACATGATAAACATCCCCGCCGCCACCGCCGCCGTTCCGGCAAGAATCAGCATGGTCCAGCGATTCTGGGATTCGAGCGGAATCTCCTGCTCACGGCCGATACGGTTGAGGCGATGTTCCACCAAATGCTCCGGCTCCGGTTCCCGCCGGTCATCCCCTTGCCGTTGTTCCTGGGCGGCGGACTGGTCTTCCCCTTTATCACGCCGATCGCGATTTCTCTCATCCGCCCATCGCCGCGCGGCTTGCAATCTCTCTTGAAACAGGGGATCGCTGGTGTCCCCTTTCAAAACGTTGGGAATAAGTTCCGGCACCTCTTTGACCGGAAGCCATTCCAGGCCGTCGCCGCTCACCTCATCCGATTCCTGGACACGGCCCAATAAGATGTAACGACTGATCAGGCCGGCGGGGTAAGGTCCTAGAACCTCCCCGCGGCGACGGACATACCACGTATTCGAACCGGCCATGGCGCTAAATCTAACCAACCCCCCGCAGGGCGTCAAATAATCATCGTTCGGATAATACGTCTGTCCATATTGGTTTATACTGATGTTTCCGCCATAAAACCCCTACCGGCATTTTTTTATGGATATAACAGGTCCCGCCCATCCTTCGCCGACACTCAGCCTCACCAGTCTCCCCACAGCCTCCACGCCGTGGCGGGTGGGGCAACGCCTGGATGCCGTGGTGATATCGCCCATGAGCCAGGACAGGGTATCGCTACGGATCGGCGATACCCTGATCGAGGCCCGCACCTCCCTGGCGACCACCCCCGGCCAGCGCTTGTCTTTGGAAGTCATGCAGGCTGACAACAAGCAAATTCTCCTGCGCATCGTCACAAATATTCCAGGTTCCACGCAGTCCTCCCCGTTACTCACACTTACTAGTACCCCCACCACCGCCGCGCTGTGGCGGGTGGGTCAACGCCTGGATGCCATGGTGGTATCACTGCTGAGCCCGGACAGGGTGTCACTGCGGGTCGGCGACGCTATGCTCGAGGCCCGCACCTCCCTGGCGACCACCCCCGGCCAGCGGCTGTCTCTGGAAGTCGTGCAGACGGACAAGCAAGTCGTCCTGCGCATCATCACTGACCCGCCCAAGGCGGACCCGATGATAGGGGCTTTGCGCACGGCACTGCCGCAACAGCTGCCCCTGCAAACGGCCTTTACACGCTTTGCCGAGCTGCTTGCCGCATCTCCGGGACTGCCGCCCGCGGTAAACAGCTTGCTGAAGCAGCTATTACAACAACTGCCCAGTGCTGAAACCATATCGCGCTCGGATACGCTTAAACAGGCCTTGACGGACTCGGGCCTGTCGCTGGAATACAAGCTGAGCCCCCAAGCTGCACCGGCGGCATTGAACAAGGACGTAAAGGCGAATCTCCTGCGCCTGCTCGGCGAGGCGTCGCGAAGCCAAGGGGAAGGCATCGCAGATCTCATCCGCCATGCTGAAGCGGCATTGGCACGCATTCAATTGCACCAGCTTGCCGCATTGGCGCAGGAACAGCCGCCTCTGAGCTGGGCGGGGGAAGTGCCGGTACGCCACGGCGATCATATCGATGTCTTTCAATTCCGAATCGAAAAAGACGCAAACCAATCCCCGGATGGACAACAGCAAAGCTGGAGCACCTGGTTGAGTTTCAGCCTGCAAACCCTGGGGCCCCTCCATACCAAACTCACGCTTACCGGCAAACGCCTCTCGGCGGCCTTCTGGGCGGAATCGAGTGCAACGGCGAGTCTTCTTAACGAACATTTAAACCATCTGCAGCAATCCTTGGAACTGACCGGCTTGGAGGTCGCGGACCTCCACTGCCGGCAGGGTCGGCCACCCTTTCCCCCGCCGGCCCGTTTCCCCAAGGGGCTGTTGGATCTGAACGCATGAAAAGGAAATATCCCCCTCCGCCGCGAGCAGTCGCCCTCCACTATGACGGCCGGCGCGCGCCGACGGTGATCGCCACCGGTGCGGGTGAATTGGCGCGGCAGATTCTCGCCATCGCCGAGGAACATCACATCCCGTTGCATGAAGACCCTGAACTCATCGAGTTGCTGTCCAAACTGGATTTGGGAGAAGAAATTCCCGAAAACCTTTACCGTGCCGTTGCCCAGGTGATCGCCTTTGCCTATTTTCTAAGCGGGAAGATGCCCCCCACGCACCGCTAGGACCCCCTTTTTATTTTTCTCTAAAGTACCCCTGGATCAGGCCGATAGCTCTGAGGCGACCAATAAAATGTAAGTTCACAACAATCAACGTAAATGACTTGCGTCATGTGTGGAAACAGCGGAGGTGGCCACACTGATCTTTTAAAAGCGGTGGTCACCTATGGCGCTACACCCCGAAAAAGATATATTTCACAATAATTTAGCATATAGCGGGCCATTGCCTAACTCCAGCTCCGTGCAGTTCGAAGAACTGCGCAGAATGTCTATATTGATCGTCGACGACATCCCCGATAACGTCGACCTGATCAAGACCATGCTGACCCGCAGCGGATTCTCCAGCCTTCATACCGCGAATTCGGGCAAGGCCGCCCTGGAGTGCCTGCGTCAGCAGGTCAGCAACGGCGCCAGCACCATCGATGCAGTACTCCTGGACATCATGATGCCCGGAATGGACGGTTACGAGGTGAGCCGCTTAATACACGCTCATGATGAATGGGCCGACATTCCCGTGATCATGATCACCGCCAATGCCACCTGGCAGGAAAAGGTGGCGCGCGAAAGCTTCGATGCCGGCGCGGTGGACATCCTGTTCAAGCCTGTGCGCCGCGTCGATCTCATGCCGAGGATCATCTCCGCCCTATCCTTAAAAAAGGAACGCGATCTACGCAAATCCCGCGAACAGGATCTGGAGACGGAACTCTCGGAGCGACGCATCATCGAGGCACGCCTGCAACACCTGGTCAATCATGATGATCTCACCGGCCTCTGCAACCGCCGGCGTCTGGAACAGCAACTGGAAGTCGTGGTATTACGGGCGCGCAAGGGTGGGCGCTTGAGCGCGTTGCTCTATATCGATCTCGATCATTTCAAGGTTATCAACGACGCCGAGGGGCATGCGGCCGGTGACAGGCTCCTGAGTGAAGTCGCCAATATCCTGCGCCACGAAATCGGCACATCCGGATTACTGGCCAGGATCAGCTCCGACGAATACACGGTACTGGTAGAAGACATTACCGAGGTCAAGGCCCTGGAAATCGCCGAAAAACTGCGTCATATCATGGATCAGTTTCAATTCACCACCAATAATCACACCTATCACATCGGCGCCAGCATCGGCGTGGCCACCATCAAACCCGGCGACCTGGCCAGTGCCAGCGAGGTATTGGCGCGGGCCGACCAGGCCTGCTATGTGGCCAAAACCCATGGACGCAATATCGTCCATCTGTTCAATAAAGAAGACACCGAGATGTCGAACCTGCGCAGTGCCATTCACTGGGTTCCCCTCATTCGCGATGCGCTGGCCAACAACAAATTCAAGCTGGTTTTTCAGCCCGTTTTGAGCCTCAAGGACAAATCCGTACCTCACTACGAAACCTTGATCCGCATGGTGGGTGACGACGGCAATCTGATCCCGCCGAATAATTTCATTCCCGTCGCGGAAAAAATGGGGCTGATCCATGACATCGATCTTTGGGTGGTTAATCACGCCATCGACATTCTTCGCGACCTCCCCGAGAAATTCAGGGATGCCTCGTTGGGCATTAACCTTTCGAGCTATGCCTTTCAAGATACTGCCTTGCTGCCGATGTTGAAGGAAAAGCTTGAGAAGACCGGGGTACGACCGGAGAAGATTGTCTTCGAGATCACTGAGACCGCCGCGATTGCGAACTACTCGCAGACTCGCGAGATGATCATGAATATCCGGCAGTTGGGATGCCGCTTCGCACTTGATGATTTCGGATCAGGTTTCAGCTCCTTCAACTATATAAAGGAATTTCCCGTCGATTTTCTGAAAATAGACGGCGCCTTCATCACCAATCTCACCAGCGATCCGGTGGACCAGACGCTGGTCAAATCCATGATCGAGATCGCCAAGACCTTGAACAAAGAAATCATAGCGGAATTCGTTGAAAACAAGGATATATTGGATCTACTGATACAATATGGCGCCGATTTCGCCCAAGGTTATTTTATCGGAAAACCCCTGCCGGAGCTGGTGGAGGTTCAAATAGACTGGTAGCCCGTCAAGCCGAGACGGCTTGACGTCGTTGAACGCGGTGAACCCTCAACAATAACTCTGCTTCCCCCTGTGAAAGCCCGCAACGATCCATGAGATCACCGACATCGGCCCCCTGTTGCGCCAATCGAATGGCATGGGCATATGCCTGCTGTACGGGATCGCGCAACTCCAATTGATCCTGGCGCTCCGTCATGCGGTGCAGCCTTTGCTCCAAGGCCGAGATGTGCTTGCCCATACTGATAGACCCGGCGCAGAGTGCATGCAAGTCGCTCTGTAAGCGGCGCATGGCATTATCCTGATGGCGCATCTGTTTTTGGTGTCGAATCCCGCGAAAAATCTCCCACGCCACAAGCATGGAGATAATCGCAAATACAGGCGCCAACAACCAGTTATCAATCATAATAATATGCCCTAAACATACTCGTCGATCCCGCTTCCGTCCTCATCATTATCGTGGTCCTCCCGTGAGGGTGGACTCTGCCGTTGCCGGCGCTGCTGCTCCGCTTCACCTTCTTTATGCTTGACCTTATCGACGGAAGGTTGCGGCCATACCGGCCCCGGTGGTTTGATATTCCCTATATCGGCCATAGTCGAGCGCTCATATAAAAGCAGTCGCATCTATTCCATATCAATTAACTTCGCAAGATCGAGCATGATCAGCAATTCACCGTCCCTATTGGAGACCCCGGACACATATCTATTACCATCGTCACTGCCCACATTGGGAGCGACCTCGATTTGCGAATTAGGCACATATGCCACTTCCGAAACATTGTCCACCAGCAGACCGATGACCTTATCGAAGGCATCGACCACTATGATACGCGAGGCATCGTCGGCCTCTTTAGGCGGAAGCCCAAAGCGGTTTCTGCCATCGACTACCGTCACCACATTGCCACGGAGATTGATGATCCCCAGCACGTAATCGGGCGCCCCGGGCACGGGTGAGATTTCCGTAAGCCTCAGGACTTCCTGCACCTGTAAGACATCGATCCCGTAGACCTCGTCGCCAAGGCGAAAGGTGACCCATTGCGAAACCGTATCATTCATGGCCTGTCCTTCATGACTTTGGGACATGTTCCCTCCAAAAGAATAGTTTGCCGTTTATGCTCGAGCCAGTGTCAAACATTTGTTATTCCCTATTTATTATGCACAGCACATGCCAAAATATTAACTATAATAACTAATTATTTCAATATGTTGAGAGATACTCCAGGCCGCAGTCCTGAATCAGGCCCTCGATATCCAGCACGGCACGATTATGCCCCTTTACGATGCCCGCCAACCAGGGCCTGGTTTGGCGCTGCGTGCGCCACTCCACTTCCTGGCGATTGAGGGCAGCGATGTCACCTTTTTCATCGCATAGCAATGCCAAATCGTAGTCGGCCAGCATAAGAATATGCTTACCCGTCACCTCTTGGGGCTCACTGAGTGCAGGATGGCCCTGGGGAAGGATGATTGTCCTGGCATCGATGACATGAATGTCGCGGCCCTGATGATGGAAGACCCCTTTCAAACTCGCTCCCCTCTCACTGGCCGGGCTCATGATCACCTCATTGCCTTCCATCACCTCGGCGATATCGTCTGCCTCTATCGCCAGCGGAATACCTGCAATCTTAAAAAACGAGAGGCGAATTGTATTGGGATCGGGCACCACTTCGACAGTCTTGTCCGCATGTCCCTCCCCGCTCGCGCGAGCCGGCTTCACTGCCCCATCCTCATCCACCAGAAGCGCATCGATATAGCTGAGCAATGCGCTGCTTGCATCGGGTAAATTATCCATAAGCCTCCACCTCGACAACATCCTCACCCTCCCCATGATGGGGTTTTCCGCGAATTTCGAGAATTGTATCCGTCAAAGATTCGAAAGCCAGCACTCCTCTGGCATGACTGTTCATAACCGTCAGAGGCACGCCCCTTTTACTCGCATCACGAAATTGGGTATCCACGGGAATCACCAAATCCCACAAATCCTCCGCATGACTGCTTCGCAGTATCTCCAAAGATTCACGGCTCGCACGGGTACGCCTGTCATACATTGTGGGTACGATAAGATAAGGTATAGGGGACTTTCTCGCCCGCGTGACCATAGACAGGGTATGCTCCATCCGCTCCAATCCCTTGAGCGCGAGGAATTCGGTCTGCACCGGAATAATCAAAAAATCCGCGGCCGCCAATGCATTGACCATCAAGATTCCCATGGTCGGCGGGCAATCTATCAGGACGTAATCAATCTTCTCCTGTACATGAGACAGCCCTTTTTTCAGGATGGTACCGCCTCCTTGTCGCGCACCTAACTGGCGGTCGAGCGTCGCCAGAGCCGGCGATGCCGGCACCAGCCAAAGATCATTAATACAGGTCTCATAAAAATTCTCCTCCATGGGCACATCGGATTGGAAGACATCATATATGGACTTATCCACCGTATCCGGGTCATGGCCCAAGTACGATGTCAGCGATCCGTGCGGATCCAGATCGACGAGCAACACTCGATTGCCTCTGGCCGCCAGTAGAGCGCCTATAGTTATCGCCGTAGTGGTCTTAGCGACCCCCCCTTTTTGATTTGCGATTACCCATGTCTCCATGTGCTTGTCCTTGAATTAAATCGTCCGTTGTCGCCAATATCGATAAAACATCCCTACTTGGCCTGATGTTTAATTGCGACTCCGCTGCCCGTTGGATCGTCGGTCGGTTTATCCGTAACTGCAGGCGACTCCGTCCCATCTGGCTTCTTCTGATCAATGACCAGCGCATCCCTGTCACTGAATATCCTCTCGGCGGCGGCACTTTCCAAGACAACGATTACTACACGACGATTCTTATTCCGCCCCTCCGGGGTAGAATTGTCGGCGATGGGACGGTATTCACCAAAACCGATGGACGCCATTCGCCGGGGATCCACCCCCTCATTAGTAAACAAATGGACGACACTCGCCGCGCGCCCTGCCGACAACTCCCAATTGGATGGGAATGCCACGGTATTGATAGGAACACTGTCAGTAAATCCTTCCACACGGATAGGATTGGGAAAATTCTTCAAAATCCTCGCTATTTGACGAAGGACCGGCAGCGCCTCCGATTGCAGCTTGGCGCTGCCGCTGGGATAGAGGATACTTGTCTTGATTTCGACCTCTACCCACAAATCACTCCTCCTCACTGAAATCAGATCCCTTTTAATCAAGTTCGACATGGCCTTTTCCAGCTCGTCAGCCATCTGTCTGATCATTTCAGTACCCTGCTTATTGCCTTTTTCGGCGCCAGGACCTGTCTCACCTCCGGAGGCGCCCGAATCAGAGCCCTGTTTGAAGGGAGATATATCCTTTTTTTTAAAGGTAAGGGGTTCTCCTCCTTGATCAATCATATTATTCATCAGACCGGGGGATTTTTTCGACTTACTAATTTGGCCTATTTGAATCGGCTCGACACTGCGCGCGGTGGACCGAAACGCCGCCACCAGGGAATCCGATAAGACCCTGTATTTACCCTCATTCACGGATGAAACCGCATACATCACGACGAAGAATGCAAACAGCAATGTAATGAAATCGGCATACGAAATCAGCCACCTTTCGTGATTCTCATGCTCTTCATGTTTTGGCTTACGAGCCATATTTCACCTTCCGGGTATTCGGCTTTCGGATTCATCAAAGCCTAAAGCATGTAACCTTTCAACTTCGTCTCGATATTACGGGGATTTTCCCCCTCGGCGATGGAGATGATTCCTTCGATTATCATCTCCCGGAATTTCGATTGCTTATGGATATAACTTTTTAACTTATTGCCCATGGGAAGAAAGAAAATATTCGCTAAACCCACGCCATATATCGTCGCAACAAATGCCACGGCAATACCCGCCCCCAGTTTACTCGGATCAGCCAGGTTGTTCATGACATGGATCAAGCCCATCACAGCGCCGATAATACCGATGGTCGGTGCATAACCGCCCATCCCTTCATATACCTTTGCCGCCTGCGTGTCGGCATGTTCCTGGGAATCGAGCTCGACCTCCAAAATCGATCTGATCGTCTCGGGTTCGCTGCCGTCCACCAACAATTGCAGACCCTTTCTAGAAAACGGTTCCGGTTCAGTTTCGGTCAACGGCTCCAAACCCAGCAATCCTTCCTTGCGCGCAATATTGCTCCAATTTACTATCTTCTCGATCGCCTCTTCCTGGGCAAGCTTGGGCGGGAAAATCATCCATATCACCAGCTTCAGGGAACGGAGAAATATCGGCAGAGGGGTCTGCACCATGATGGCGCCGATGGTTCCACCCATCACGATAACGCCGGCGGTCAATTGCAGAAGGGACCCGACATGTCCCCCTTCGAGCAAATTGCCGCCAATGATGGCACCCAAAGCCATAATGGCGCCTACAACAGTGAGAAAGTCCATTCCTTAGACCCCTGAGGCCAACTGTCGCGCGATCTCCGTAATCGGTAATATCCGATCAACCAATCCTGCTTCCACCACCGCATGGGGCATTCCATACACCACGCAGCTTTGTTCGTCCTGGGCCCATATGGAAGAGCCGCTTTTCTTCAACTGAGCGGCTCCTGCTCGACCGTCATATCCCATCCCCGTCAAAACAATGGCAAGCGAACTCTTGCCGTATACGCTGGATATGGATTGAAAACTAACATCGACACAGGGCTTATATTGCTCATTCTCAGCGCTGTTTCTGACTCGTATTACTTTCCTGCCGGCATGCTCCTCCACAAATGTCTGTTTTCCGCCGGGAGCAATGAATACCTTCCCGTTCATAATGACATCGCCATCTTCCGCCTCTTTGATGTCCAGTTGACTCATCGAGTTAAGACGGCGAGCGAAAGGGCCGGTAAATGCCGCCGGCATATGCTGTATTATCAACACCGGGATGGAAAAGCTTTTTGGCAGTAAAGTAACTATCTCCTGGATCGCAGACGGTCCGCCGGTAGATGCACCTATCACGATGATCTTGTAATTTCCCGTAGAGACCTTTTCGGATAGCGGGGGCTTCGACGTCGGCTGACCCGCCTCATTCTCACCGTGAGAATGGAGTTTGGGATTGTACTTTGCTCCAACCGGCCTTGATATCCTAACGGAGCTCCTGGCCACCGCGCGGATTTTACTGCGAATCTCGTGAGCGAATTCCTTATGTGAATGCGCCATATCCTCCAAGCGCTTCAGCATGAAATCGACCGCGCCGGCCTCAAGGGCATCCAGGGTTGCCTGCGCACCCTCAGCAGACAAAGAAGAGAACATGAGAATGGGGACGGGCCTGATCTTCATGATTTCGCGAACCGCCGATATCCCGTCCAGGATCGGCATTTCGATGTCCATGGTCACCACGTCCGGTTTAAGGTCCTTGACCTTATCTACCGCTTCTTGCCCGTTTTCGGCCGTACCGATGACCAGCATATCGGGATCGTTCGCAAGCAATTCACACAGCCGATTTCTGTAAAATCGAGAATCATCTACGACTAATACTTTAATTTGCATAGCATCACGCACATGTTCTCAATTCAATCGCCTTGCATACCGCGAAATCAGGCTGGGCATATCCAAAATTATCGCTATACGGCCGTCTCCGGTAATCGTCGCGCCGGCAAGTCCGGGAAGCCCCTGCAATAAGGCTCCTAGAGGTTTGATCACCACCTCTTCCTGAGCGATCAAATGATCCACTACACAGGCGATTTGAGTCGTACCGATCTTTATGACGACGATATAACTGCTCTGGAAGGATATATCGTCTTCTTCAACACCTCTGAGCAGCCAGTTGCGCAGGTAATAAAGCGGCAAGGGGTGATCTCGCACAATCGCCATTGACTGTCCGTCCACGACGTTCGTTCGCACCGATTCATACTGTATAATTTCACTGACGTTCGCCAAGGGAATGGCGAATATCTGGCTTCCCACCATGACCATAAGCGTCGGCACTATGGCCAGGGTGAGCGGAAGCTTGATCTTGATTTCCGTCCCCGCGCCTTCCTGTGAATCAATTTCCACATTGCCGTTCAATTGGGTGATTCTGGTCTTGACCACATCCATCCCAACACCTCGACCGGAGATATCTGAGATCTCGGCCTTAGTGGAAAATCCCGGCATAAATATCAGGTTGTAGCATTCCCGTTCGTCGAGTCGCGCCGCCGCATCAGTGTCCAGCAGACCCTTTTCTACGGCGTTACGGCGCAATTTATCGGCATTCATTCCCGCGCCGTCGTCCTTTATAGTCAAAAGAATATGATCGCCTTCCTGTTTCGCCGATAGAGTAATGGTGCCGGCTTTCGATTTCCCGGCTGCCTGGCGGGCATCCGGGGCTTCAATACCATGATCTATTGAATTCCTCACCAGATGAACCAGAGGGTCGGCGAGCGCCTCGACCAGGTTCTTGTCGAGATCGGTTTCTTCGCCGATCAAGTCAAGATTTATCTCTTTGTTTAACGCCCGGGATAAGTCCCGTACCACCCTGGGAAAGCGGCCAAAGACCTTCTTAATCGGCTGCATGCGGGTCTTCATAACCGCCGTTTGCAGGTCTGAAGTGACGACAACCAGATTAGAAACGGCCTGTGCCACTTCATCGTTGCCCATGTTCAGCTTCAATGTATCCAAGCGGTTGCGGACAAGCACCAGCTCACCCACCAGATTCATGATGTCATCCAGTCTCTTGGTGTCCACTCTTACCGTGGTATCCGCCTGTGGCAACGTGACAGCATCCTTGGCCGGCGAGGTCTTCTTACTGTCGGGGGCGCTGCCGCCTACAGCGGCACTCTGCACAGGATTCGCCGCCGCCTTTTCCTCAGATTTTTCCGAGACTTCTTTGGCAGGCGCCGCTACCTTAATCGCCTGCTCCTGCGGTGGAGCCGGCTTTGCCGAAGTTTCGGCATGTCCCGCCGTTCCATGCAATTGATCCAGGAGCGCCTCGAATTCCTCATCCGTTATATTGTCGGAGCCGTCACCGGGAACTTCTTCGGCCCCGCCATCATTACTTTCCATCGGCGGCGACTTTTCGGCGGCATCACTTCCCTGCTGCGCCCCCAACAATTCCTCGAATTGTTTTTCAACCGCATCCTTTTCACTATCACCGCCCTTGGCATCAACAGCTTCCTGCTTCATCTCGCCACTGTCGGGCTGATTGCCGCCGTCTTCAGTCACATTCTGTTGCGGCTCGGCCAATACCTTGAGCCTGCCAAGCAACGCGGGATCGGCCGGTTCGGGCTCCTGCCCTCCTCTGACGGAATCCATCATGGCATTGACATCATCCGTTACCTTCAAGACGATATCCATGAGTTCCGCATCAATGGTGCGTTGACCTTGCCTGAGGGTATTAAAGACGTCTTCGGCGCGATGGCACACTTCTACCAGGGGAGTGATATTAAGAAAGCCTGCTCCTCCCTTGATGGTGTGGAACCCCCTGAATACCGCGTTCAACAGATCTTTATCAGTAGGACTGTGTTCGAGATCGACCAGCTGCTCGCCCAGTTTTTCCAGTATCTCGCCGGCCTCTATCAGGAAATCCTGCAGTATTTCGTTGTCCATCTCGAAAGACATCTTGATTTTCCTCAGAATCCTAAACTTGCGAGAAGGTGATCGACATCATCCTGACTGGACACACTGTCGCTCTGATCATCAATCCCAGGTACGTTCGGCCCATTAAGCTTGTTATTATTTCTCTTCTCTTCCATCGGTGCTGGCTTCCTCGCCGTCATCTTAATAAGATCAACCAGGCTGTCTTCCACTTCCTGAACAAGATCGATGACTTTCCGGATAATCTGACCGGTAATATCCTGAAACTCCTGGGCCATCAATATCTCTGTCAAATGGCCATGCAGTACCCCGGAGTTGTCCTTGGTTTCGGCTAGAAACCGGCTGACATCACGCAATAGATTCGGCAAATCACCTTCAGCGTCGATGCCGGCCCCATCCACGCCGATGATTTTCACGCAGGCATCATGTAACTCACCCGCTTTGGCGCTAATCTTCAGGGAAACCGGCATGCTCTGCTCGACGATGTTCAGGACGTTTTGCGTGGCTTGCTCTGTCATGTTCACTACATATCTCAGCCTCTCCTTGGCGCCGGGAATATCCTCCTTGGCGAGATTGAGAATCTTTTCTTCTGATTCAAAGGTCGTCAACGAATCATGTAATTGCCTGGTAAGCCTGCCGATTTCGTTATAGAGACTCTCTTCATAATCCTTCACGAAGCAATCCAGCATCGGCATACCTTCCGCCGCTGGACTGGATTCCATTTTCAAAAGGAGTTCGCGTAGCTTTTCCTTATAGCTTTCATATTCTACGGTATTCATCCGCGATAACTTCCTTTGTTATTTATTCAGCTGGCTTCTATTCCGCACCGATTCGTTCGAATATCTTCTCTATCTTCTCTTTCAAGGTGACCGCGGTAAAAGGCTTCACTATATATCCGTTAACGCCGGCTTGCGCCGCTTCCACAATTTGATCTCTCTTTGATTCCGCGGTAACCATCAATACCGGCAATTTCGCCAACTTAGGATCTGACCGCACGGCCTTTAGCAGATCGATCCCTTGCATGCCGGGCATGTTCCAATCGGTGACCAGAAAATCGAAGTTGCCATTCTGCAGAATAGGCAGCGCCGTCGATCCATCATCCGCTTCGCTGGTATTATTGAACCCCAGGTCTCGAAGAAGATTCTTGATGATCCTGCGCATGGTGGAAAAATCGTCGACCACCAATATTTTCATGTTCTTGTCCAAGATTCCCTCCTCAGCATTTAATGATGCATAATTCCAGCTGAATAATAGCCATAAAACTCAACTCTCTACTCGCTATAGGAATCTAGCCAGCGCCCCAATCTCGCCTGCAGGCGAATAAGTGCCTGGCTGTGTATTTGACTCACCCGCGATTCGCTAACTCCGATCACCGCTCCGATTTCCCGAAGGTTAAGCTCCTCATCATAGTAGAGCGTCATAACAAGCCTTTCCCTGTCCGGTAAACTCGAGATCGCATCACTCAAACTCCGTTTGAACGCCTCATTCTGCACCTTGTCGATCAATCCCGGGGTACGATCAGCCAATTCAGAGGCGGCTGCTTCATTATCAATACCCATATCATCGAAACTCATGACCAGATAACCGCTGGCATCCTGCAGAATTTGATGATACTCATCGATTGTCATATTCAACTCTTCGGCCACCTCGTGATCCCTGGCGTCGCGGCGCTCCCTGCTTTCTATCTGCCTCACAGCATCGGCCAGCTTCCTTGCTTTTCTGTGTACCGACCGGGGCGCCCAATCGTTTCTTCGTATTTCATCGAGCATGGCTCCACGAATGCGAATCCCCGCGTAGGTTTCAAAACTCGCTCCCTGCCCTGAGTCGTAATTTCTGGATGCCTCCAATAAACCGATCATTCCCGCCTGGATGAGGTCATCCGCTTGGACGCTGGGAGGCAATCGACTCATTAAATGGTAAGCAATGCGTTTAACGAGTGGAGCATGCTTATTGACAATTTCATCCTGATTACGCATTTTCATAGCGGCACGGCGTTCCTTTGGGGCGGAAGACAATGCGGCACTTCTCATAGTGACGCCTCCATTTCCTGGCTTGCCTGAATCAATCTCTCTACAAAAAACTCAACGTGACCCCCTGCATTTCCCTGCACTGGCCATTTATCGGCCTTTTGCGACAAACTCTTAAATGCCAGGGCGGCCTTGCTTCTGGGATAGGCCTCGATGACCGCCTTCTGCTTCTGCACGGCCTTGCGCAGATACTCGTCATAGGGCACCACACCCATAAAATCTAGCTGTACATCCAAATACTTATCAGTGACGGCCATAATCTTCGAGTACAGTTCCCTCCCTTCCTGGATCCCCTGTACCATATTGCTGATGACGCGGAAGCGACACACCCCGTGGTCCTTGTTGAGAACCTTGATGAGGGCATAGGCATCGGTGATCGAGGTCGGTTCGTCGCAGACCACAATAATGACCTCCTGCGCGGCGCGGGTAAACGTCACTACACTGTCCGAGATCCCGGCGGCAGTATCGATAACCAGCACATCAATGCTGTGACTAAGCTCGCTGAAGGCCCTTATCAGCCCCGCGTGCTCCATGGTGCTGAGCTCGGCCATGTTCTGTATACCGGAAGAGGCGGGGATAATCTTCAAGTCCTGCGGTCCATGAACGATGATCTCTTCCAAAGCGCGGGAACCGTTAATCACGTCAGACAAAGTATATTTGGCACGAAGCCCCAACAGCACATCCACATTGGCCAGCCCTAAATCCGCGTCCATCAATAGTACGTCTTTACCGCCCTGGGCCAATGCCATGGAGAGATTCACGGAGACGTTGGTTTTCCCAACGCCGCCCTTTCCGCTCGCCACCGCAATCACCTTTACAGGTCGGGGATTAGTCATCCTACGCAGTCCTGCGGCCTGATCCAGCTTATAATTAGTGAGCATTCTTCGCTGTCCTTCCCATCATAAATTGCATTATTTCTTCAGCAGTGCTCTCTTTGCTTTGATGCATATTAAAATTATCTTTATTAATGAGTTTATCCGCTCTGGCAAGATGCAGATCCTCCGGCACCCTCTGTCCGTCGCTGATATAGGCGACCGGCAGATTCTGAGCGATTATCGCGCTCACGACCGGGCCGATACTCGTCGTCTCATCGATCTTGGTGAGAATGCATCCATCCAGATCGACGTCGCGAAAGACATTGATAACCTCCTCAATACCGCCTATTTGACTGGTTGCGGCAAGGACCAAATAAACCTTAATATTGGTCTTGGACTCCCTCAACACGGACAACTGCTCCGATATGCGCATATCGCGCTGACTCATCCCCGCCGTATCGATGAGTATCAAGTCCTTGCTCAGGAGATCGTCGATCTGCTCCTGCAGCTCCTCCCT
>CAYTBC010000114.1:0-15281 GCA_964435765.1 uncultured Desulfosarcina sp.
ACATCTCCACCCCCGTGCACACCGTCTTAAACGTCGGCCGGATCCCCACGATCTCAACATCATCGCCCACGTGGATCACCCCGCGATCGACCCGGCCCGTGACCACCGTGCCCCGACCCGATATGCTGAATACATCCTCAATCGGCATCAAAAACGGCTTGTCGATGTCGCGCTTGGGCTCCGGGATAAACGAATCGATCGCGTCCATTAACTCAAATATACACTTGGCCTCCTCGCCATCCGGATTGTCGCTCTCCAGCGCCTTTAACGCACTGCCCCGGATAATCGGCGTGTCGTCGCCCGGAAACTCATACTTGTCCAACAGCTCCCGCAGCTCCAACTCCACCAGCTCAATCAGCTCCTCGTCATCGACCATGTCGCACTTGTTTAAAAATACCACGATCGTCGGCACTCCCACCTGACGCGCCAACAAAATGTGCTCGCGCGTCTGCGGCATCGGACCATCATCGGCGCCTACCACCAAAATCGCTCCGTCCATCTGCGCCGCCCCCGTGATCATGTTCTTGATATAGTCCGCATGCCCCGGACAATCCACATGCGCATAGTGGCGGTGGGCGGTCGAATACTCCACATGGGCTGTGGCGATCGTGATCCCGCGCTCTTTTTCCTCCGGCGCCTTGTCGATCTGATCAAATGGAATAAAATCCGCCATTCCCTTCAAACCCAAATGCTTGGTGATCGCCGCCGTCAACGTCGTCTTGCCGTGATCGATATGGCCGATCGTGCCTACGTTCACATGCGGCTTGGTCCGCTCAAACTTTGCCTTTGACATGGTTGTGTCCTCCCCCTTTATGAATTGCACAAGGCGCCGTCAAAGCCGATATGCCTTGTGAAATAGGTCGTTTTTATAAATTCAGCATTACCAGCGAAAATGGGCGAACGCTTTGTTGGCTTCGGCCATTTTATGGGTGTCTTCCCTTTTCTTGACTGAAGCGCCGCGGTTGTTGGCTGCATCCAGGAGTTCCGCCGCCAGCTTCGTGGCCATCCCTTTTTCCGGACGTTGGCGGGCGTAGCTGATAATCCATCGAATGCCCAGTGCGGTTCGCCGCGACGGTCGGATTTCCGTCGGCACCTGGTAGGTCGAGCCGCCCACTCGCCGGGATTTTACTTCTATAATTGGTCGGACATTGTCTACCGCCTGCTCGAACAGCCTGACCGGAGACTCTTTGGACTTTTTCTTCATGATTTCGAATGCATCGTAGAGAAGCGATTCGGCGGTGCTCTTTTTGCCGTCTCGCATAACGCAGTTGATGAATTTTGAAACCAGCTTACTGTCGTATTTGGGATCCGATATTACCGGTCGCTCCGGTACGTCTCTTCTTCTTGGCATGCTTCCACCACAGTTTGTTATTTGTTATTTGTTTTGATATTGAAGATTGAAGATTTGCGGTTGCCGCTTCGCTCATTCATTTAGACATTTTAAAATCGATCAGCTTCCTTCAATATTCAATAGTCAATCTAAAATCTTCAATAGATCACTTGGGCTTTTTGGCGCCGTATTTGGAGCGTCCCTGTTTGCGGTCTTCAACGCCCAGGGTGTCCAGCGTTCCACGGACAATATGATACCTGACACCCGGCAAATCCTTGACTCTGCCGCCCCGCACGAGCACCACCGAATGCTCCTGCAGATTGTGCCCGATACCGGGTATATAAGCCGTCACCTCGATACCGGTGGTTAAGCGCACGCGGGCCACTTTCCGCAAAGCAGAGTTCGGCTTCTTGGGAGTGGAAGTATAAACCCGGGTGCATACCCCCCGCTTCTGGGGCGCGCCTTTGAGGGCCGGCGTATTGGTTTTCTTTTTGATCCGTCTTCGGCCTTTTCTAATCAACTGGTTAATGGTCGGCATTTTTTCCTCATTTTTCTGATTGATTTTGCTTTAAATTCATGATGCAGCAAAATGTCGATATGTATACATGACGCCCGTTAATGTCAAGCCTTTTGTTACAGATTAATGAATTTTTTCTTCATCTACTTCCGATCTGCTTTATTGCAGGCAGCGATTGACCGGAATTTCAGATTGAAGCCGGTGTATTGAATCTTCAATCGAAAACATTCAGTCGCTGCAAGATAGTGGGAATATCCCAAATCATTTTTCTGCACCCAAAGCAAAGCACGACCTGTATGATAACGGCCCGGTTTTAATCAAGATGATTGCGCCACCTCGACACTGATGTCATTGTAAGCGGCCAATCCGGTTCCGGCGGGGATCAGCCGTCCCATAATCACGTTTTCCTTCAATCCCCTGAGTCCATCGACCGAGCCGGCAATGCTCGCGTCGGTCAGCACCTTGGTGGTCTCCTGGAACGAGGCTGCCGAGATAAAACTGTCGGTGCTCAACGATGCCTTGGTGATTCCGAGAATCAACGGCTCTGCCACAGCCGGCTTACCGTCTTTTTCGATCACCGCCCGGTTGGCCTCTTCAAATTTAATCTTGTCGACCTGTTCCTCCATGACGAAATCGGTATCGCCGACGCTCGTCACTTTGACCCGTCTCATCATCTGGCGCACGATGACTTCGATGTGCTTGTCGTTGATGCGCACACCCTGCAGGCGGTAGACTTCCTGGACTTCATCGACAAGGTAGCGCGCCAGGGCCACCTCACCCTTGATGCTGAGAATGTCTTGGGGAATAGCGGACCCGCCGATCAATGGTTCTCCGGCTCGAATGTAATCGCCTTCATAAACATTGATGTGTTTGCCCCGGGGAACAAGGTATTCCTTTTTTTCACCCACATCCACCGGTGTCACCGTCACTTTCTGTTTGCCTTTTTTGGTGCTTTTGGCGATGGACACATACCCGTCGATTTCACTGAGAACCGCGATCTCCTTCGGCTTGCGGACTTCAAAAAGCTCGGCAACCCGTGGCAGACCGCCGGTGATGTCTTTGGTTTTGGTGGTTGCCCTGGGTAATTTGGCCACCACATCACCGGCCTTGACGTCATCGCCTTCTTCCACCAGCAAAATCGCGTTTATCGGCAGAATATAGCGCGCCGCACCGGTGGATTCCGGCAGCCGGGCCGTCTTGCCGTCCTGGTCTTTAATAGAGATTCGGGGACGCTCTTCAGCATTTTTGGATTCGATAATCGTTTGGCTGGATTTGCCGGTGACCGGGTCCACTTTCTCCTGCATGGTTCGGCCGGGGACAATGTCGCCGAATTTCACCGCACCGTCGACTTCCGATAGAATCGGCGTGGTAAACGGGTCCCAGTTTGCCAGAAGATCACCGGCCTTGACCTTGCTGCCGTCTTTGACCTGCAAATGGGCGCCGTAGATAACGGGAAAACTTTCCAGTTCACGCCCAGTGTCGCTTAAAATGGTGAATTTGCCGCCGCGCCGATTCATGACGACATGCTGCTTATCTGAATTTTCAGCCACCTTCAAGTCGATAAATTTAATGATCCCATCAACCCGGGCCCGGATATCGGCCTGCTCCACCCGGCGGCTGGCCGTACCGCCGATGTGAAAGGTTCTCATGGTCAACTGGGTCCCGGGTTCGCCGATAGACTGGGCTGCCAGAATACCTACGGCCTGCCCGGTTTCCACCGGGCGGCCGTGGGCCAGATCCCGTCCGTAGCATTTGGAGCAGACACCGCTTTTCGCCCGGCACGTCAAAACCGATCGAATCTTAAGCCGGCCTAGACCGGCCGCTTCGATCTCCTGCACCACGGCTTCGTCGATTTCTTGCCCTGCCCGGCAGATGACTTCTTCGGTAAACGGATCGATGATGTCTTCGATCGCCACGCGCCCCAGAACACGCTCGCCCAAACGCTGGATGACTTCACCGCCTTCCATCAGGGGTTCGACCTCGACGCCCATCAGCGTGCCGCAATCGTCTTCCAGCACGACACAATCCTGGGCGACATCCGCCAATCGCCGCGTCAGATAACCGGAGTTGGCGGTTTTCAGAGCGGTGTCGGCCAGACCTTTGCGCGCTCCGTGCGTCGAGATAAAATATTGCAGAACCGAAAGCCCCTCGCGGAAATTGGCCACAATCGGGGTTTCGATAATCTCACCGGAAGGCTTGGCCATCAAACCGCGCATGCCGGCCAGCTGACGCATCTGGTCCTTGCTGCCGCGGGCACCGGAATCGGCCATCATGTAAATCGGATTAAAACTTTCTTCGAGAACCGGTTGGCCTTTTTCGTCGAGCACCGCTTGACCGTTTTTGTCCAATACCGGTTCTATTTTCATGGCTTCCATCATTTCGTTGGCAACATCGTCGGTCGCCTTGGCCCAGATATCGACCACCTTGTTGTATTTTTCACCCTGGGTGATCAAACCCTCGGTGTATTGGCGGCTGATTTCGGTGACCTGTGTCTCGGCGCTCAGCAAAATTTTCTGCTTACCCTCGGGGGTAATCATAGCGTCGATCGAAATCGAAAGCCCGCCCTGGGTTGAAAATTTATAGCCCAGGTCTTTTAAGCGGTCGGACAGAATGACCGTGGCCTTCGGTCCCAGATTCCGGTAAACGTAGTCCACCAATTCACGCAGCTTCTTCTTGTCCATGACGTGGTTGACGATGTCAAAAGGTATCGCAGGCTTTTTAGCCAGGACTTCAAAAAGATGATAGCTCCCATCCCCGTAAAGGGCCGCTTTGCTGTGTTCACCCGCTTTTAAAGCGAACAAGGCCTCCACATCGACGTCCTCACAGCCGAAAACCCCCTTAAATTCGTTGAAGGTAAGCTGGCCGATCAGGCCGTCTTTTTCCTTATCGGCAGCCTGGGAGAATTCGCGCACGAGGTCCACAAAGGCCTCGCCGGCATCCAGTCGATCCAAAACCTGCTGCGCTTCATCTTCGTTGGCCGCTTTGATGTGGCGCATTTCCATGATGTCGACTTTCGGGATGACCTCCCATAGCAGGACCCGGCCGACGGTGGTGTCATAGCGCTGACCGTACATGCGCACTAAAATTTTCGAATGCAGTCCCACGGCACCGCTGTCATAAGCCGAGCGAACCTCTTCAGCATTGGCGAATAGGTGGGGCCCGGCATTTGAATCGGTCACATGGCGCGTTATGTAGTAAATCCCCAAGACGATATCCTGGCTCGGTACAATAATGGGGCTGCCGTTGGCCGGCGACAGGATGTTGTTGCTGGACAGCATCAGCACCCGGGCTTCGATTTGCGCTTCCACGGAAAGAGGCACATGCACAGCCATCTGATCACCGTCGAAATCCGCGTTAAAAGCGGTACAGACCAGGGGATGCAGCTGCAGCGCTTTGCCTTCGATCAGGATCGGCTCAAAGGCTTGGATTCCCAATCGGTGCAGCGTGGGTGCCCGGTTCAATAAGACCGGATATTCTTTGACGACTTCATCCAGGGTATCCCAGACTTCCGGGATTTCCCGCTCGACCATTTTCTTGGCACTTTTCACCGTCGAAACCAGCCCCTTTTGCTCCAGGCGGTAATAGACAAACGGTTTGAACAGTTCCAGCGCCATTTTTTTCGGCAGTCCGCACTGATGAAGCCGCAAATCAGGTCCGACTGTAATAACGGTACGCCCGGAGTAATCAACCCGCTTGCCCAGCAGGTTCTGGCGAAATCTTCCCTGTTTACCCTTGAGGGTGTCACTGAGGGATTTCAACGGCCGCTTATTGGTGCCGGTGATCACCCGGCCGTGACGGCCGTTGTCAAACAAGACGTCGACGGATTCCTGCAACATCCGCTTCTCGTTGCGAACGATAATGTCAGGGGCTTTAAGATCGATCAAGCGCCTGAGACGATTGTTGCGGTTGATGACCCGGCGATAAAGGTCGTTGAGGTCCGACGTGGCGAAGCGTCCACCTTCCAAGGGCACCAGGGGCCGCAGATCCGGAGGCAGAACCGGAATCACATCCATGATCATCCAGACCGGATTCACACCCGATCTTCGAAACGCATCCACGATCTTCAAACGTTTGGCCAGTTTCTGGCGTTTGGCCACCGATCCGGTCTCACGAATATCGGTGCGCAGTTCGCTGTAAAGCTCGTCCAGGTTAAGGCCTTCCAGCAGAACCTTGACTGCCTCCGCGCCGATCCCGGCTTCAAATTTGTTGCCGTAGGTCTCCAGTGCCTCCATGTACTTTTCGTCGGAGAGCAGCTGGCCGCGCGTCAGCGGCGTATCCTTGGGATCCAGCACAATGTAGCTGTCGAAATAAAGCACCTTTTCCATGTTTTTAAGGGTCAAATCCAGCAGGTTGCCGATCTTGCTGGGCAAACTTTTTAAAAACCAGATATGTGAGACCGGCGTGGCCAGTTCGATATGGGCCATGCGCTCCCGGCGCACCTTGGATTGAATAACTTCCACACCGCACTTCTCACAGATGACGCCTCGGTGTTTCATGCGTTTGTATTTACCACAGTTACACTCATAGTCTTTGGTGGGACCAAAAATCTTTGCGCAGAAAAGACCGTCACGTTCCGGTTTAAATGTCCGATAATTAATGGTTTCCGGCTTTTTTATCTCCCCGTGGGACCATTTTCGAATCTGCTCCGGTGAAGCCAGGGCAAGTCGAATGGCCTGGTACCGTTTGGGGTCCGTAGGTTTTGCAAAGAAATCATACAGAGTTTCCATGGATTTTTCCTATTTTTGGGTTAAACTAAAAATGTTTATAATTTTAATAGTTTCGTAAAGTTCCATACCGGATCCCTTTTACGAGAGCTTTTTTGTATTTAGTGTTCAGAGGCATAACAAAATGGTATAGCCCCGATTATGATGAGAGAAGAAACTCAACCGGCCAGACACCAAACACATGATGAATTCGGTTTTTCACGAATTCATCATTCCGTCTTTTCCAGCAGCGCGATATCGAGACCCAGGGCCTGCAGTTCCTTGGTCATAACCCGGAAAGATTCGGGAATGCCGGGTTCCAGTACATTTTGGCCCTTGACGATTTTTTCATACATGCGCGTGCGGCCGGCCATATCGTCGGATTTTACAGTCAAAAATTCCTGCAGGGCATAGGCGGCGCCGTAGGCTTCCATGGCCCAGACCTCCATCTCGCCAAGGCGTTGCCCACCGAACTGAGCCTTACCGCCCAGAGGTTGCTGTGTGACCAGGGAATAAGGTCCGATCGAACGGGCGTGAATTTTATCGTCAACCAGGTGATGCAGTTTCATCACGTACATGGCGCCGACGGTGATCTTCTTGTCAAAAGGCTCGCCGGTGCGGCCGTCATACAGGGTCGTCTGGCCGGAGCTGTCCAGCCCGGCTTCCAGAAGCAAGTCTTTGATTTCGCTTTCCTTGGCCCCGTCAAAAACCGGCGTCGCCATGAAGACACCGTCTTTGTAGTAAGATGCAAAGTCAACCAGTTCGGGATCGTCCATTCCGGTGATCAACTTTTTGGCATCGGGTTTTGAGAAAATCTTCTTCATTTTCTCTCTGAGAGCTTTCAGCTTCTCCTCTTCCACCAATTGGTTCAACTGATCCCCCAGCACTTTGGCGGCTCGACCCAGATGAATTTCCAGAATCTGCCCCACGTTCATGCGCGACGGCACTCCGAGAGGATTCAGTACCATGTCGACCGAAGTCCCATCCTCGAAATAAGGCAGATCCTCAACCGGCAGGATCCTCGACACCACGCCCTTGTTGCCGTGGCGGCCGGCCATCTTGTCACCGACCGACAACTTGCGCTTCATGCTGACATACACTTTGACCATTTTGATCACGCCGGGGGGAAGATCATCTCCCTTTTCAAAGCGGCCCACCTGCTGTTCAAAGGCCAGGCGGCAAAGTTCACATTGATCCCGATAGCGCTCGATGATTTCATGAACCTGTTGGGTCAGCTTGGGATCCTTGAGCACAATACCCTCCAGCTGCACAATCGGTATTTGCTTCAGGGACGCGGCATCGATCTTGGAACCGTTGGCAATCAAAACTTTTTTGCCTTTTTTAAGCGGTGCGAAAGCTTTTTTGCCCACCAGCACTTCTGCGAGCTGGGATCGAACGACGTCCTCCACCACCTCCAGCTCGTCGTCACGATCTTTTTCCAGGCCGGCAATTTCTTCATCTTCGATCAGGCGCGTGCGATCATCTTTTTCAATGCCCCGTCTTGAAAATACTTTGGCATCGATCACAATGCCCTGCACCCCGGGCGGCACCCGCAAAGAGGTATCTTTAACATCCCCGGCTTTTTCACCAAATATGGCGCGCAGCAGCTTTTCTTCAGGGGAAAGTTGCGTCTCGCCCTTGGGTGTGATCTTGCCGACCAGAATATCTGCCGGGTTGACTTCTGCGCCCAACCGGATGATCCCGCTGTCGTCCAGATTTTTAAGGGCCTCTTCGCCAACATTGGGGATATCCCGGGTAATTTCTTCCTTGCCGAGCTTGGTGTCGCGGGCTACGATCTCAAACTCCTCGATATGCACCGAGGTATAGACGCCGTCCCGCACCAGTCTTTCACTGACGAGAATGGAGTCCTCAAAGTTGTAGCCGCCCCAGGGCATAAAGGCCACGTTGACATTTTTGCCCAGGGCCAGCTCCCCCTGTTCGGTGGCGGGTCCGTCGGCAATAATGTCTCTGGCATGCACCCGCTGGCCCTTCTTCACGATCGGGCGGTGGTTAAAGCAGGTGTTCTGATTGGAGCGAATGAATTTGGATAGATTGTAAATGGAAACATCTTTTTCGTTCGGATCATCGGATGGATCATGCTTCAATACAATCCGCGCCGCATCGACGTCCACCACGACGGCATCGCGCTTGGCGACGATGGCCACACCGGAGTCTCTGGCCACCACCTCTTCGATCCCCGTTCCGACCAGGGGCGCCTGGCTCATCAGCAGCGGCACCGCCTGACGCTGCATGTTGGATCCCATCAGGGCCCGGTTGGCGTCATCGTTTTCCAGAAACGGTATCAGCGAAGCGGACACGCTCACCAGCTGATTCGGAGAGATATCCATCAATTCGATTTGCTCACGTTCGACCATCGTAAATTCACCGGCTACCCGGGATGTGACCATCTGATTGAGGTATTTGCCCTTGTCGTCTACCGGCGCATTGGCTTGGGCGATCGGCTGCTCTTTTTCTTCAAAGGCATCCATAAACCGGACATCTTCGGTAATGGTGGCATTATGGACGACCCGGTAGGGCGTTTCGATGAATCCGTAATCATTGACCCGCGCATAGGTGCTCAAAGAAACGATCAGACCGATATTGGGTCCTTCCGGAGTTTCAATCGGGCAAATCCGTCCATAATGGGAAGGATGTACGTCCCGGACTTCAAAACCGGCCCGCTCCCGGGTGAGTCCGCCCGGTCCCAGTGCGCTCAATCGCCGTTTATGGGTCGTCTCTGAGAGCGGATTGGTCTGGTCCATGAATTGCGACAATTGGCTGGTGCCGAAAAATTCTTTGACCACCGCCGAAACAGGCTTCGGATTTACCAGATCATGGGGCATGAGTGCGTCAACCTCCTGCAGACTCATGCGCTCCTTGATGGCCCGCTCCATGCGAACCAGTCCGATGCGATATTGGTTTTCCAGAAGCTCGCCGACCGCACGCACCCGGCGATTGCCGAGATGATCAATGTCATCCACGACCCCCTGGGTGTCTCTGAGGACGATCAGGGCCTTGGCGGTCAGCAGGATGTCCTCTTTGCGCAGAATGTTCAGATTAATTTCGCTGTTGATACCCAAACGCTGGTTTATTTTTAAACGGCCCACGCCGGAAAGATCATAGTAGGTGGACTTGAAAAATAGGTTGTCGATGAAATCCTGAGCCACTTCAGGGGTGGCCGGGTTGCCCGGCCGAAGTCGGCGATAGATCTCAATCAGAGCCTCTTCTTTGTTTTCAACCTTGTCGACCATCAGCGTTTTGCGGACGGAATCACCGGCGGTGTATCCGTCGATAAACAGCAGCTCAAACTCATTGATGCCGACTTCGGCCAGTTTGGCCAGATTGTCTTCATCAACGGTTTGGTTGGCCTTGACGATCGGCTCCCCGGTTTCCGGATGCAATATATTGACGGCGAAAGCCCGGTCGATAACCTCCTCGCCGCCGATGGGAATCATATCCGCATTGGCCGCATGGAGACGCTTGATGGCGCGCTGGGTGAAAAAGCGGCCCTTTTTAACGAGCACTTCAGCGGTTTCAGGATCCTTGACGTCCTTGCTGGCCCGCCGGCCTCTGAGAAAGTCTTCATTAAACTGTTTGAAAAAACGTTTGCTATGAACAATGATTTTCTCTTTACGGTAAAAATAGGACAGAAGATCTTCAACCGTATAGCCGAAGGCTTTAAACAAAATGGTCACCGGAAATTTACGCCGCCGGTCGATCCGGATATAAACAATATCCTTGGGATCGATCTCCATGTCGATCCAGGAACCGCGCACGGGGATGATGCGGGAACTGTAAATAATTTTACCGCTTGAATGCGATTTGCCCTTGTCATGGTCAAAGAATACGCCGGATGATCGGTGCAGCTGGCTGACGACCACCCTTTCGGTTCCGTTGATGATAAAGGTACCCTTTTCCGTCATCAACGGTATCGTGCCGAAGTAGATTTCCTGCTCCTTGATGTCGCGGATGTTGGAAACACCGGTTTCGGCATCGACATCATAGACCACCAGCCGGGCTGTAATCCGGACGGGAATCTCATAGGTCATCCCGCGGTGAATACATTCTTCGATACTGTGTTTAACCTCTCCAAAACGGTAGGCGACAAACTCAAGCGATGCGCTGCCGGTAAAATCCTTGATCGGAAACACGGACTTGAAAACGGCCTGCAAACCGATATCTCTCCGCTTCTCCGGAGGGATATCCATCTGCAAGAAGCGTTGAAAAGATTCGCGCTGCATCCCGATAAGATCCGGGATGTCGACGAGTTTTTTGATTTTGCCGAAATTTTTGCGTATGCGCTTATTTGCCAAAGGTCTTTCAGACATGGCAGCTCCCGTAATTATTTGTTGGTGGTGATTGGTCAGTCGCCGACGCGTCACAGCCGCCAAGGCGACGTGGCGTGGTCCGTTGTTTCGGAAAGTATTTTCCCGGTCTCAAATTCAGAAGTGATCTTAACGCAGAAACGGGCCACAAAATCGTTACCAGAAAATAATCTGCTTAATTGATTTAATGGGTTGATCCGTTGCGGTGATCAGTTGTCTGCTCCGGGGGCCAACCAGGTTGCCCTGGCTGCTTTTCGCAGCAGACAACCGACCGCCGACAATTGACATGGCACTATTTAACCTCGACCTGGGCCCCGGCTTCTTCCAGTTGTGCCTTGATTTTTTCAGCTTCATCCTTCGGAATGCCTTCTTTGACGGGCTTGGGCGCCCCGTCAACAAGCTCCTTGGCGTCTTTGAGGCCTAACCCGGTAATCGCTCTGACCTCTTTGATGACCTGGATTTTCTTGTCGCCGTGAGCGGTCAGAATGACATCGAACTCAGTCTGTTCCTCGGCGGCTTCACCCGCAGCGCCGTCAGCCGGTCCGGCCGCCATCATAGCCATCGGTGCAGCTGCCGAAACACCAAATTTCTCTTCCATTTCTTTAACCAGTTCGGACAGCTCCAGAACTGACATGTTTGCAATAAATTCAATCACATCCTCTTTTGTAATATCTGCCATTTTATCCTCCGGTAATAAATTCTATATTAATTTTTAACTCGCTCTTAAATTAAGAGCCGCATGATGATTGGAACCGCTAAAATCAGGCTGCTTCTTTTTGATCCTTGATGGCATTCAGCACGTTCAGCATACTTCTGGGAACTTCAGCCAGGACTCTGACAAAGGATGTCGGAACCGCGTTGAGCACCGCCAGAAACTGTGCCAGCATCACTTCTTTAGAAGGCAGCATGGCGAGCGCTTTGACCGCGTTTAGGTCCAGCACCTTGCCGTTCAGAACGCCGACTTTGATCTCAAGCTTGTTGTTTTCTTTGGCAAACTGAGTCAAAACCTTGGCCGGGGCCACCGGATCGTCATAGCTGATCGCCACCGCACTGGGGCCTTTGAAATATTCTTTGATCAAATCAGCTTCGGTATCCGCCGCCGCCCGCACAAGCAGGGTGTTTTTAACGACCTGGTACTCGATCCCTTCCGCTCTGAGCCTGCGGCGCAAGTCGTTCAAGGCGCCCACATCCAACCCATTGTAGTCGGTCACGACGATGATTGCGGATCTGGCAAATCTATCATGCAGATTTTCAGTGATTTGTTGCTTGGCATCTAATCTCAATTGTTAATGTCACCTCCCTTCCTAATCTGATCAAAAACCGGAGGAAATTGGCTAAAACCGATTTGCAATTGCATCTCCGGACCTATAGTCTGGCCCGGATCAATCACGTTTCTGTCTCGGTAGGCCGGCAATGCCGATTAAACACAACGCTTGTCAGCCTTGTTGCTAGTGAACCTACGGTCTTCGACAGTATGATTTTGGTATGAAACCTCTAAACGCAAAGAACCATAAAGGCGATATAGTTTCAGTGAATTGATTCGTCTCCTGCGATATTTTCGGGCCGGCGGCATCGAACGCCAGAATAAAGCTCATGGAGCTCATGGACTATTTGACCAAATCCTTGACTAGCGCAGCATCGATTCTGACTCCGGGACCCATCGTCGTCGACAGAGCGATGCCTTTCAGGTAAGTTCCCTTGCTGGAAGCCGGCTTGAGACGTAAGATGGTTTCTAAAAATGCAGAAATATTCTGGACGATTTTTTCGACGCCGAAAGAAACCTTGCCCATGGGGGCGTGAATGATGCCGGCCTTTTCGACCCTGAATTCGATTTTCCCGGCTTTAACTTCCTGCACCGCCCTGGCGATATCAAAAGTAACGGTTCCGGTTTTGGCATTAGGCATCAGCCCCCTGGGTCCGAGCAGTTTTCCGATTTTTCCAACCGTACCCATCATGTCGGGGGTGGCGATGGCCTTGTCAAAACCATACCATCCTTCTTTGATTTTTTCCACGAGTTCGTCGTTTCCCACAAATTCGGCCCCCGCATCAAGTGCCTCTTTTTCCTTCTCACCTTTCGCAAAGACGAGGACTTTGACCTCTTTGCCTAATCCGTTGGGCAAGACCACACTTCCCCGCACCATCTGGTCTGCATGTCTGGGATCCACGCCCAAACGAACGGCAACGTCAATGGTCTCATCAAATTTGGCGTATGATGATGCCAGAGCCGTTTTAACAGCCTCCTCAAAACCATTGGCGGCTAAGGCACCTATCTTTTTTTTGGATTCAGTATACTTTTTACCCCGCTTAGGCATGGTCTTTTTCGTCTCCTTACAAAGTAATTGGTGTTTCTTGTTGCCGGTTGCGTGGGATCGATCAAATATTGATTTTGGCCTGCAACGCGAAACCCGCAACGCGTTAATATTCTTCTTATCCGACCTCTATCCCCATACTTCTGGCCGTACCCGCAATAATTTTACAGGCAGTGTCTAGATCGTTCGCATTCAGGTCAACCATTTTCAGCTTGGCAATTTCTTCGAGCTGCTGCCGGGTCACCGAACCGACCCGGTCCCTTTTGGGGTCGCCCGCACCTTTGGCAATCTTGGCCGCCTTCTTCAGCAAAACAGCCGCCGGAGGCGTCTTGGTGACAAACGTGAAAGATCGATCCTGATAAACCGTAATCACCACCGGAATGATCATGCCCTCATCCTGAGCCGTCCTGGAATTAAATGCCTTGCAAAAGTCCATAATGTTGACTCCGTGCTGTCCCAAGGCGGGACCGATGGGAGGGGACGGATTGGCCTTTCCGGCTGTAACCTGCAATTTAATTAGTGCCATAACCTTTTTTGCCATTTTAACTCTATCTCTCCTAATCCGATTCCCGCATGCTAGCGGGAGCAACGATAATAAAAATCCAGATATCCCTCGGTGCTACATTTTCTGGACTTGGACAAAATCTAATTCCACCGGTGTCGACCGGCCGAAAATACTCACCAGCACCTTAATCTTGCCTTTTTCCGGATTGACTTCTTCCACCGTACCGTTGAAATTGGTAAATGGTCCGTCAATGACCCGAATCTCATCTCCAGTTTCAAAAAAATACTTCGGCTGCGGTTTCAACTTGCCGGCGGCCATGCGATTCAAAATCTGATCGGCTTCTTCATCGGAAAGTGGGGAGGGTTTTTCGCGCCCGCCCAAAAATCCGGTCACCTTGGCGGTATCGTTGACCACATGCCAGGTTTCATCATCAAGGTGCATTTTGACGAGGATATATCCGGGATAAAATTTCCTGGAAGACGTCTTGCGTTTGCCTTTGACCAGTTCAACAATCTCTTCCGTAGGCACTAGGACATCGCCGAATTTTTCCGGATGCGGGCAAGTGGCGATCCTTTCTTTCAGGGCCAGCTTAACCTTGTGTTCGAAGCCTGAATACACATGGACTATGTACCATTTAAGCAGCACTCTTCTCTCTCCCCAAGCTATTGAAGAACAATACGGATTAAACTGGATATGCCGAGATCAACGACCCCAAGGAATAGTGAAATCACCATCACCAGTACAATGACAACCACCGTAGAACCGACGGTTTGTTTGCGCGAGGGCCAGGTGACTTTTTTCAGCTCGACTTTGACTTCCCGTAAGAACTGAGCCGACTTGCTGAAAATATTGTCTTTGGGTTTGGCCGCCACCGGACTTGCCGCCGCCGGCTGTTTTTTCATTGGCAAGACCGTCTTCTTCTTCTCACGTTTGACAGCAGCCTCACCGGCCGAAGCTGAATTTGCCTCGCGATCAGCGGCACCATCCTGAAGCCCGGCCACAGCCAGTTTTTCAGTTTTTTGTTTCTTTTTTGTTCCTGATTGCTTTTTTCGCAGTATGCGTCCCATTGTACTCCTAAAAAGGTAAAAGCTCCGAGCTTAATAGAAAGAATTCCATTTCCCTTTGTTCTTCAGGCTCTGAGCTTAACCAAAAGATTGTGGCAGGCCAGGAGGGATTCGAACCCCCAACACCCGGATTTGGAGTCCGATGCTCTACCGTTAGAGCTACTGGCCTGCATCATCCGTTTCGAAGTTGGCAATTGTCAATGATCAGCTGAATTTAAAAGTTCCTGTATTTAATTACGACAACACCGCAGTCCCATCAATTGGCCCGCCCGACCCCGTTCTTCGGGCCGGTCCCGCCGGGCCGTCTATTTGGTTTCTTTGTGGGGCGTGTGCTTGCGACAAAACCGGCAATATTTGCTGAATTCCAGCTTATCGGGCGTGGTGCGCTTGTTTTTGGTTGTCGTATAATTTCTACGTTTGCATTCCGTACATGCAAGGGTAACAATTGTTCTCACCTGAAGGACTCCTTAGCATTTATTCGATAATTTCGCTGACGACGCCTGCGCCCACCGTACGGCCACCTTCACG
>CAYTBC010000115.1:0-14733 GCA_964435765.1 uncultured Desulfosarcina sp.
ATGATTATCGGATAGAACTTTTATTTCCCGCAGCAGTTGACCGTCTGCACTTAAAATTCGGCTCACCGGATCCACGGATTCAGATTCCAGTTCGACCAACACAACATGAGATTTGCCGGTAATTTGTACCGGCCAGGTTTCAATTTTTTGGATGACAACTGCCCCGCCGCCGATGGAACTGGCCGATAGATTCAACGTGCGACCGGTGCGGCCGGTCATGTGGATATCGACCGCATTCGGATGATCCGCTGTTTTTAAAGGTCTCACCTCAAACTCGATGGCGACGTTCCGGTCTCCGGCCAGTTGAAGGATACGGGGAAACTGGTCGGCGGTCAATTCGATTCCCATGACACCGGCGGCAAACCCCAGATCGCTGCCCTGCAGGCTGTAAACTTCACCAAATGAACCCTGGGGGTCAAAAACAAAGCTGACCGCCGCCGGTTCTTCTCCCAGCAGTGCACGAGCAATTAAACCAATGTGATAGGGGCCGGCAGTGTGCGAACTCGACGGCCCCCGCATGATCGGGCCCAGGACATCATTAAATATGCTGATATTTTTATTCTTGCGCATATATATCTCTTCTTCCCCGGACGTACCCGTTCAAAATCTCAGCGACATGCAGGTCAATCCCCCATCCATTTTGCGAACCTCGCTGATTTCAAGCGCGATCATCTCAAAGCCGAGAACCTCAAGCTGTCTGCTCGTGTTCGGATACCCGGCGGGGATCAGCAGATGCTGATTGACAAGCAGTGTATTGGCCGCATAGGTTTCCGCACTGTCCAGTACGATCTGATCATATCCTTTGAGCTGCTTTTGGCCGGCAAAATTACTGGTTACGAGCAGGGTGTGTCGGCCGACATAATTGACACTTGATTTAAAGTGCAGCCCGGCCGCCACCGCCACCGCGGTCCAGGTGTAGCCATGGTTGTGGAGGATGCGGCCCAGTTGTTCAGCACCTGGTTTGTTGGTGCGTTCCGATAACCCGATAAAGAAATGGTTTTCAACCTGGAGCACGTCGCCGCCGTCAACGGTTCCGGGGGGCTTGATCCGTTCGATTTTGCGAAATTCGGCCAGGACCGGTGCCATTGCTTGCGCCTCGCCCCGGCGGGTGGGCGCGCCCGGATGGGTAATGACGGCCACCTCCGGGGTTACCACCGCGGTATCCTCAACAAAGTGCGCATCCGGGTAGTCCGGCAGGGGGTCGAGCACGATGAGCTCAAGCCCGGCGGCGGTTAAGGCTTCAAGGTAGGCCTGATGCTGCTTGACCATTAAGCTATAGTCGGCGGGTTCGGAAGGGACGGCAGTGGTGAGGCCCCGGGCAAAATTTTCACAGGGCCTTCTGGCAATGGCGCGGGTGAACATAGGTCGCATATTCCTTTCACGTTTTGGGTGCCGGGCAGCAAGGCGATTCGACGTATATAGCAAAATGTTTGCTGAAAGGAAAGGTTTGCGCAATGGATGCCGTTAAAAAAGGAGGGTAAGGGCAGGCGCGCTTCACCTAAAAAATAAACGAGGTCACAAAGGCGGACAAGTATCGAATAACGAAGGTAGAACACTCACCAGGACTGAGAAACGAGGACTGAGTCAAAGAAGATACGGGCGATGGAAATCGTGACTCGCTCAGTCCACAGTCCTCAGCACTCATCACTTTTTCAATCAGATAGTGCGCAGCGAGTCTACCCTTTGAAATTCCGCGGTTCGCTGTGCCGACCGCTTGAAGTTTCGTATAGAGGGAAGCAGGTCCACCCGGCCGATTCGCGGGTCTACATGGATTGACCCACAACCGCCTGCGACGCTTGGAATTCTTCTTTGGGCCAATCCTGCACAATCTGCATGATCTCCCGAACATAAGCGCACGCACACTGCGCTTCGCAGGGTTGGAGAAACTCTTCGTGCAGGCAGTAACCGGGACAGGGCTCCGCTCCCGTCAATCTCTCGCCAAACACCGGTCCTTCGTAAAGATCACTGAAAACACCGGCGGGAATGGCAAGGGTCGACTTGCAGTGCAGGTGGTTAAAAAGAAAAAAACCGAGCTCCAGTTGACTGAAATTGGCCTGGTAACCCACCAGTTCGATGTTTTTGTCTTGCAGGAATTCATTTCGGGTAAACCAGGGGATTTCGCAACAGCTGCATTTTTTAAATACTTGCATAGTTTCACCACCGCAACTTAAAGGTTTTGTGAAGGCCTAATTTCTTTTGGCGCATTTTTGTCCGGATGGATGCTGCCAACAGGTAACCGCCTGTATAATATGCAAAAAGCGTACCTTTAGAATGTGGCAGTTGTATCCCGGAAAGCGGGCATGTCCCTGACTGCCTCAATACCGGCACTTTAGAGAAAAATCACCCGGTCCGATCCCCGCTCCATACGCTGGGTGTGCAAGAGAATAATATCTATAAAATCAGGCGGGTTGTCAAAAATATGGCACATGCCCGGGTCACCCGGTATTTCTAATTATTGGACCTGGACGAATACCAGAACCGTCGAATTATCCTCACTCCGCAAAGTGAGCTCTGAATCGTTTAACAGCATCCGGGATGTTTTCATCAGTGCCTGGGTAAACAGCGCTTCCTGCTGCATCAACTCCGGCGGACCTGCCATGCGGGTCATGATGAAAGCTTTATTCCAAATAATTTCTCCGTCATCCAGCAGTTTGAAATTTACCGAATATCGGTTTATCGTGGCTTTGCCGGACACACTGCCTTTTTTATCGCATGCAAAGGTCGTTTCGGAGTTTTGAACCAGGGAGATAGGTTTATGATCTAATGTCATCTTGGTCAGATGCCATTGGACACCTGCGATTTGCCCAAGACTCCGGGGGGTGACCAGCCGGCCGGCCGGCCCGATTGCAGCGCTCTCCGGTCGAGCCCCGGCACAGGCGGCGAGTAACAAGGTGCCGATGACCAGGAATACATTTGCATATGGTTTCATCATGGGATTGTATCCTCATTCCGAATTCTTTTCATTCTTTAGCCATGGCGCCGATGAACGCATTGGCTTCTTTGATGGAAGCATTCATTTCCCGAATCAGCGCGTCGATCTCGGAATTGACGGAAACCAGCTCTGATTGCAGCGAGGCAATTGCCCTGGCGTTCAGGTTATGTTTAAGGAACAGGACCTGATCATGAAATGCCGCCAGCACCGGATCCATTTTTTTTTCGGCCCGTTGCATGGCATTGATCAGCCGGGCATACTGCTGTCTGGTTTGCTGGAGTTTGCGCGCGCTGCTGCGACGCAAGCTGCTGCTGCTGTACTGGTCAAGTTCGGCTTGCCACTCTTCAAACAACGCCTCGGCCACATCTTCCACGGATTCAATACGGTCCCGCACAGTTTCGGCGCGTGCATCGCTGCGGTCGTACGCGGTCTTCAACTGATTATACTTTTCTTCCAGGGCGCCGCCGTCAAAATTCAACACGCTTTTGAATTTTTCCAGGGCTGATTCAAATTCTTCTTTGGCATCCTGCTGGGCGTCGCGGGCCGATTCCACGCGATTAACCATTAAATCCCGTTTGGGGTAGCCCAGCTTCTCCAGGGTGCCGTAGTAGGCCGAGGAGCACCCGAGCACAAGGGCGGTTACGGTAACGAGTAAAATCGGGTTCAAACGCAGCTTCAGTCCCATTGTCGGCATGAATATTCTCCTCTTGTGACCCTATCTTTTGGGAACCGCCAATTTTACGGTCTTGCCGCCATAAGCATGCACCGAATCATGGGCGCGGACGGCGACTTCATGGATGGATTCGGGAATTTTTACACCGGACAGGCTGCGGGTAAAAGGCTGTTCATCCTCATGCGGATGGTAAAGTATGCGGGTGCCGAGCACGCTGCCGTCGGGTGCCACCACATCCCATTTGTCGGCATAATGATGCCAGCCCTCATCGGCATGGCGCACGGTGACATCAAAACTATAGGTGTTTTCGCCGGTCATCCTAACCGCTGCGCCGACAACGTCCGCTTCCCCCGCGTAAGCTGTCGCTGCCATGACGAAGGTGCAACCTAATATCCAGCTAGTTAATTTCACTGTCGACCTTTCTGCTGCGAAAAGAATATCTGAAATTTTAGTCATTTTAGGCAATTTAGATCACTTAAGGCATTCTTTTATTATGCGATATCAGTCTGCAATTTGCTGAAGTAAGAATAAATATCACAAAGTTGAAGAAATTAGTGTATCCTAATCTCCCGGCATCTTGCGGCGGCTGACATATTCGCTCAAAGCCTGCTCGAGGCCTTCATCTATCGGGGGTTTGCTGTATTGCGCCAGGCGTTTGGGCAGCATTTCGGCGGCAATTTCCTCCGCCCGCTTGGCCCCATTGCTGGACCATTTTTGATAATCACTGCGCGTAAATATCTGCGGCTGGTATAGCTCGCGGCAGTGCTGGAAGGTCGTCGGGTGAATCAGATAGTTGCCGTCACTGCCGACACTTTTGATCGTATCAACGTCGATGGACTCGACGCTGATTTGCATGGCGGTGAGAACTCTGCGAATCGTGCGGCAGACTTCTTCATCCAGCAGCCACTTTTCAAAGCTCATGGATATGTAGGAGCCCAGCTGACCGCAGGCCTGAAAGATGAAATTCGCCCCGTTGCGCACCGCCGTGCTCATCATCAGAGTCCCTTCGGCCGCAGCCTGGGTATCAGGGCAATGGGCATTGGTCAGCATTCCGCCGGTTCGGCAGGGCAGGCGGTAAAACTGGGCCAGTTGAATGACGGCTGACGCCAGTGCGACCGCTTCCGGTGCGCCGACCGCCGAGGTCACCGATCGCATATCCGCCGGCGCCGATACGGAGCCGTAAACCACCGGCGTTCCCGCTCCCGCCAGCTGAGAAAGCACGATACCTGCCAGAATCTCGGCATTGGCCAGGGCCAGCAGTCCCGGCAGCGATATCGGACCACTCGTTCCGGCCATCACCAGATCCGTAATCACCAGCGGCTGACCCAAACGCGCCATTTCGATGATGGCTTCGGCCTCGTCGGCCGGGTATTTAAGGGGTGAGGTTGCCGTGACGATGGTCGCCATGACCGGTTGTTTTCTTAAATTTTCTTTTCCGCCCCACGCAATTGCGGCCATTTCGAGACAATCGACAGCCGCCTGGCGGTGCATGCCGGTCCCGACATAGGCCTTGTCACACAACACCATATCGGCGAAAAGCATGTCAAGGTGCGCCGTTTGAGGGGGAAGGTCCGTGGGCTGGACCATCAAGCTTCCGTTCATGTCCAGTTGATCGGATGTTTGAACCAGCTTGCAGCAGGTGTGGTAGTCTGCGAGCGTTGCCGGTCTGCGCTCCCCGGTAAATGTGGATACATTGGGAGCTCCGCCGGTGGGCAGGAGCACAAAATCATTATCGCCAATCGATACATTCCGGTCAGGATTTCGAGCCTGGACCGTAAAACGCGACGGCACCGTCTCGAGGGCCTTTCTGACATCTTTTTCCGTGATGAACACCCGGGGTCCTTCTATCCGGAATCCATGCATTTGAAATAATTCCAGCGCCGCGCCGGAGTTGAATTTCACACCGGTATCGCGCAGAACCTCCATCGACGCATAATGAATCTGGCTGAGTTCATAGCCTCTAAATATTTGCATGCGGTCGGTCATTCAGCATTCCCTCTTTTTTATTTTTGGGGCAAAGTTTTGGCAAACATTTTGGCCTGGTCCAGCCGCTCCTTTAAATCCCGGATAATTTTGCAAGCAGGGCTTATTGGTTGCAACCTTTGAACTCTGAACCTTGAACCCATCAACCTAAAAGTACACATCAATCACCCCACCGTCCGAGATCTGGCATATTCCAAACCCGCCGGCGGAAAATCCGATTATTACATCCGTCAACTTGAAGCGGCATTTTATTGTGTCGCTCCCGCTGCCGGTCAACGTCGCCTTGACGTTGCCGGGAAATGTTTGCAAAGCTTCAAAATGGGCTGCAACATTGTCGGCCGCTGTTGTTTCGGTCTCCATCATTTCCTGAGACCGGTCGAACTTTTCAGCTTTACCCCGAAAGCGTTCGCCGCCGGGGAGAACGGCAATGAGTTCGGCCACCGAGACTCTTGAATCAGTGTACATGATCTCGATTCTTTGGGCATCTCGCCTGACAACCCCATTCATTGTGCCCGAACAACCCATCACCACAGCCGAAAGCAATGCAGTGCAAACGATGACACTCGTTTTGTTCATGGTTCGATCCTTTATAAATGAACTGAATTTTTACCTATTCGTCGGTTTTCGGTGATATTCCGACTACATTGGGCACCGGTCGAGAAATCAGCTTTTTCATATTGCCCTGAAGCTCGATCTCGTAGTGGCCGACGAATTCGTATTCATGATCCCCGATGTTGATATACATTTGGGCCTGGGGGCCGCCTTCGGAATACATTGCCCTGGCAATTTTAAGCGGCAGGTTTATGAGGATGTCGATCAAATCGTGGGTGCTGTATGGCGATCCGACATGGATAAACAAAACCCGGCCGCGCTCATCGACTCCGATGGCTGCCGTACTCCATTTTTGGGGTTGCTGCATCCAAACGTTTTTTCCGGTGCAGGAAATCATGCGAATACTCTGGATGACGGTGGTGTATTTTTTGTCCCAGGCGTCGAAATCATCGCACTGCCGGTCAATGATTTTAACCGGAGGAATATCGGCTTGTTTTCGGTCAAAGGCCAGAACGGCCATATCTTTGGAAAGTCTCGGATTATTGATATGGGCCTTGGTGCGCATAAATGAAACGCTGCTTTTGTAATCCGCTTGGTACATGCTGGCGTTTATGGCGGCCACCAGTCCGTTGCGGCGACACCATTCCTTGGCCGACAGCGGCTGCCCTTCCTCAGAAGCCGAGGCATTTAGCAGTCTGAGTTTGAAGTATTGGGGATCTATTCTCAGAACCCGTATTTTGGAATCGCCTATTTCAGACGGCACGGGAGCCTTGAAGACCCCCAGCTCAAGGCCTTCAGCCAATTTTAGCCAACCGGAATCAGCGTCGGCGGCTGGCGCCGGAGGTTGTTGAGCGGCTTGGACCGCAAGTGGGATCATCCCGGCCAGGAAGATTAAAATTAATGTCGCTGATCTCAACTTCATAGGTGTCTTTTAAAATTTGAAACGCTCGATTTAGGTCCCAATCGATTTATCACTCGACTTCGATTCTATTCCAGGTGTGCCAATTCGGCAAGACTCCCTCCATTGACCTCAAAATATTTTTCAAGCTTATCAATTTGGCCGGGTGTGGGTATTCGCACCCCCCTTTCCAACTCACTCAATCTGGATTGCGGGATACCGACCTGAGCGCATACATTCTTAACGGTTAAACCACGCGCCGTTCTCAGGCTGATCAATTTTTCTCCGAACCGGCTCATCCTGGCGTCTCCTTTCAAACCATCCATGATTTCAATAGATTTTCATCAGATCATTCTTATAAAACAAATGGCAATCGGTTGTAAAGGGACAACCCAATTTTTAGGATTGACTATTTCTTATCTGGCGGGCTATGCATATGATATAAAATAGCAGAAACTAGGCAACTGCGGTCTTTTGCTTTTCTTCAATTTTCAAAGAACAATGTTCCTAAGTTGAGCGATTTCAATATGACGATATGAACATTAGCCCAATCTGTGCGGGCGAGGATAAACCTCGCCCCTACACAACAGGTTAAGCAAGTATTGTAGGGGCGGGCTTTACGCCCGCCCGCACCGGATGCACGTACCTGAAAATCGCTCAATTTAGGATGTTATTTGTTATGCGCCGTGACACGCGCATTTTCAGGATGGTGTAATTTGGCCCTGGCAAATGCCGAACAAACCAACTGCCTGCCGAATTCAACTTTTTGTTAACGCATGCATCATGAAAGGAGATTACTTATGACCGCTGATAAAGAGTCGAAGACTCTGCGCGGTAAGGGAGGAAAAATGCCCGAGGACAGCCTCAATTCAAGGATCGGCGTGCTGACCCGGCGCGAGGTTGAAGCCCGCATACTTTCGCCGTTGATCGACGCTCTGGGCGACGCATTCGGGCGCGATGCGGTTCTTGAGGTGGCCCAAGCCGCCATTGTCAAAATCGCCCGGGAGCAGGGAGAAGAACTCAGCAAACAGATGGGCGGCAAATCCCTTAAACATTTTAAGGATTCGCTGCAGTTTTGGACCAAAGATAATGCCCTCGAGATCGATGTGCTCGAAGAAACAGCACAGGTGTTGTCCTTCAATGTGACCCGCTGCCGGTATGCCGAGCTGTATGAAAGTCTGGGAATACGCGGAATGGGTGCTATTTTTTCCTGCACACGCGATTTCGCTCTGATCGAAGGCTTTAATCCGGATGTCTCCTTTCAGCGCACCCGCACGATTATGGAAGGGGCGGATTATTGCGATTTTCGCTACCGGCTTAAATAAAAGCTGTCATGAAGGCTTTAAATTACAATTAATTCAGGTGTAATGGCTTGTTGGTGTTTTAGCGTGTTGAATTTATGGCCAAGATTTCCAACTATATTCTCTTTTGCAAATAACGGAATGCAGGGGGGTGCAAAAGAATGAAAGTCAAAGATAAAGTGGTTATTGTCACCGGTGGCGCCCACGGGATCGGGGCTGCCATGTGCCGGCGGTTTAAGCAGGAGGGTGCCAAGGGTGTTGCCGTGGTCGACCTCGACCTGCAAGGCGCCCGGCAGATGGCCGCAGAAATTGAAGGATTGGCCTTGCAAGCCGATGTTTCGATCGAATCCGATATCATCCGCGTGGTTGAAGAAACCCAAAAAGATTTCGGCCCCATCGACCTGTTTTGCTCCAATGCGGGGGTGGCATATACTGACGAACCGGGCGGGATGGCCACCAGTTGCCCCAACGATAAATGGCAAAGATCCTGGGAAATTCATGTGATGGCCCACGTGTATGCCGCCAGGGCAGTTCTGCCGGGCATGATCGCCCGCAAAGAAGGGTATTTGCTCAATACCGCATCTGCCGCCGGTTTGCTGAACCAGATCGGTTCGGCACCTTATTCGACTACCAAACACGCTGCCATCGGCTTTGCCGAAGCACTGGCAATCACCCACGGCGATGACGGCATTAAAGTGTCCGTGATTTGCCCGCAGGCGGTGGCCACCCGGATGCTGGGAGACATCCATGACGGGGGACCGCAAGGTGTTGACGGCATATTGACCCCGGAGCAGGTGGCGGACAGCGTCATCACTGGTCTGGCGGCGGAAACCTTCCTGATTCTGACCCACGAACAGGTGCGTCTTTATATGCAGCGCAAAACTTCAGACTATGGCCGCTGGTTGAAGGGAATGCGTCGTTTCAGACGCACTTTTTTGGAGTAAGAATATCAATCCTCCAATCTAATCCATGATCAGGCAGTCGGCGACCAGTTCCCAGAGGTATTTGACCTGCAGGTCTTCGAAGTCATAGTGGCTTTTTAAATTTTCAAGTTGGCCGTGGCAGCTGTGGCAGGGGACCACCACCATGGAAGCTCCGGTTGCCCTGATTTGTTCAATTTTTCGACGGCCATAATAAATCCGCTCTTGGTTGTAGCCGGTCGTCAGGGCGCCGCCGCCGCCGCCGCAGCAGATTTGAAGCTGTTTGGATGGGTATAAATCCACCCAATTTTCCAGGCACTGGCTCAAAATCCAGCGAGGCTCCTCATAGAATCCATGACCGAACAATTTTTCGGCCTTGCGGCAGTAGTTGCAGGGGTCGTGATAGGTGGCCAGAACGTCATAGCGGCTTTTATCGATTCGGATGCGTCCTTGTTTGATGTAGGCAATCAAAAGATCAAAAACGGTGAACGTGCCGATTTTTTTCAATAAGCCGGGGTGATATTTTTCCAGACCAGACCTGGTCGCAAGATACGCGTGACCTCATTCCGGCCACATCAGGTTGCTGATCTCCAGGGTTTCCAGCTGCTGGGCGATGCGATCCACCATGACCTTCATGGCGGCATCATCGCCGGTGAAATAACCCCAGTTGACGCCTTCCCAGGCGTCGGATGGAACGGTCCAGTCTTCACCGGCGGCGAAAAATATCTTCCACCAGTGTTTTAAATCTTCGGTATGGGTGTTGACCAGCTTGTTGTGGATGGTGGTCATCAAGTTGGCCCCCTTTTTGTCAATCGGCACCTGAAACCCCTCGAAACCGGGTTCTTCACTGATTTCCGCCGCCACGTCTTCCAGGATGAAAATAAAATCGTCTTTGGGCAGCCCCAGGTTGTTGCCGGACTTCATGGCAGCGGCCACTCCCTTGTGCAGGATTCCCGGCACTTGATCACGGTCTCTCAGAGATCGGATAGCCCGCATGACCCCGGGGATGTCAATCTGCATCGGGCAGAGAGTTTCACATCGGGCGCACAAGGTGCAAATCCACGGCCAACGGGATGCCACCAATTCCTCTTCGAGTCCCAACGTGACCATGCGGATAATTTTGCGCGGATCGAAGTCGTCGATTCCGGCAACCGGACAGATGCTGGCGCACAACCCGCAGGTCTGGCAGGCTTCCTGGGCATAGGTCCAGGATTTGAAATTGTTCCTCGGCAGGTCTCGGAGGTCGATGATGTTTTGAGTCTCACTGGTCATGGTTACCTCTGTTTGAATTGGTTTTCAATTGGAGCAGATTCTGCTCGAAGCGCCGGACCGTATCGGCAAATTCGCGGGCCATATTCGCCGCCAGACTGTAGCATTGCAGGCGCTGCGGATTCTCTCCCATGTGGGTCAGCTGCTCGCGGATCAGTGCCACCCGCTGCTTGGCCAGCAAGTTTCCCCGTTCGGAGTGACAGTTATCGACGTGACAACTCAACACCAGGACCCCGGCCGCACCCCCGGTGAAGGCCGCCAGCATGTGGCGAACGGACAGGCCGCCGGCGCAGGGTACCTCAACCACTTTAAGACCGGCCGGCAGTTTCAAACCTAATTGCTCAGCCAGTTCAGCGGCACGCCCCGCCGAGCGGCTGCAGCAAAAGGCCGGAAACCAGAAGTCGGCAGTCGAAGTCTGCGCGGTGAGTTGGCCGAGTTGACGCTCGAAAGGGGCTCCGGATTCACCCAGCGTAATGGCGCCCCGCGGACACTCGGCGGCGCAGATGCCGCACCCTTCGCACGCTTCAGGGGCGATCGCGATGCGAGCGGCCTTCTGAACCGATCGGTAGGGACAGAGTCGATAACATGTCAGGCACCGGATACACTTTCCGGAATTGATGCCGGCGGTGAGCCGGGCCGCATCCGGACTCCGGGTCATACCCAGAACAGCGGCTGCCGCCGCCGCGGCATCGGCCGGGGTTTCCTCAGGCATCAGAACAGCCCGAGCCGGTCCGGCGGCCAGTATTCCGCGACGATTGGTAAAAACCGGCCATCGATGGACGTTTTCGGTCTGCAAAAAGCCGGTCTCGTCGGTGTCAATCTCCAGGATTCGGCCGAGGCGTTGAAGTTCTTCCGAAGGCACGATGGTTTCGTCTACCACCGTTACATCCGGATGCAGCCGGATCATCCGGCCGCTGGCTTCGTCGGCCAAAAGGATCGTGACCCGACCGTCGGCCGATTGGTCCATGCGCGGTCGCGTATTGCTAAATTTGACAAAAAACACGCCGGCGGTCTTGGCCCTGTGATAAAGCTCCTCCAGCCCGTCGCCGGCAACCTTCAAATTGGTGGTCAACACAGATGTTCGCACGTCGGGCAGTTTCTGCAGCGCGAGGGCTGTCTGCATGATTTCCGCAGCGATCACAGGTGTGCTCTCCTGCGCCAGGCCGTTGAGGAACACGATCGATTGGCCGCCGAGTGCGGCGACTATCCGGTCCGGGTCGTCCGTCACCGTCCGTCGGAATTCCGAAAGTGATTGGACGGCGGTCGAAGCTTTCAAACCGAGCGCCGCGTGGTTTGTCCGGCGCCCGGTGTCTTCGGCAACGACGATGCTGTCGACGTCATGGGTCGTCTGCTTCCCATTGGATGTCAGCACCACCCTAAAATCGTTTGCAAAACCCACACAGCCGGTTAGACGGGTGCAGGCATAGACTTCGATTGCGGCTGTGTCGGCCGGACTCGGGATATCCACTGCCGGCACGGGGATTTCCAGGCGGTGGCCGGTCATGATCACCGCCACGCCGGCGGATGCCAGGTGGCGGGCCACCTGCTGCGCACAATTGCCGTTTCCGATAACAAGTGTTTTTTTCGCTGGGGTCATTTAAACACCCCCTTGCGTCGGGCGGATCCTTAATCCCGGTTTTGTAACCTCAAGGTGCTTGGTATTGCGGATGTACTCGACCGCCTGCAATGCAGCCTGTTCGCCGCTGACAATGGATTCGGCAATGCTCATGGGGCCGCAAACGGTGCCGGCGCAAAACACACCCGCACCCGCCGATCGCGGCCAGAATCCACTTAATTCCGGCTTGAGTTGAAACTGGCGGGCCAACTGCAGGTTTTCCGCGACGGGCATGATACCGACCGACAGAACCAGAAGGTCGAAAATATCCTCGTGTGCCTGTCGATTCCCAGGGTCGAAGTAAACGACCCTGAGACGGTCGTCGTCAGCGGGAAAAACATCTCCCGGCAAGGTCCTCACCAGTGTGATTTCTTTTTTGATGCCGGCCAAAAAGCTTTGGAAATCTTTGCCGAACGTTTGGATATCGATATAAAAAAATGCGATCTCGACCTGCGGGCAGCGCGTTTTGATGAGCCGCGCCATGCGCAAGGCGGATGCACAGCAAACCTTCGAGCACCACAGGTGCCCAAGCTGCCGGTCGCGGCTGCCCACGCATTGCACGAAGGCCATTCGATCCGGTGTCCGGTGGTCGGAGGGCCTTAGCGGGATGCTTTGATCCCGGAGCAGATGTTCGAGTTCAAGGTTGGTCAAAACATTGGGAAATTGCCCATATCCATAAGGTTTAGGTCGCGGGTCAAAGGGCCGAAAGCCGCAGGCCAGGATGACGGCATCCGCTTCGCGGGTCAGATCCGCGTGTTTGTCGGCAGATTCCTTTTGGATCACGACGCGAAAGCGGCCGCTGGGCTCAACCGCGTTTATCCGGCCATCGGTTATGACCTCCACGGCCGGGTCTGCGAGAACCTTGCGGCAGGATTCCGCCACCAGACAGGCGCCGCATTTAACGCAGGCATCAGTCGCTTTGCAGGCATAGCCGGCTGCGTGTCCGCCGATGACGCTTTGCTTTTCTACCAGAATGGAATCGATTTTCATGGCCGCCAGCCGGTTCGCCGCGGTCAATCCGGCGATGCCGCCGCCGACAATTAAAACCCTTTGCTCTGTCATAGCCCTTTCGCTTTGCTTCGGTTTTTAATAAAAGGCCCCAACCGCGCTCTCCTGCAAGTCGTTGCCGTAAAAAGCTGCATGGTCCCGGCCTTGGAGTCTGTGGCAGGGAAAATGCACCGTAAGGCAAGCCTTATACATATTCGCAGAACAAATGGCAACCCCGGCCTGGCCGCCGCGCTAAATTTATTTCAAGGCCGCAGCTGCCGGGATTAAAACTGCCGGAACAATTTCAGGTCGACTTTTCCAGCGCCTGCTCCAGATCGGCGATCAGGTCATCGGGGTCTTCGATGCCCACGGAATAGCGCACCAGTCCCTCGGGGATGCCCATGGCAGCTCTTTCTTCCGCGGTGCACTCCACGTGGCTGGTGGTGGCGGGCGGGCCGGCAACGGTTTCCACCGCCCCCAGGTTGGCGGCGCGGTGGGCATACTTCAATTGCGGCAGAAAGCGGCCCACGGCTTCAAATTCGCCTTTGACCATAAAACTGAGTACGCCGCCGAACGCCGACATCTGCCGGCGGGCAATCGCATGCTGGGGATGAGATTCCAGCCCCGGGTAAAATACGCGCTCCACGGCCGGGTGCGCTTCAAGGTACCGGGCAATTTTCAAGGCGCTGGCGCTTTGCCGCTCGACTCTTAACTGCAGCGTTTTCATGCCCCGCAACAGCAAATAGGCTGCCATGGGACCCAGCGTCGCCCCGTTGATTTCGCGGTAGTGATAGATTTGTTGGATCAAATCGGAACGGCCGCACACCACGCCGCCCAAAGCGTCGGCATGGCCGCCGAGAAATTTGGTGGCGCTGTGCAAAACCAGGTCGGCCCCCAGCTGCAGGGGATTCTGCAGAATCGGGGTCGCAAAGGTATTGTCCACCACTACCAGAGCCCCTTGCTTTCGGGCGGTCTCTGCCAGCCGGGGGATGTCGACCACCTTCAACGTCGGATTGGTGGGGGTTTCCAGGTACAGCAGCCGACAATCTTCCGTCAGAGCCTTCTCAATGGCTTCGTGGTCCGTGGTGTCGCACAAAACAGCTTCGATCTGAAAGCGGGGCAAAAACTCGATAAATAATTTGTTGGTGCCGCCGTAGCTGTCCTTGATAGAGACCACGCGGTCCCCCGGCGAAAGCAGGGTGAACAGGGTGCTGCTGATGGCGGCCATGCCGCTGGCAAAGGATGTGGCCGCTGCCGCGTCCTCCAGAATGCGCACTTTCTCCTCGAAGACTTGCAGGGTGGGATTGGTGTTGCGGCCATAGATGTGGCCGGATGCCTGTCCCAGACCGACCTTGATCCATTCATCCAGGTCGTCATAGCCAAAGGATACGCTGTGCACCACCGGAACCTGCGTGGCGCGTTGCCAGAGCGGACCGTCTTCGCCCGCCCACACGGAAAGGGTTGCCGGTTTAGGGCCGTCGGTTGATTTCATTTTGGGCCTCCTCCCTTCGAAATTCTGCGGTTCGCAGTTGAATACCGCACTTGAAATTTCATATTGTCGAAACAGCGAACAGATTGAACGTCGAACATCGAACGTCGAACG